>CAZDHB010000001.1:0-4056 GCA_964505255.1 uncultured Porphyrobacter sp.
TGCGTAGCTCAATTAGATAGGGGTCTAGCCTATCCATTCGGCTTTTCCATCGCGGAATTAAAGGGTAGCAGAGAAAAAGTTGATTGCTCGGCGCTTTTGGGGACTCTAGGCGCGAGCCAAATGAAATTATAAGGCCCATTGCTGAAATTGGGGCCGGTGTGAAAGGAACTGCCGAATGGCAACTGTGGCGAGTAAACCGCCTGAGGCTGAGAAACTCGAAAATCCAGAAGCAATGGTCGTTCGCTTCGCCGGGGACAGCGGCGACGGCATGCAACTGACCGGTGGACAATTTACTTTATCGACGGCCTTGGCAGGCAATGATCTGGCAACCTTCCCTGATTTTCCGGCCGAAATCCGCGCTCCGCAAGGGACGTTGTTCGGCGTATCTGCCTTTCAGATCAAT
Source organism: uncultured Porphyrobacter sp. (assembly GCA_964505255.1). GTDB lineage: Bacteria > Pseudomonadota > Alphaproteobacteria > Sphingomonadales > Sphingomonadaceae > Erythrobacter. Next base: position 404 of record CAZDHB010000001.1, read on the forward strand.
TTTGGCAGCCGCGAGATCAACACCGCTGGTGATGCGCCCGATGTGCTGGTGGCGATGAACCCTGCCGCGCTCAAAGTGAATTTGGCATCGCTTAAACCCGGCGGGCTGATTATCGCTGATACGGGCGAGTTTACGAAGCGCAACCTCGACAAGGCGAAATATGATGTCAGCCCGCTCGATGATGGCAGTCTGGCGAAGTATGATGTGCTGGCGTTTGATATTTCTGCGCTGACGATTGAGGCGGTAAAGCCGTTCGGGCTGGGCAATAAAGACGCGCTGCGCTCGAAGAACATGTGGACCTTGGGTCTGGCGCTGTGGATGTTTGACCGCGACCGAGCTCCGATCAAGGATTGGCTCAAGTCCAAGTTCAAGTCCAAGCCCGAGATTGCAGATGCCAATATCGCGGCGCTTGACGCGGGTCATGCTTACGGTGAAACGGCGGAATTGTCGGGACCGCTGAAACAGGTTGCTGTCGCGCCTGTGCCCAGCGAACCGGGCCTTTACCGGACAATCACCGGCGCTGAGGCCATTTCCCTTGGGCTGGTGGCGGGCGCCCAATTGGCCGAGCTGCCGATGTTCTTTGGCGGATACCCGATCACGCCCGCCTCCGCGATCCTGCATCATTTGGCGCGGCTGAAGGAATTTGGCGTTACCACCTTTCAGGCCGAGGATGAGATCGCCGCGATCTGTGCCTCGATCGGGGCAAGCTATGCAGGGCAATTGGGCGTAACCAGTTCTTCTGGTCCGGGCATCGCGCTTAAGGGCGAGGCGATGGGACTGGCAATTATGACCGAGCTGCCTCTGGTCATCGTCAATTCTCAGCGCGGCGGCCCATCGACCGGATTGCCGACCAAGACCGAACAATCCGACCTTTATCAGGCCGTTTACGGGCGCAACGGCGATGCACCGATGCCAGTTGTCTCTGCCAGCAGCCCGGGCGATGCGTTTGAATGCGCGATTGAGGCCTGCCGGATTGCGGTGGAATATATGACGCCGGTCATGCTGCTGACCGATGGCTATATCGCCAATGCGGCAGAGCCTTGGAAAGTGCCTGACCCCGACAATTATGAGCCGTTTCCGGCGAAATTCCTGAGCGAGAAAAACGGCGATGGCGGGGAAACGCTGCTTCCATATAAGCGCGACAATAAAGGCGCGCGGCCGTGGATCAAACCCGGCACAGCGGGACTGATGCACCGGATTGGCGGGATCGAGAAGGCGCAAGATACGGGCCACATCGATTACTCGCCTGAAAACCACCAAGCGATGACCGATGCCCGCATGGGCAAGGTTGCCGGTGTTGCGGTGCCGGATCAGGAAATCTCTTCGGGAGAAGCGGGCGGCAAGCTGGCTGTGGTTGGCTGGGGTTCAACCTTTGGCCCGATCCGGCGTGCAGTCGATAACATGCGCTCGGCCGGTCATGATATCAGCCATATCCATGTGCGCCATATCTGTCCGATGCCCGGCAATCTGGGTGATTTACTGCGCAGTTATGACAAGATTTTGGTGCCGGAAATGAACGCTGGCCAGTTCAAAACCATTTTGCGCGATCAATTCCTGGTCGATGCACAGCCGCTCACCAAAACCAGCGGACAGCCCTTTACCATTGCCGAACTTGAAACAGCTATCGAAGGAGCGCTGTCATGAACGCACCAGTGAAAATTGAAACCACGCTGAAAGATTGGGTAACCGACCAAGAAGTGCGCTGGTGCCCTGGCTGCGGCGACTATGCCATTTTGAAAGCGGTTCAGCGCACCTTGCCGCAATTGGGCGCGGACCCCAAAAACACCTGTTTTATCTCAGGGATCGGCTGTTCAAGCCGGTTCCCCTATTACATGGAAAGCTATGGTTTTCACACGATCCATGGCCGCGCACCGGCGGTGGCAACGGGTGTAAAGCTCGCCAATCCAGAGCTTGATATCTGGCTGGTGACAGGCGACGGCGATGGCTTGTCGATTGGCGGCAATCACATGATGCATGTGCTGAGGCGCAATGTGAACATGCAGATCATGCTGTTCAATAACGAGATTTATGGCCTCACCAAGGGTCAGTCCTCGCCCACATCGCGCGAAGGCACAAAAAGCCCTTCGACCCCGATTGGTTCCTACGATCATCCGGCGAAACCGGCGGCATTTGCCTTGGGGGCAGGCGCAAGATTTGTTGGGCGCGGCTTTGATGTCTCGAAAAACCTGCCAGAAGTTTTGAAAGCAGCGCATGCGCACCAAGGCGCGGCCTTTATCGAGATTTTCCAGAATTGCATCGTTTACAATAAGGACGTGTTCAATGACTTCGCTGCGCCCAAGGGTGCAGAGGACCGTCAGCTATGGCTTGAAAATGGAGAGCCGATGCTGTTTGCGGGCGGGACCAAGGGCATTTCGCTTAACCGCGAGACGCTCAGCCTTGAGGTGGTTGATGTAGTGGATGGCGATCACGCCGCGGCCGATGTGATCATTCACGACGTAACCAATCGCTCGATCGCGCATATGTTGGTTGAGATGCCGTTTGGACCGTTTCCGATGGCGCTGGGCGTGATTTACGATGATCCAAAGCCGACGTTTGAGACTGCCGTTATTGAAGAGCGGGCCAAGCTATCGGATGGCAAGGACACCAACCTCGCCAAATTGCTTGGCAAGGGCCAGAGCTGGACCGTGGACGCGAATAGCGGACATCCCACCGATTGAGCGTTAAGTTTTCCTGTTCGCGGGGCATGATCCTAGGATAGAGCGCCGCTTATGGATAACCTCACTCACAGCCTTGTTGGGGCATTGCTTGGCCAAACAGGCCTGAAGCGAAAAACTGGCCTTGCGATGCCGGCGCTGATTATCGGGGCAAACCTGCCCGATGTGGATGCGGCGTGCTTTTTCTGGCTTGAGGGAACGGAGCATTTGGGCTTTCGCCGCGGGATTACCCACGGTCCGCCTGCGTGGGTGCTGCTGCCTTTGGTGCTGGCCGGAATATTGTGGTGGTATGACCGCTGGCAAACCAAACGCGGGAAACGGCCAGAAGGACGCCTGCCGGTTAATTTCAAATGGCTCTATTTGCTGAGCTTCATAGGCTGTTTGACGCACCCCGCGCTTGATTGGCTGAATGTCTATGGAATTCGGCTGCTTGAGCCTTTTTCCTCGCGCTGGTTTTATGGCGACACATTGTTCATCATCGATGTATGGCTCTGGGCGCTGCTGGGTTTCTCGGTCTGGTATTCGCTGCGGCGCGAGAAGACTGGGCGCGAGTGGATGAAACCAGCACGCGCGGCAATGGCTGCTGTGCTGGCCTATATCGGGCTGAACGGGCTGATAACGCAGCAGGTCGAGGCCGCGCCTCATGCCTCGCCAACAGGAACAGACCTTGTCATCGCCAGCCCGCCGCCGCTGCTATCGTGGGAGCGGGATGTCATTGCGGGGTCAAACGGGCTCTATTCGGTCAATGGGACCGCTTTGCCCGGTGTGCCTCTAGACACATGTGATTTCACCGAACTGACCGCGTCCGATCCCAATGTCGCCGCGTTTCTCTTTTGGGCACGGGCACCGCTGATCAAACCGCTTGAGGATGGGACTTATCAATTGCGTGATGCGCGTTTCATGATGGAGGAGGGCGGTGCGGACCGCTTTGCAGTGGCCTTGCCGCAATTGCCCTGTGCGATCACAAAATGAGATCGC
>CAZDHB010000001.1:4156-59371 GCA_964505255.1 uncultured Porphyrobacter sp.
CATGCCTATGGCGGGGCCTCGCGCTGGTGGCTCCATCATTCACTGGCTGGTCTTGCGCGCAGCTTCGAGAAACTGGGTTCAAAACTGATCCTGAGGCGCGGTGATGCGGTCAAAGAGCTTTCTCAGCTGGCACAGGAAACCGGCGCTAAGGCGGTGCATGCCAACCGCCATTACGAACCGTGGTGGCGCAAAGCGCAGGGCGAGCTTGGTAAAACGCTCGATCTGAAGCTTTGTGATGGCAATTATCTGCTTGAGCCGGGGACCGTTAAAACCGGCAGCGGCGGTGATTACAAGATCTACACACCCTTCAGCCGCGCAACATTGGCCATGTTGCCGCCGCGCGATTTGATCCCTGCGCCGCAAAGCCTGGCCGCGCCTGCTGAATGGCCTGCCTCAGATGCGCTTGAAGATTGGGGCCTACTTCCCACACGCCCTGATTGGGCCGCAGGTCTGCGCGAGTTTTGGCAAATTGGCGAAGCGGCGGCGAGCCAGCGGCTTGATTGGTGGGCGGATCATATGGCCGAGTATGATACGCGGCGGAATTTCCCCTCGATCGACAAAACCTCGCGGATTTCACCGCATTTGCATTTCGGCGAAATCAGTCCGGTGCAAATCTGGCACGGGCTTCAGGATCATGCCTCGGGCAAGGGCTGGCGGACCTATGAAAAGGAACTGATCTGGCGCGATTACGGGGCCAATGCAATCTGCCAGTTCCCGCAATATGCGCGCGCGAATTACCGCAGTGAATATGACGAGCTGATCTGGCGCGATCCCGAAACCGATAGCGAGGCTGCACAGGATTTGGCGGCATGGCAGCAAGGCCGCACCGGATATCCGGTGGTTGATGCAGGCATGCGGCAATTGTGGCGCACAGGCTGGATGCATAACCGGGTGCGGATGATTACAGCCAGTTTCCTGGTCAAACATCTGCTGATCGATTGGCGCATTGGCGAAAGGTGGTTCTGGGATACTTTGGTGGATGCCGACATGGCCTCTAACGCTGCCAATTGGCAATGGACCGCCGGTACCGGCGTGGATTCCAATATGTTTGTGCGGATCATGGCGCCGCTGACTCAATCGGAAAAGTTCGATTGCGCGCGCTATATCCGCGAATATGTGCCCGAGCTGGCCGATCTGGACGAGCCTTACATTCACGACCCGGAAGAGCACGGCTTGCGGCCCGCCGCCTATCCAGCGAAGATCATCGGTCACCGCGAGGCGCGCGAACGCGCGTTGGCAGCCTATCAGGCGATGAAGGCCTGATCACCGCAATGAAACGGCGCTACGCTTGCCCATGCCGGTTTGACGCGGCATAGGTTTGCGCCATGCACGGGTTTTCTAATCAGCGACACATTGCGCGTAAACGCGGGTCTGGCCTGATCGAAGGCGGACAGCGCTTTGCCCGCAAGCCCGGCCTATTGGCGCGGTTGATGGCGCCAAGTTTCACCAAGATTGTCGACCGGATTGACGCAGCGCTCACCAGCGGTGCGATCCATGCGAGATTGCCAGACGGGACCAAACGGACGCTGGGCGGGCGTGCTGCTGGTTTTGTGTGCGAGGTCCATCTTGATAGCTGGAATGCGCTCGTCAGGCTGGCGAGCAATGGCTCGGTGGGTTGGTATCAGGCATGGCAAGCAGGGGAGTGGACGTGTTCGGATATTCCCGCGCTATTCGCCCTGTTCAATCAGCATGCCGTGCGATTGGGGGACACAGCGCGGGCCAAGGGGCCGTTTCGCCACGCTTTAAAACTGGCTCATCTGGTCAATCGCAACACGGCCGCTCAGGCGCAGAAAAACATCGCCGCGCACTATGATCTGGGTAATGATTTCTACGCGGCATGGCTGGATGAAACGATGTCCTACTCCTCGGCTTTGGATGTTGGGAATGATGGGCTGGCCGCTGCTCAAAGGCGCAAATGGCAAGCCTTGGAAAGGCGGCTAGAGGGCGCGCAAGAGATTCTGGAAATCGGCTGCGGATGGGGGACATTGGCGGGATATCTGGCGCGCGCAGGGGCCAAAGTTACCGCGATCAGCCTGTCTGATGAGCAGCTTGATTATGCCCGGGCGCTGGGCGTTTCTTCGGCCGAGTTTCGCAAGCAGGATTACCGCGATGTCAGCGGTTCTTTTGACGCGATTGTCAGCTCGGAAATGGTGGAGGCTCTGGGCCGCGAATATTGGCCGACCTTTATGGATTGTGCCGCGCGCAATTTGCGCCCCGGCGGACGCGCCGCGATCCAATATATCAGCATCGCGGATGAGTTGTTTGATGATTATGCCAAAAGCGCTGATTTCATTCAGGCCTATATCTTCCCCGGCGGATTGCTGATCCGGACATCGGAATTTCGCGCTTTGGCCGAGGCGCGCGGCCTGAGCTGGCAGGATCAATTGGATTTTGGACAGGATTATGCCGAAACGCTCAAGATCTGGCGGGAAAATTTCGATGCCGCGCTGGAGCAAGGCAGGCTGGATCCGGCGTTTGACGCACAGTTCTGTGATCTCTGGCGCTATTATTTGATGTATTGCGAAGGCGGATTTCGGGCTGGCGGGATTAACGTCCATCAGGTGACGTTGGTCAAGCAAGGGTAAAGCGCGGGCGAACCCTAAGCGGTTCGGGCCAGCATTCTAAGACGGCATACGAAGACGGCATTCGAAGACGACATTCGAGGAGGGGAAGTACCATGAGGAAGATCATATTTTTGGCAGTGCTCATCGTGCTGGCCGGGCTGGGAATTGGCTGGCTGTCGCTCGACAAGGATACGCGGGCGGTGCTCGCCAATATGCCCACAGATAGCAATGTGCTGTTCTGGTCGGACGAGGAACGCAATGCCGCGTTTCGCGCGCTCGATTCTATGCCGGTTTTGGCAAAAGCGCGGCTGATCGAGGCTGGTGACACGGTCAAACCGCTGCCGTCTGGCGATCCGCTCAACATTGCGATGGACCCTGCCGAGTTCATGGCAGATCAGCGCAGTTCTGCCTTGGTCATTTTGCACAATGGCAAGCTGGTTTACGAGAATTACGGCCTCGATTTTTCGGAGGAGGGCAAATGGACCAGCTTTTCGGTCGCCAAAAGCCTGACTTCGACCCTCGTGGGCGCGGCGGTCAAGGACGGGGCCATCGCCTCACTTGATGATCCGGTTGCGCAATATGTCGCAGACCTCAAAGGTTCCGAATATGAGAATGTAACGATCCGGCAATTGCTCACCATGACATCGGGTGTGGCATGGAACGAGGATTACACTGATCCCAATTCCGACGTTGCCCGCTTTAACGAGCATCAGGCAGAAGCAGGGATGGACACCACCGTCAGCTACATGCGCTCGCTCCCACGCGAGGCACCTGCAGGCGAGAAATGGGTCTACAAGACCGGCGAGACCAATTTGATCGGTGTTCTGGTGAGCGAGGCGACTGGCCGGCCTTTGGCAGAATATTTGTCGGAAAAAATCTGGGCCCCTTACGGGATGGAGCAGGATGCGACATGGCTGCTAGGGTCAACTGGGGCCGAGATTAGCGGGTGCTGCATACAGGCCGCGACCCGTGATATGGCGCGATTTGGACAATTTATTCTGGACGGTGCGAAGATTGATGGCGCCGAGATTGTGCCTGAGGGATGGCTTGCCGAGGCGACCAGCACGCAGGCCGAGACGGGCGAGGCTGACGGTGGTTATGGGTTCCAGTGGTGGACCAATAATGATGGCAGTTTTGCCGCTCAGGGTATTTTTGGCCAAGGCATCTTTATTGATCCCGCGCGCGGCCTAGTGATTGCATCGAACAGCAATTGGCCGCGGGCAACTGATCCCGATATCGGCGCTCAGCGGGAGGCATTTTATGACGCGGTGCAGGCCGCGGTTGATGCTTTGCAAGGTCCATCAGCGGAGGCGGATGCTGAGCAGATGGCCGAGTGAAACGGTACGTTTGTGCGAGGCGGCTTGGGTGATCGCTCTCTTCAGGCGACCTAAGCTAGGCTCTAGTCCGCCGAACTAGAGTAGCGATCAATGATGTTGTCATGCACAATCGGGCTAAGCAAATCGCTGAACGCGCATCCGACCTGACATTTTTCCCACCACACGACTTGTGCCTGCAAGGATTCGAGCCCGGGCAGGGTCAACCAGCACAGCTGGCCTTCATGCATCCGGTTTATCGCAGAGGCAGAAAAGCCCGAGATCGACAGATCATGCACCACGGTCTGGAAGGCGCGGCCACCGGACGCGCGCAATTGGCCCGGGATAATCAGCTTGGTGCGCGGTGCACAGCGATCTTCCTGAGCGGCAATGTGGTATCGATCTTGAGCCGTCGATGACATGGCTAACCTTTCCAGTGGATTGCGCACAAGACCATCGCCTGATGCCAAATGGGGGCTTTCGGCTAAGCTCAGACGGTAGCCTTGTGCGGTTCAGCAGAAATGCCACGGCACCGGTTTCATAAATGTCGAGAGAAGTGGTTAACTAACCGCTTAAATTCGTTCACGATGGCCAGTGGAAAAGCCGTCAGTGACAAGCGCAAGCAACCGCGCAGCAACCTCTTCGGGAGGTTTGACAGTTTGCGGATCTTCGCCCGGATAGGCTTTTGCGCGCATCGCTGTTCGAGTGGCGCCGGGATCAATCAGAGCGACCCGGACGCTGCTGATTTTTTCAACTTCCTGCGCATAAGACAGCAGCAGATTGTCAAACGCCGACTTGGTCGAGCCGTAAGCGCTCCAATAGGCTCTTGGTCCTGCACCGACACTGCTGGTGAGACCGATGACCTTGCCCGCCTCAGCGCGTTTCAGCAAAGGATCGAAACCCGCCAGCAAGGCTTGCGTCGCGAGCACATTGACCGTGAGTGCGGTGTTGAACTGCTTCGCGTCAATCTGAGTGATCGGGGTAAGGTTGGGCAAATAGGCAGCCGAGAGGACCAATATGTCCAGCGCATCCCAGCGCGCAGCAATGGCGCTCGATAAACGCTGAATACCGTCGGTTTCGGTCAGATCAACCGGCGCAATAGTGGAGCTGCCGCCTGCTGCGTGAATGCCATCTTCGACCGCCTCCAGATCGCGCACATCACGCGCGGTCAAAATGACATGCGCACCCGCCTCGGCGAGCGCTAGCGCGGTGGCTGCGCCAATGCCTTTGCTCGCTCCTGTGACAAGGGCGGTTTTGCCGGTCAGCAATTTTGCGTCATTTTCTGCCATCAGACCGGCTCTTGCGTTTTGGTTTTGACGGAAAAGCTCAATTGCCGCTCGCCCGTGGTTTTAAGACTGAGATCGGTCAGCGGCGTAGGATAATCGCCGGTGAAACATGCGTCACAAAACTGCGGGCAACTTGCCACGCGCGGCTTTTCGCCAACCGCACGGTAAAGCCCGTCAATCGAGACAAAAGCCAAGCTGTCTGCTTTGATATGCTGGCGCATATCCTCCAGCTCCATCTGGGCGGCCAGCAATTGCGAGCGTTCGGGCACATCGACGCCGTAATAACAGCCATTGGCAAAGGGCGGGGCGGCGACGCGGAAATGCACCTCGGTCGCACCGGCATCGCGCATCATCTCGACAATTTTCATCGACGTGGTGCCGCGCACAATGGAATCGTCGATCAGCACAATCCGCTTGCCCTCAACCAGTCCGCGGTTGGCATTATGCTTGCGCTTTACCCCGGAATGGCGCGAACCATCGGATGGCTGGATAAAGGTTCGCCCGACATAGTGAGATCGGATAATGCCCAATTCAAACGGCACGCCGGAGGCCTGCGCATAACCAATTGCTGCTGGAACCCCGCTGTCAGGAACAGGGACAACCAGATCAGCTTCGCATGGGCTTTCCAAGGCCAGCTCCGCGCCGATTGCTTTGCGTGCTTCGTATACGCTGCGTCCACCGAAAATGCTGTCGGGGCGGCTGAAATAGACATGTTCGAAAATGCAGGGACGCGGGCGGTGATTGCCGAAGGGGCGCAGCAATTCGGTCTTCCCCTCGAAATCGACCCGGATCAGCTCGCCCGGTTCAACTTCGCGGACAAATTCTGCGCCAACCACGTCAAACGCCACCGTCTCGCTGGCAAAAACGGTCGAATCGCCAATTTTGCCCATCACGAGCGGCCGAATGCCCAACGGATCGCGGCAGGCGATCATGCCCTCGGGCGTCATCACCACCAGCGCATAGGCCCCCTCGAGCAAGCGCAAAGCATCAACCAGCTTGTCAACCATGGTGGGATAGCGGCTGGTCGCGACCAGATGGATAATCACCTCTGTGTCAGAGGTTGATTGGAAGATTGCGCCGCGGCCCACCAATTCCTCGCGCAGGGAACCAGCATTGGAGATATTGCCATTATGCGCCACGGCAAAACCGCCGCTCGCCAAATCGGCATAAAGCGGCTGAACATTGCGCAGGCCCGAGCCGCCTGTGGTTGAATATCGGACATGGCCAGCGGCCATCGAGCCGGGCAGTTCAGCAATCGCTTGCTCGCTGGAGAAGTTTTCCGCGACATGGCCAAGACCTCGCCGTGAATAGAATTCTTCGCCGTCAAAACTGGTGATGCCCGCTGCTTCCTGACCGCGGTGCTGCAAAGCGTGCAGCCCCAGCGCGGTTAGCGCCGCTGCGTCATGCGCGCCAATGGCTCCGAATACGCCGCACTCCTCGCGCAGCTTGTCACCATCTGTATCCAAATCGGTATCCGTTTGGGGATGAGTAAGGTTCATGCCGTGAATTCTCGCCCGCAACTCTGCCAAGACCTGACGCAGGCTTTGAGCCTGTTACGATCCGATTACAAGGCCGAATACAGGGCCTGCGCACGGCTTATGCAAAAACTGTCCCAACCGTGCACAAAATCAATCTCCATCTGGGCGATTTTTGCCGAAGCGCTGACGATTTGGCGCGCGCCGCCGAAGCCACACCCGCGCTCGATCCACAAGCTCCATCCACAAGATCGCGCCTCGCCTTTCATTGCAGGGACATGCTAAAGTCCCTAACTGATCGACTAGAGTTCAGATTTCACAGGCTGTTTGACCATCCCTGCATTCCTATCCCCTTTTGAGTGGACCATTGCCAAGCGCTATTTGCTGCCGGGCAAGGGAGAGGCGTTTATCACGCTGGTCGCAGGCATTTCGATTGGCGTGGTCATGCTGTCGGTTGCCATGCTGGTGATCGTGATGAGCGTGATGAACGGGTTTAGGGCGGAATTGCTTGATAAAATCGTCGGTCTCAACGGTCACGCCATTGTCCAAGCCTATGGCGGCAGGCTCGATGATTGGGAAAACGTGCTGGAAGAGGTCCGCTCCACCCCGGATGTCACCGATGCATCGCCTTTGATTGAGCAGCCCTTGTTGACGTCGTTTAATGGCCGGGTCGAGGCGATTCTGGTCCGCGGTAACACGCAAGAGGATATCGACAGTTTCGCTGACAAGCTGGTCGCGGGAAACCTGTCTGAATTGAAGGCGGGCGCAAGCAATGTCGCAATTGGCGTGAGATTGGCTGAGAATATCGGCGCACAGGTCGGCGATGTTATCACCATCATCAACCCGCAAGGCCGCTCGACGCCCTTTGGCACAGTGCCGCGTCAGGTTGGATATACGGTATCGGCTATTTTTGAGGTCGGTATCTACGACTATGATCAGGCCTTTGTTGTGATGCCGATGCAGGATGCGCAAACCCTGCTTCTGATTGGCGAGACAATTGGCATGATCGAGGTGACGGTGACTGATCCAGACACTGTTGGCGAGACGATGCAGCCCGTGGCCGAATCGCTGGCAGGGCGGGCGATTGTCAATGATTGGAAAACCATCAACGCCAGCCTCTTCGAAGCCCTGCAGGTGGAACGGGCAGCGATGGCTTTTGCGCTCAGTTTCATGGTTTTGGTGGCAGCTTTTAACATTCTTTCCAGCCTTGTTATGCTGGTCCGGGCCAAGACCCGCGACATTGCGATCATGCGCACCATGGGGGCGACCCGCAAAAGCCTGCTCAAGATATTTGTGACGACCGGTTTCACCATCGGGGCGCTCGGCACGATTGCGGGGCTGATCCTAGGGGCGATAGTGCTCTATTTCCGAGAGGGAATTGTCGATTTTATCGCGATGGTCACTGGCCAGCAATTGTGGGACCCGCAAGTGCGGTTCCTCTCGACCTTGCCGGCGCGGGTTGACCCGGCAGAGATCGTCAGCATTGTCGGCCTTGCATTGGTGATGAGTTTTCTTGCAACGCTTTATCCCGCTTGGAAGGCCTCCAGCACGGACCCGGTACAGGTATTGCGTTATGAATAGCGCGCCGCACGGACATGGCATCACTCAGCCGGTCATTCAATTGCGCGGCCTCACCCGCAGCTTTGAACAGGGCGGCACGCGGATTGATGTTCTAAAAGGGGTCAACCTAACCATTGAACCGGGCGAGATCGTCGCTTTGCTTGGGCCTTCGGGTTCTGGCAAATCCACCATGCTGCAAGCCGTTGGGCTGCTTGAGGGCGGCTTTGGCGGCGAGATTGTGATTGCCGGTGAAGCTGCCGAGCGAAGCAATGCGAAAGCGCGCACCCGTTTGCGGCGCGATCATCTGGGATTTATCTACCAATTTCACCACCTGCTGCCCGATTTTGATGCGTGCGAAAATGTCGTCATGCCGCAAATGATCGCGGGCGTCCCGCGCGGGGAAGCAGAGGCAAGGGCGCAGCATTTGCTCAGCAATCTGGGGTTGTCGGCAAGGCTCGATCACCGGCCGAGCCAGCTATCAGGCGGAGAGCAGCAAAGGGTCGCAGTCGCGCGCGGTCTGGCCAACCGGCCCAAGCTGGTGTTGGCAGACGAGCCAACCGGCAATCTTGACGAGGCCACGGCTGACAAGGTTCTTGCCCAATTTCTCGAGTTAGTGCGCGGAGAGGGGAGCGCGGCCTTGATTGCAACCCATAATGAGCGTCTAGCGAGGCGGATGGACCGAACTGTTCGTTTGCATGATGGCGTGCTGCAAGAACAATAATGCCGGCTGCGACGGGTTCTGACTTGAAAGGCGTATGAGATGACGACGATTGCTGATTTTACTGTCACCGATAATCGCGGAGAGCCGGTCGATTTGTCGACCAAGGCTGGCAAGGTGCTGTTGGTGGTGAACACCGCCAGCAAATGCGGATTTACCCCGCAATATGACGGGCTGGAGGCTCTGTTTCAGCAGTTTAAGGATCAGGATTTCGAAGTGCTCGGCTTCCCCTGCAATCAATTTGGCGGACAAGAGCCGGGTGACGCGGACGAGATTGCCGAGTTTTGCAAGGTCAATTTCGGGGTGACTTTCCCGCTCATGGCAAAGGTCGATGTGAACGGGCCGGATGCCTCTCCCTTGTTCGACTGGATGAAGCAAGAAGCCAAGGGATTGCTTGGTTCGGCCGGTATCAAATGGAATTTCACCAAGTTCCTGATCAACCGCGAGGGCGAGGTGGTAAAACGCTACGGATCGAGTGACAAACCCTCGGCAATCGCCAAGGACATCGCCAAATTGCTCTGATCGCAGATAAGGCTATGGTGCATTTGTTGTAACCAAATCCGGCGGTCATGCGAAAGGGAAACCATGCTTAGCGATATCAATCAGTGGTTTCTCGGCCTTGGTGCTGAATACGGCGTAAATCCCTATATTTTTGGGGCGATCTACGTCGGCGCAATCCCTTTTTTCCTGCTGTCAATCGGCTGGTTGGTCAAGAATGCGCGGGCAGGAAAATCGACGCTTTTGCCGACCATGAGCGCCGGATTTTTCTTCGTTTCTGCTTATATTTACCTCGCGATAGCGGGGCGCAATATACCGGTATGGGTATGGGTCTTCCTGGCGGCTTTGATCGCTTACGGAGCATGGTCCAGCATTCGCGATACCCGCCGCAAGATTGCCGAGGCCAAGGCTGAGGATGTCGCTGGCTAGCTTGCCCGCGCGGCCCGCGCGCTGTTCATGTCTGCTGCTAAAGATGGCTTACGCGCGCTCTGATTATTGGCCATGACGCTTATCAACAGATGGCGCCTGTGCGGTCTTGAACGCAGGCCCTTGCGGCTTAGGGTGCCAAGGCATGAGGAAACCGACCTTCATCCCGCTGCGCGTTCTGTCATCCTACACCATGCTGGAAGGCGCGATTGAGCCAAAAGCCATGGCCAAACTCGCCAAAGAGCGCGGCTTTCCTGCGATTGCAATTGCCGATCGCAATGGGCTTTACGGTGCAGTCATGTTCGCCAAGGCCTGTTTTGATGAAGGCATTCAGCCGATTATTGGCACAGTGCTCGGCATTGCCCGCGATGAAGAAGGGCGGCAGGTCGATTATCTGCCGCTTTATGCTCAGAATGAGGCGGGCTATGACAATCTTTGCCATCTGGTTAGCGCCGCTCATCTGGAGCGGCCTTTGGAATTTGAGCCGCATGTGCAGGTTTCGGCCCTTGAGGGGCGCACAGCGGGGCTGATTGCCTTGACCGGGGCAGGTGAGGGCGCGCTGACAAGGTTGCTGGCCGAGGGGCAAGGAAGCCATGCAGAAGCCTATCTCGACCGGTTGCAGGCGCTGTTCGATGGGCGTCTTTATATTGAACTTGCCCGGCGCGGCGAACGCAGTGAAGAGGCGGCTGAGGCAGCGCTGATTGATCTGGCCTATGCGCGCGGTTTGCCGCTCGTTGCGACCAATCCCGCCAATTATGCAGAGCCGCATATGCACGGCGCGCATGATGCAATGCTGTGTATTGCCGGATCAACGCATATCGAGGCGGATGAGCGGGCGCGGTCAAACCCGGAGAGTTTCGTCAAATCCTCCAGCATGATGGAAGAAGCCTTTGCCGATTTGCCAGAGGCCACAGCCAACACTTTGGTGATTGCGCAAAGATGCGCTTTTGCGCCCCCTTATCGTGATCCCATTTTGCCATCGCTCGCCGGGGATCTGGAGGGCGAGGCGAAACTGCTGGCCGAGGATGCGCGCAAAGGTCTGGAAGAGCGGCTTGTGCCTTACGAGGGGCTGAGCGAGGAACAGCGAAAAGTCTATTTTGACCGGCTTGATTACGAGGTCGGCATTATCGTCAAGATGGGCTTTCCCGGCTATTTCCTGATCGTTGCCGATTTCATCAAATGGGCCAAGGAACAGGGCATTCCGGTTGGCCCTGGCCGCGGATCGGGCGCGGGCAGTGTGGTGGCCTGGGCTTTGACAATTACCGATCTTGATCCGATTCAATTGGGTTTGTTGTTCGAGCGGTTTTTGAACCCGGAACGGGTTTCCATGCCCGATTTCGATATCGACTTTTGCGAGACACGGCGCGGTGAGGTCATCCGCTATGTTCAGGATAAATACGGGCATGATCACGTCGCGCAGATCATCACCTTTGGTAAATTGAAAGCCCGCGCGGTGCTGCGCGATTGTGGCCGGATTTTGCAAATGAGTTACGGCCATGTCGACCGGCTTTGCAAAATGGTGCCCAATCATCCAACCGATCCATGGAGCTTGCCGCGCGCGCTGAACGGGGCGGCCGATTTTAAGCGCGAATACAATAACGACAATGAGGTGAAGCGCCTCGTTGATCTGGCGATGCAGCTCGAAGGGTTTCCGCGCAATTCCTCGACCCATGCTGCAGGCGTTGTGATTGGCGATAGGCCGCTGGCGCAATTGGTGCCGCTATACCGCGATCCGCGCTCTGACATGCCGGTTACGCAATTCGATATGAAACATGTCGAAAGCTCTGGTCTGGTCAAGTTCGACTTTCTCGGACTGAAGACCCTCTCGGTCCTGCGCAAAGCGGTCGATCTGCTGGAAAAACGCGATATCCGGATCGATTTGTCGGCTTTGGAGCTGGATGATGAGGCCGTTTATGACCTGATGAAGGCGGGTAACACGGTTGGTGTGTTCCAGCTTGAATCCGAAGGCATGCGCCGCACTCTGACCGCGGTTAAACCGACCAATTTTGGCGATATTATTGCGCTCGTCTCGCTCTATCGGCCCGGCCCGATGGACAACATTCCGCTCTTTGGCAAACGTAAGGCAGGCGTGGAACCGATTGAATATCCGCACCCCAAACTAGAGGGGATTTTGGCGGAGACTTACGGCATCTTTGTTTATCAGGAACAAGTGATGCAGGCGGCGCAAATTCTGGCCGGATATTCGCTCGGAGATGCGGATTTGCTGCGCCGGGCCATGGGCAAGAAGGTCCAGGCCGAAATGGATGCGCAGCGGACGCGCTTCGTCGAAGGCTGTGCCGAAGTGTCCGGGATTGATGCCAAAGATGCCAACGAGCTGTTCGATTTGATCGACAAGTTCGCAGGGTATGGCTTCAACAAATCCCACGCGGCCGCCTATGCCTTGCTGGCCTATCAGACGGGCTGGATGAAGGCGCATTACCCCGAGGAATTTTACGCCGCCTCGATGTGCTTTGATATGCATCAGTCGGAAAAACTGGCCGCTTTCGTTGATGACGCACGCCGTCATGATATCACCGTTCTGCCGCCAAGCATCAATCACTCCGAGGCGGAGTTTACGGTCGAGCCAACCGACGAGGGCTTCGCGGTGCGCTATGCATTGGCGGGTATCCGCAATGTCGGTGAAAAAGCGATGGATGCGATTGTCGCCGAACGGGAGGCTGCGGGGCCATTTACAGCGCTCAAATCGCTGTTCGAACGCCTGCCCAAGGGATCGATGAATTCGCGCGGGCTAGAGGCTTTGGCCGCGGCCGGGGCGCTGGACGAGTTGGAGCCTAACCGCGCGCTGGTCCATGCCAATACCGATTTGCTTTTGGCGGTTGCCGATGCGGCCGAGCGGGAGCGTGAAAGCGGTCAAGGCGGCTTGTTCGGCGGCGAGGATCAAGCCGAGGAACCCCTGCGTCTCAAACCTCAAGAGGAATGGAGCAGGGCGCAGCGCATGGCGGCAGAGCGCGACAATTTCGGTTTCTATTTCTCCGCTCATCCGGTGCAAGCATATCGCGAGGTCGCCTCAGCCAATGGCGCGCGCAGCTATGCCTCTTTGATGGAGGGCGGTGCGCCTTCTGGCGGCCGGGCACCTGCGGTGATGGCGGCGATGGTTGAGAAAGTGAACAAGGGCAAGACGCGCAAGGGCAAGGATTTCGTGCGGGCAGACTTTTCCGACAGTTCGGGCCAGTTCAGCGCCGCTTGTTTCGAGGAATCACTGGTCGAAAATTTCGAGAAATGGGCCGCTGATGGGACTTGCATTCTGCTTCAGGTAGAGCTCGATAGTCCCAATCCTGATGAGCCGCCAAGGATCACTGTGCGCGGGGGCGCGCCGCTGGAAACGGTCAGCGCCAATGTGCGCATGTGCCTGACCCTCGAGGTGGAGTCGCTCGAGGCTTTGGAGGAATTGCAGGCGATCTTGGCGCAGATCAAAAGCGAGGCTCAGGCAGGCATTCCCAGCACAGCAGAAGTGCTCGCGACGCTACGGATCGGCGGCACTGTAGAACCTGTCATGCGGCTCGGCTCTGACTTTTGTATCAATGGCGAGGTCGCAGAACGCTTGGCAAGCGTCGAAGGTCTTGCCAAGGTGCAACTGACATCACGGCAGGGAGGTTCGCATTTGCGCCTTGTTGCCTAAGGAAACACACCGTTTTGATGCGGGACAGCGTAAGGAGAGAGGCAGATAATGCTAGGAGCAATGCAGGATTGGAGCATGCGTTTGTCGCATGTGATTGACCACGCCGCGCGCGAGGCGGGGACACGGGAAATTGTCACGCGCTGGGCCGATGGCAGCGAGACGCGCACCAATTGGGCAGGCATCCGCGATGATGCGCTGAAGATGTCGCAGGCCTTGCTCGCCTTGGGCGTGAAAAAGGGCGACCGTGTTGCCAGCCTAGCGATGAACCATTCGCGCCATTTGGTCAGTTGGTACGGCGTTGCCGGAATGGGCGGGGTGCTGCACACGGTGAACCCGCGCTTGTTCGAAGATCAGCTCGAATACATCGTCAATCACGCCGAGGACAAAGTGCTGCTGTATGATGCGGCCTTCCAGCCTATCGTTGATAAAATGCGCAGCAAATGGACAACGGTCGAACATTACGTTTGCTATGACAGCGGTGATCATTCGCCAGCCTTTGAGGATTGGATCAAGGAGCAGGACGGCGAGTTTGAATGGGTAGAAGTTGGCGAGCGCGATCCGTGCATGCTGTGTTACACCTCTGGCACGACCGGTAACCCAAAAGGGGTGCAATACGAGCATCGCTCGACTGTTTTGCATGCGATTGCGGGGCTCCAACCCTCAACCTTTAACTTCAGCGCTTCGTCAGTCATGCTGCCGGTAGTCCCGATGTTTCATGCGGCAAGCTGGGGATTGCCTTATGCGGGCGCGATGGCGGGTATCAAATTCGTGTTTTCAGCGGTGAATGATCCGGCGGTTCTGCACGAGTTGATGATCCGCGAAAAGGTTACCGACAGTGCCGGAGTGCCGACCGTCTGGCTGGCGCATTTCCAATATTGCGACGCAGAAGGAATTGATCTGCCGCCATTGAAAGCCGCGACGATTGGCGGTTCCGCTTGTCCGCGCTTTATGATCGAGCGTTTGATGAAAAACGGCACGCGCGTGCAGCATGCTTGGGGCATGACAGAGACATCCCCGATCGGCACAGTTGGCGGCCCGACCTACGATTGGGACGAGCTTTCGTTTGAGGAAAAGGTCGACAAAACCGCGATGCAAGGCCGCCCGATCTTCGGTGTGGAACTGCGGATTGTCGATCTCGACGATATGGTGACCGAATTGCCGCGCGACGGCAAAGTGAGCGGCGCTTTGCAAATCCGCGGACCGTGGATCATTCGCCGCTACTTCAAGGCCGAGGAAGACGCGACCAGCAATGATGGCTGGTTCGATACCGGCGATGTTGGGATCATCCATCCCGATGGCACGCTTCAACTGACTGACCGGACCAAGGATGTCATCAAATCGGGCGGTGAATGGATCAGTTCGGTCGAGCTTGAGAATGCGGCTGTGGGTTGCCCCGGCGTGGCCGAGGCTGCCTGTGTGGGCATGCCGCATCCCAAATGGGATGAGCGTCCCGTGCTGTTTGTCGTCAAGAAGGCGGGCGAGGATGTTACCGGCGAGGCTGTTCTGGCGCATCTGAAGCCGCTGATCGCGAAATGGTGGATGCCCGATGCGGTCGAGTTTGTGGATGATATTCCGCACACAGCGACCGGCAAGATCAGCAAGAAAGACCTGCGGGACAGGTTCTCAGATTACAAGCTGGAGGCCTAAGGGCAGTGGCACAATATTACATCGACCCGTCGCCTGTTAATTTTCAGGCGTTCAAGGATTTGCCGCGCGGTGAGCCGATTCACATGCTTAACCTCTTGCGATATCGGGAATTGGCGGAATATCCAGAAGACCATGTGCATCATGGCAATGGCTGGAGCGGACGGCGCGCCTATGAAGAGTATGGCAAGACCTCGGGTCCAATCTTCGCGCGCGTTGGCGGAGAAGTGGTCTGGCGCGGCGGTTTTCAAACCATGGTAACCGGACCAGAGGACAAGGATTGGCATGACGGCTTCGTTGCCCAATATCCCAATTCCGCCGCCTTTTTCGAGATGATTAAGGACCCCGATTATCAGCTCGCCGTAGTCAATCGCACCGCTGCTTTGATGGACAGCCGTCTGATGCGTTTCGAACCCGGCGAAGCTGGCAAGAGCTTTGCGTGAAGCGTATAGGCGCAGTGCCGGCGTAGGGGACAAGCCATGGCCAAAACGCGCGGTCTGATCATTGTTGGAATGGCTTTGGGATTGATCGCAGCGATTGCTTTGCTGCTGCTCGGTCCGGTATTGCATCTATTGCCGCCGCAATCTGATGGTTTGCCCAATGTTTTGGCAGATGGTCTTGACGGGCGATTGCGGGAATGGGCCTGCGCCAGCTTGATTGTTAGTTTTTGGCTTGTCATTTCGATTGCACGATTGGCCGCGCATCGCTTTTTTAATGATGCCGATTTGGACCCCAGCGCAGGCCGCGAAAGCGACCGGGCAATCAATCTTCAGCGGCAATTGCAAAACACGCTCGAGCAATGCGTATTGGCGGCGCTTGTCTATGCCGCCTGGGTGCTGGTGACACCGCAGAATTGGGGCACATTGCCTTTTTATGCCGCCCTTTTGTTCAGCTTGGGAAGGCTGCTGTTTTTCCTAGGGTATGAGCGCGGTGCAAGCGCGAGGGCTCTGGGTTTTACCCTGACATTCTATCCCAGCGTAGCGATCGCATTGGCTTGTGCTGCCGCGCTCATTATGTGATTGCGATCATGGCCCCCTAATACCCGCCGCTCGCGCTTAAGGCTTTTGCTAGGGGGAGCTTTTGCGACTAAGGATTTTGAGATCGAGGTCAAAGGATTGCCATGCCCGCGTCACAATATGGTCCCATCGACTACACCATTGCGCAGGAGGAATTGCTTGATGCGATCCAGGCGCATCAGCTTGCCAATTTTACTTTGAAAGGTCTGGCGCTGTTCTGCGCTGGATTTGGTGTGCTTATAGCGGTCATCACTTGGACTTTTGGCACCGAGGGGCAGAGGGCCGCGATGTTCGGATCTTTTGCTTTGGGAGGGGTGATAGGCCTAGTGATTGTCGCTGCCGCTATACGCTGGATTGTCGCTCCTCTCAGCGCGCGCAGACAATATGCTCAATCGGCCGCTTTATGTGCGGAGCAGACGTTAAGCTTTGATAGGGAAAAGCTCTATCTGAACAGCGAGCTGGGCGATATGCGGATGCCATGGGGCAAGTTTCACAAATGGCACGAGGGCAAACGCATGATCCTGATTTATCAGAATGCGCAGATGTTCAATTTGATCCCTAAACGCGCACTGAGCGAAGACCAGCTAGCCGGTCTGCTCGGGTTCTTGCACGATCATGGGCCGAAGGCTCTTTAAGGCCGCTATCGCTCTTTCAATCGCGGCATCAGCTCAACAAAGTTGCACGGCCGATTGCGGCTGTCGAGCTGCTCATCAAGGATGCCGTCCCAGCCATCTTTAACGGCGCCATTGGAGCCGGGTAGCGCGAAGATATAAGTCCCACGCGCAACCACTGCGCAGGCGCGGCTTTGGACGGTGCTTGTGCCAATGGTTTTGAGGCTGAGATAGCGGAAAACCTCGCCGAAACCGGGAATGTCCTTGTCTTTGACCGTATTCAGCGCCTCTGGCGTGACATCACGTCCGGTAAGGCCCGTACCGCCCGTGCTGACAATTGCATCAATTTCAGGATCATCAATCCAGCGATGCAAATGGGCAGCTATTTCCTCGGCGGTGTCGCGGCTGATCTCGCGCGCGGCCAGACTATGCCCTTTGCCCTCGATCCGTTCGGCCAGAATATCGCCGGAGGTGTCGTTTTCCGCCGTGCGGGTATCGGACACAGTCAGCAGCGCGATCCGAATGGGCTTAAACTCGCGGGATTCATCGATTGCCATGGGGTGTTTCCTTTAGAACGAGCGGGATTGAGGG
Organism: uncultured Porphyrobacter sp.; assembly: GCA_964505255.1. Taxonomy (GTDB): domain Bacteria; phylum Pseudomonadota; class Alphaproteobacteria; order Sphingomonadales; family Sphingomonadaceae; genus Erythrobacter. The sequence goes on from CAZDHB010000001.1 coordinate 21,499, forward strand.
AGCGAGCCTGTCTAGCGCCTTATTTGCGGGAACCCGGGCCAGCGGTTTTCAGCCAATGCGCGCCTGCTTTCCGCAGGGGCATCGGCCTGCCTCAAATACATCCAGTAATTGCGCATCACAATGTTCACATACCCCCGCGTTTCCCAATAGGGCAGCGATTCCATCCAGGTCAGCGGATCGCCGCCGTCGCGCACTTCTGTATTCCACCGTGTAACAGGGGTCAGTCCGGCATTATACGCGGCCATGATTTTGGGGAGGCGCCCTTGCGTCGCGGGGCTTTGCGCCAATGCCTCCAACGTGCGCTGTCCGAAGGCCAGATTGATCGCCGGATCTTTCAAATTGGCCGAGCGCGGGCTGAGGTTCAGCGATGCAGCGTATTCGCGGCGCGTGATCGGCATGATTTGCATCAGGCCAATCGCACCTGCCGGACTGACCACGGTTTCGCGGAAATTGGATTCCTGCAAGGCATGGGCGAAAGCGAGCGCGGGATCTACGCGCCATCCCCCGCGCGGCGTTTGATAGGTCACCGGCCAGCGCAAGGCGGGGTCGGGCGCAAATCCGCTTGGCGCATTATAAGCCAGCGTGTTCTGCGTGCCGGGCAAGGCAAGCGCACGTGCCAGACGGCCAAGTGCCGGGTAATCGCGCGAATCGCCGGTACGGACCAAATGACGGATGGATTGGCCCGCTTCGTCGCGCTGGCCCAAACGGTTCAACATGACCGCCTGCCGCGCTGCGCCTTCGTCCGCGATTTCCTGCCAATCATTGGCCGTAAAATCGGGCTTGGTATGGTCTGGCGGTAAATCAGTTCCCAATTGTTCCGCAGCCAACATGCCATAAAGCGTTTCGTCAAACCCCGAAGCAATTCTCAGCTCGATCATGGCAAGTTCCGGCTCGCGGCACCGGATCAGCGCCCTTGCACCCCAATAATGAGCCGCCGCCGAAAGCTCGATATCATTGGTCGCGGCCGCAGTGCTGCGAAAGCCATTGGCCGCCTTGCGGCAATCGCCCAATCTCCATGCGGCGAGGCCCACGATCCAGTCACCCTCGGCCACCCAAGGACCCGCGCCTGCCGCAACCGTTTGGGCTAAGGCCAAAGCCTCGCGGTCACGGTTTTCAATATAATAGCTCCATGCAACTCGTTGCCGCCATTCGGATCTGGCATAAGGCGATAACGAGGCATCAATCCCATCCAGCAGCAATCTTGCACCATCTGGATCATCATTTGTAATGCGCTGCCGGATCGCCGCCTCAATCGAGGAGGGCATGGTGCCGTCATTGATGCTGCGCGGTTTCATCCGCCGGGTAATTCCGGGTTGGCGGACCAAATTTTTGGTCGGCCGCAAATTCGGCGGATCGGTTAGCCCGCGCCTTTCTGCGAGGCGAATGATTGCCTCAGCCTGAGGTAGATCGCGGTAGAGTTGCAGCCACCTATCCAGCCTATCCAGCGGAATTTGCGGGCTGGAGGGGTGCAGATAATATTTGGCGAGCGCGGCGCCGTGCAAAGGGCCGGAGGGCCGCTCTACGATTAATTGCTCCACTCGCTCCCAATTGCGCGTCTCAATCGCCTCGAAAAAGGAAGCGTAATAGAGGCTCTCCTCATTCGACATCAGCTTGGGCAGCGAGGCGGCTTGGCTTTCGGTGAAATAGGCAAGGCTTGTTTGATTGGCACAGAGCGGCTGCGCGGTGAGGGAGGACAGGCAAAGCGCACCAAGCATCAACAGCGGTTTGCGATTTTGTTTCAATGTCATGCAGTCCAATCCAACCAATTGTCCCAGAAGCGCGCGCGCCGCGAAGAAGATCGCGCCAGATTCTCCAGCGAAGGGGCGATCATTAGAGGTATATCGCCAACTTCGGCGCGGTCTGCGGCGCATTCCAGCACCCCGCTGAGCGAGCGGCCAAACACCAAGACGCGCTTTGGCGCCGCAAGGCTGATGTGATGGCGGGTTAACTTGCCAAGGCCGCGTACCCCCAGATCTTGCCAATCGGGCATGGCCGTCACACTCGGCAAGGTGGAGGCGAAATAGATATCCTCGTCTGCGCTCAGCCCGCATGCCCGGATAATGGCACTCAGCATTTTTCCCTGATTCCCTGAGAAAAGCTGACCCGCGTCTGCGTCGTCCGGTTGAGCCGTGAGCAGCATGAGCGCCGCATTCTGAGCGCCGCGCGGGGCGATCCGGCGTTCGGTCTGAGGGCCAGGCAAAGCCGGATCCTCCAGCCAAAACTTGCGAAATCCATCCAGATCCTTGGGCCAGCTTGCTGCATCGCCGCCAATCGGTCCCGCGCTACTCGGCTTCAATGCGCGCTCAAGAGCGTTGGTCTTGAGCGGGGTTTTGGCAGGAGCGCCCTTCGGTTTGGGTTGCGGTGCTTCTTCTGGAGAAGGCGGCTCTTCCAACCAATTTTGCGTGTCCTCAGCAAAATCGAGCGTAACGCCTGCCTCTTGCCACCATGCAAAAGCGCTCGCCAAATCAGCGTGAGGCGCGAAATCGTCAGTTGAAGGGGATGGAATTTCAGTCATGATTGCGTGCACTAGGTCTTGACCTGCTGCGCGCCTCCAATCAAGGCGTAGTCAAACATAATGCGACGAAAAGAGAGACTCATGAGCGAACGCGAATCCATGCCATGCGATGTTGTGATTGTTGGTGGCGGCCCCGCCGGACTTTCCGCAGCGATTAAATTGAAACAGCTCAATGAAGAGCTGGAAGTTGTGGTGCTCGAAAAGGGCTCTGAAATTGGCGCGCATATTCTCTCAGGCGCAGTGGTCGATCCAAAGGGTCTCGACGAGCTTTTCCCTGAGTGGCGCGAGATGGATTGTCCGATGGCTGAAACGCCGGTGACTGACAATTGGCACTGGGCGCTTGGTGCCAATAGCAAGTTTGATTTGCCGCATGTGTTTATGCCGCCGTTGATGTCGAACAAGGGGTGTTACACCGGTTCGCTGGGCAATCTTACGCGCTGGCTCGGCGAAAAGGCGGAAGAACTGGGCGTAATGGTCTTTCCCGGTTTCCCCGCCAATGAAGTCATGTTTACCGACAGCGGCGCGGTAAAAGGCGTGATCACTCAAGATATGGGTATCGCGGCCGACGGTTCGCAAAAGCCCGATTATCAGCCCGGCATGGAAATTGAGGCGAAATATACGCTCTTTGCAGAGGGCGCGCGCGGTTCTTTGACGAAGGAAATGAAGGCCAAATATGATCTGGAGGCCAATTGCGAGCCGCAGGTTTATGGGCTTGGCATCAAGGAATTGTGGGATATTGACCCGGACAAGCACGTGCCGGGCCGGGTCATTCATACCCAAGGTTGGCCCTTGTCCGAAAGCGAGAGCTGGGGCGGAGGCTTCCTTTATCATCAAGCAGGTGGTCAGGTCGCTTTGGGCTTTGTCACCGCGCTGGATTACAAAAACCCGCATGTTTTCCCTTATATGGAGTTTCAGCGGTGGAAGCAGCACCCCGCCATCCGCGAATATCTCGAAGGGGGTAAGCGGGTTGCTTACGGCGCGCGCGCGATTAACGAGGGCGGCTGGCAATCGGTTCCCAAGCTTGCCTTCCCGGGCGGCGCGCTGATCGGCTGTGCGGCAGGCTTTGTGAATGTCCCGCGCATCAAAGGCAGCCATACCGCGATGAAAAGCGGGATGTTGGCGGCCGAGAGCATCGCTGAGGCGATCAAAAACGGCGAGGAGCATAGCGAGGTTGCCAGTTACGAAGCGAACCTTCGTGAAAGCTGGATCGCGAAAGAGCTGAAACTGGTCCAAAACGCCGAGCCGGCAGTGGCCAAATTTGGCGGCGATATCGGTACGGTCATTGCGGGCGCGGATATGTGGATGCGCACGCTGAAGATTGGCTTGCCCATCTCGATGAAACATCACCGCGATTACGAGAATTTGCAGCGGGCGGATATTCACCGCAAGATTGATTATCCCAAGCCTGACGGCGTGATCAGTTTCGACCGGCTTACCTCGGTGAGTTTTTCCTATACCAATCACGAGGAAGATCAGCCGTGCCATTTGCAACTGGGCGATGCCGAGCTGCAGAAGACAAGCGAATTGGCCGTATTTGATGGCCCCTCGACCCGCTATTGTCCGGCCGGTGTCTATGAATGGCTGACCGATGAGGAAACGGGCGAGCAGAAGTTCCAGATCAATGCGCAAAACTGCGTGCATTGTAAGACATGCGACATCAAAGACCCGAACCAGAACATCAATTGGGTCACGCCAGAGGGCGGCGGCGGGCCTAACTATCCGAATATGTGATGGGTTCGGCGTTTTCAAAAAAGCAGGTGGCTTTAGGCGCGCTAGTCATTCTACTGATAGCTGGTCTAGATATTCTTAGCCAAAAAAATGGTGGGGGCTTGTGTGCTCAATACAGCAGAGAAAATTCGGTCAAGACGCGGGCAATCTCATTGAATGAATGGAACTCGTGTCAGTATTTTGACGGTTCAGCTTGGCGTAGTATCCACACGGACAAAGAAATGAAGTGGCTTGTCTGGAGCGCCCGTTAAGCGGCACGCCTTTCCTTGAAGTTTGTTTGGCTCGTTAGCAGCCCATATAAGTCAATCAATTCCCTATCAGACGCGATCCATGACCCTCACCCAAACCGCATATGCCAAAATCAATCTCGCTTTGCATCTCCGCGGGCGGCGGGATGATGGCTATCACGAGCTTGAGACTGTGTTCGCCTTTGTGGATGGCGGAGATAGGCTAAGCGCTAAGCCAGCCAGCGAAGACAGGATCATAACGTCAGGCGAATTTGCCAGCGCGATGGGCAATCCGTTTGACAATATCGTCGCAAAGGCTCTGGCCGCTTTGCCGCGCCCTGACGGCCTCGAGATCACGCTTGAGAAGAACCTGCCCGTCGCTGCTGGCTTGGGTGGAGGCTCTGCCGATGCAGGCGCATTGTTCCGCATCGTCAAAGAAGCGCACGGACTGCCCGATGATTGGCAGGCACGCGCGGCGAAATTGGGCGCAGATGTGCCAGCTTGCGTCGAAAGCCAAACTTGCGTGGGGCGCGGCACTGGGACCGAGCTAGAGCCTATCGCAAGCGATCTAACGGGCACGCCCGTGCTGCTCGTCAATCCGCGTGTTCCGCTATCGACTGGACCTGTGTTTAAGGCTTGGGATGGGCGCGACCTTGGCCCATTGCCGCAAGGTGATGCGCGGCAAATGACGCTTGAGGGCCGCAATGATCTAGAAGCGCCCGCCATATCTTTGGTTCCGGAAATCGCCGATATTCTGGCGGCGCTCCAAGCGAGCAAGCCATGGCTTGCCCGCATGTCCGGGTCCGGCGCGACCTGTTTTGCGCTTTATGAGACAGACCAAGCGCGCGATCAGGCAGCCCAGACGATCGCCCAACAATTCCCTCAATGGTGGCAGATGTCCGGGGCCTTGCGATGAGCGGTTTCGCAGCGTTCGAGCAATTGGGCGAAACAGGTCCGGCGTCCATTTTGTGTGTTGCCGATCACGCCTCTAATCATGTCCCCAAAGACATAGAATTGGGTGTGGCTGAGGAAGTCCATGGCACTCATATCGCGGTCGATATCGGCACCGACGCAGTGGCTAGACACCTTGCAGCGAACCATCATTTGCCCGTTCATATTGCCAATATCAGCCGCCTTGTCTGCGATCTTCATCGAACGGAGGATGCCGAAGGTCTGATCCCGCTGGTGAGCGATGGGGTGGCGATACCGGGCAATAAGACGGCAGATCGGGAAGAACGCCTGAACCGATTTCACAGGCCCTATCATGACGCATTGGCCGCCTTGATCGAGCGGGTTCAGCCCAAGCTTTTGGTCGCTATCCATTCCTTCACGCCGCGGCTTGCAACAAGTGATAAGATGCGCCCATGGGAGGTCGGCCTGCTTTACAATCAGGATGATCGCGGGGCGCAGCTCGCTATGCCGATCTTTGCCGAAATGGGTCTTACAGTTGGTGACAACGAACCCTATTCAGGCAAATTGCTGAATGCGACGATGGACCGTCACGCAGAAGCCCGCGGTCTGCCCTATCTCACGGTAGAGATCCGCAATGACGAAATCCGCGATGAAGCGGGTCAGGTGCTATGGGCAAGCAGAATTGACGAAGCTGCGAGAAAAGTTGCGTTGGCGCTGAGTTAAGAGCGGTGCTAGCACCTTGCTTAAGGAATTTGACCCCTTTCACGGAGCCTGAATAGATGCCAGCTTACCGTTCCCGAACCACCACTCATGGCCGCAATATGGCCGGCGCACGCGGATTGTGGCGCGCAACGGGCATGACGGATGAGGATTTTGGCAAGCCGATCATCGCGATCTCAAACAGCTTCACCCAATTTGTGCCCGGACATGTGCATCTGAAAGATTTGGGTCAAATGGTCGCTCGCGAGATCGAGGCGGCGGGCGGTGTGGCCAAGGAATTCAACACGATTGCGGTCGATGACGGTATTGCGATGGGCCATGATGGGATGCTCTATTCCCTGCCGAGCCGTGATCTGATCGCTGATAGCGTGGAATATATGACCAATGCGCATTGCGCCGATGCATTGGTGTGCATTTCCAATTGCGACAAGATCACCCCCGGCATGCTGATGGCGGCGATGCGGCTCAATATCCCGACCGTGTTTGTTTCTGGCGGCCCGATGGAGGCCGGCAAGGTCGTCATCGATGGCGAGGAAAAAGCGCTTGATCTGGTCGATGCCATGGTGGCCGCTGCTGACGAGAGTTACACCGATGAGCAAGTGGCCGAGATTGAGCGTTCGGCCTGTCCGACATGCGGTTCTTGCTCGGGCATGTTTACGGCCAATTCGATGAATTGCTTGACCGAGGCGCTGGGTTTGTCGCTGCCTGGCAATGGCTCGACGCTGGCCACACATGCCGACCGGCAGCAATTGTTCCTTCGTGCAGGACGGCTCGCGGTTGCTATGGCCAAACGCTATTACGAAGATGACGATGCCAGCGTATTGCCCCGTTCGATCGCCACTTTTGAAGCGTTTGAGAACGCCATGAGCCTTGATATCGCGATGGGCGGTTCAACCAATACGGTGCTGCATTTGCTCGCCGCTGCTCACGAGGCGGGCGTGGATTTCACCATGAAAGATATCGACCGGCTTTCGCGCCGCGTGCCGTGCCTTTCCAAAGTCGCGCCGGCGAAAGATGACGTGCATATGGAAGATGTGCACCGCGCTGGCGGGATTATGGCGATCCTTGGACAGCTCGAAAAGGCCGATTTGCTGCATACAGCTTTGCCAACCGTGCACAGCCCGACGATGGCCGATGCGCTCGATGATTGGGACATCAGCCGGACACAAAACAACAAGGTTCATGAATTCTTCAGCGCCGCACCGGGCGGCGTGCCAACCCAAACCGCCTTTAGCCAATCGCGCCGCTGGGAAGCGCTTGATCTGGACCGCGAAACCGGCGTTATCCGCAGTGCAGAACATGCCTTTAGCAAGGATGGCGGTTTGGCGGTGCTCTACGGCAATATCGCAGAAGATGGCTGCATTGTGAAAACTGCGGGTGTTGACGAGAGTATCTGGGTGTTCGAAGGCACTGCCCGTGTGTTCGAAAGCCAGGACGCCTCTGTCAGCGCTATTCTCACCGGCCAAGTCAAAGAAGGCGATGTTGTCGTCATCCGTTACGAGGGGCCCAAGGGCGGCCCCGGCATGCAGGAAATGCTCTATCCAACCAGCTATCTGAAATCGAAGGGGCTGGGCGCTGCTTGCGCGCTGCTCACTGATGGACGTTTTTCTGGTGGCACTTCGGGTTTGTCGATTGGGCATGTCTCGCCCGAGGCGGCCGAAGGCGGGGCAATCGCTCTGGTCGAAGATGGCGATACAATCGCGATCAATATTCCAGAGCGGTCAATCCAATTGAAAGTGTCTGATGCCGTATTGGCAGAGCGGCGCGAGACAATGCTTGCCCGCGGTGACGAGGCGTGGCAGCCGGCGGAGCCGCGCGAGCGGGCCATTTCAGAAAGCTTGCAGGCCTATGCCATGATGACCACCAGTGCGGCGCGCGGCGCGGTGCGTGATTTGTCACAGCTCAGGCCGAGGAAGCCCTGATGCGTTTCCTCGCCGCTTTAGCAGGTGTGTTGGCGCTTACAGCTTGCACCAAGGTTCAGCCTCAAGCCGAGGAAGGCGCGGTTGCGATTGAATGCGCGCTGGGACCGGGGAGCGAATTTCTGGAAGCCTGCGAGGTTGAGCGCTCGGGCGAGGTGCTTGTTATCCGCAATCCGGATGGCAGCTTTCGCCGCTTTGATGCATCCAGTTTCGGCGCGTTAGACGGGGCGGATATGGCGCAGGTCGATGCCAGCGAGGGGCTGATTGAGGTGACGGTCGCGCAAGATCGATATCGCTGGCCGGCCGGCACATTTGGCAGTGAATAACGCCGTTTTGACGGTGGCGGAAATGCGCGCCGCAGAACAAGCGGCAATGGCCGCTGGAATGTCCGAATATGAATTGATGAAGATCGCCGGACGCGGGGCAGCCGAATGGATTTGGCGGGTTGCTGCCGGGCGCGAGGTGAGCGTGCTGTGCGGCCCGGGCAATAATGGCGGCGATGGTTATGTCATTGCGCAAAGCCTGAGGGAAAAGGGCCTCGGTGTTCAAGTGATCGCGCCGGATGAGCCAAAAACTGATACGGCCAAACGCGCGCGCGCCGATTTCTCAGGCTCAGTCCATAGTGCACTTGGCGCAATCACCGCACCGATCATGGTCGATTGTCTGTTTGGCTATGGCTTATCACGCCCGCTTGAGGGAGCCTATGCAGCCTTGCTTGCCGCCGCCGCTGAAAAGCACAGCTACGCGGTCGCGGTCGATGTACCAAGCGGGGTGAGCTGCGACAGCGGCGCCATCCTAAGCCCGATCCCTAGCTATGATCTCACATTGGCCTTGGGCGCATGGAAGCATGCGCATTGGCGGCTTCCTGCAAGGCAGCAAATGGGCCAATTGAGATGCGTGACTTTGCCCATCACAATCCCGCAAGAGGCCGCGTTTCTCATTGGCAAACCTGACATTGACCGGCCCGCTGCTGATACGCATAAATACCGCCGCGGGCTGGCCTGCGTTGTGGCGGGCGACATGCCCGGAGCTGCCTTACTGGCATCTGAGGCGGCGCAGCGTTCCGGCGCTGGCTATGTCAAATTGCTCGGCAAAGCCGGTAATCGCCCGGTTTCGCCCAGTCTGGTGACTTCGGGCGCTCCCTTAGAGCAGTGCTTGGTGGACGAGCGGATTGCAGCGGTGCTGATCGGGCCCGGCCTTGGGCGGGGCGAACGGTCGCTGGCACAGCTTCAAACCGCGCTGGAGCATAGTACAAGGATGGTTATTGACGCAGATGCCTTGCATCTGGTGCAGCCCGCGATGATCAGCAGCGCCATGGACATTTGCGCGACGCCGCATGACGGGGAACTATTGCAGCTTTGTACAGCTTTCGGCGTTGAAGTTCACAGGGAAGGGGAAAGCCGCGCTGAACGCGCATCCGCGCTCGCCAAAGCAAGCGGGATGGTGATCCTTGCCAAGGGACCCGAGAGCTATGTCGCAGCGCCCGATGGGAGGCTGGCGATTGCCCCGCCTGCGCCAAGCTGGCTCTCGGTTGCGGGCAGCGGAGATGTTCTGGCAGGCATTACGCTTAGCCGGATGGCGACGGGCGAAGATGCTTTCAGCGCCGCATGTCAGGCTGTTTGGCTGCATACCGCAGCTGCCAAGCTGAGCGGGGCTGGCTTCACCGCTCAGGATCTGGCTGAACATGCATCATTGGCGCTGGCCCAAGCGATATGAGTAAAACCCAGCCAGAAGCAGAGCCGATAATTCGCATTGCGGCGCTGGGTGACGGCGTCACGGCGTCGGGACGTCACGTCTCTGGGACCGCGCCCGGCGACCTCGTTGATGCAGCTGGCCAGATTACCAGAGGTCCGCTTCATCAAAATCCGCCGTGTGCCCACTTTACCGCTTGCGGCGGCTGTGATTTGCAGCATGTGAAAGACGTTGGCCTGCGCGATTTTGTGACTCAGCGGGTGGTCAATGCGGCTGAGGGGCAGGGCATCGAAATCGGTGACTTGCTCGAAACCCATCTTTCACCCCCTCATTCGCGGCGGCGAGTTAGCCTGCATGGCGCGGTCCGGATAGATCGCAAGAAGAAGGGCTCAAAACGCGCCAAATCGGGCAGCGCCGGGGCCAAAAGCGCTGAGATTGCGGCGCTCGGCTACCGCGCTAAGAAATCTCATCAAATTGTCGATCTAAGCCACTGCGATGTCATGACACATGAGTTATGGGCCTTGGTCGGTCCGCTCAAAAACTTGCTGGGGCAATGCGGGGAAGGCTCGGCAATCGGTGCGGTTCTGACAGAAACGGATCAAGGCGTCGCATGCGCCTTAAAAGGGGTCTCGAGCGAAGGGTTGGAACGTACCGAAGCCTTGCTCGATTTTGCCCGCGATCACGCGCTTGCGCGGCTCTCGATTGATGATGGTTATGGGCCCGAGATCATGTGGGAACCAGAGCCGGTTTCGGTCACTTTAGGAGGCACTAGCGTAAGCCTGCCCGATGGCGCATTTCTGCAACCTACACGCGACGGTGAGGCATGCTTGGTTCGCGATGCGAAGGCTTATCTCGGCGGAGCGATGCGTGTTGCCGATCTGTTTGCCGGGCTGGGAACATTTGCCTTCGCCTTGGCGGGGCCTGCAAAGGCTTTGGCGGTTGAGGCGTCGTTAGCCTCGCACATGGCGTGTAAGCAGGCGGCTGCGCGCTCTGGGGGCAGCGTTCATGCGCTTCACCGCGATTTGTTTCGTGCACCCTTGCAAGCTGACGAGGTGGAACGCTTTGATGGCGTGCTGCTTGATCCGCCAAGGGCAGGCGCGCGCGATCAATGCGCGCAAATTGCCCGCAGCAGTGCCGCGCGTCTCGCTTATATCAGCTGCAATCCGTCAAGCTGGGCGCGGGATGCCAAAATGCTCATCGATGGCGGTTTTCGGCTTAAGAAACTGCGTCCGGTGGGCCAATTCCGCTGGTCCACTCATGTTGAATTGACCAGCTATTTCGAACGCTAATCGCGTAAACTCTCCAAAAGCCTCTCGCGAAACCAAGCCTGACTATCATCAGCGGAAAAGGCATGATCGGCGCCTTTGCAATGGATGATGCGGGCATCATGCGGGTCCCAGTTTTCGCAAAACACTTGGGCAGTGCGATCATTGTCAGCGACCAAAAAACGCACCGGTCCCTCGAACTGGGCGAGCCCATCGCGCATGCGCGCCGCAAGCGAATTTGGCTCAATACCGCCGCTGCTGCTCGGGCCAACAGCCTTGCCAATGCCGCGCAAGAGTTTCCCAAGGTCAACCTTGCCCGTGAGCAAGCGCATCACCTCGCGCGGGTTCTTGAGCCGCGCCAGATATCTTGCACGAATGGCGGAGGCGGGCGGGGTGTTGTCCGTACTGTCCTTCGCACCGCCCTCTTCGATGACCCCCGCTTCAATCATCCAGGGATTGCTCAGGATCAAACCATCACAGCCTGCACCTTGAGCGAGCATCAATGCAGAGGCTGCATCGCAATTGCCCAGACCGATAACCTTGGTGATTTGCGGTGCCATGGCTTTAAAAGCCGCCAATGCCGCGGCGATGTCTTTGGCGCTGTTCTCAAATCCGCGATTTTCGCCTTCACTGTCGCCAACGCCGCGCCGGTCAAACCGCATCACTGGATAGCCTTGCTGTGCGACATATTGCGCGAGGCTCGCTTGCCCGCCAAAGGCACCGCTGCGAATTTCATTGCCGCCGGTTACGATCAGCAGCCCGGTGGTCCCCTTGGCCGTATCAAACGTACCCGCCATTTCGCAGCTTCCGCAGGCAAAGGTGAGTGGCAAGCGGCTCATTGCCCCATCAATCCAATCGACAAAGCAGCGGCCAGAGCATCGGCTTGCTCGGGATCATCATCCGGCTCCGCCCTCAGCCAAAGCGGGGACCCGCCAAGCTCGGACTGCTCGATCAGGCGGCAATCAGTCGGCAAGGCAGGCTCTGCATTTTCAAGCTGATTGATCATCTCAGCGCTCAAGTTCCAACCCGCTAGCGTCAGACCCTCTTTGCGCCCTTGTTCAAGCAAACCGGCGCGGCTTTCATCGCGTCCAGCCTCGCGCGCAGCGACCGTGCGCGCTCTTAGCATGGCGCCAAGCAATTTGCGCCCCTCAACCGGAGCGTACGCGTAAACGGGATAGTCGCTCGGAATGAGCAGGGCGCCGCCGCGCATTGCGAAGATATGGGTAATGGCGAAATGCCGCGCCGCTGCGGCGGCGGCGTGACGCCAATTGTCCAGCGTTTGTTCGTCCAGCGCGGCGAGGCTTTCATTAAGGCCCGGCAAATCGGGCATGAAACAATCAATTCCGCGCAGAGCCAACCGCCGCATGACCTCAGCCAATTGTCGGCGCAGAGCATTGTGTTCGTCAAACAGAGGCGGGAGGACAAGCAAGCGGACCGCGCGCGCTTCGTCAAACACCAAAGCCGTTTCTTCGGCTGTGCCGCCTGAGGCGAGGGGTGCGCTCCAACTCTGGTACATCGCCCCGTGCGTGGCCCTAATCCGCTTTGGCTTGAGCTGTTTCAGATTGGCCAGTTTTGGCCTCGGCGGTCTTGATCTGGGCGGTCTTGATCTGGGCGGTTTTGCTCTGAGCAAAGCCCAACAATCCGCCGAATGTCTCCAGCATTTCGCCATCGACATCCTCGTCGTCGATTACGATATCCAAACGATCTTCCATCTCGGTCAGCAGGCTGGCGACAGCCATGGAGTCAAGCTCTGGCAAATGTCCGAACAGGCCGGAATCGGCATCCATTTCGTCCACTTGCTCGGCTTCTAGGCCAAGAACATCGCAAAGGATCGAACGAAGCACCGTGTCGGTGTGCATTTCACTGGATTGCTCACTGGACTGCTCATTGGGCTGCGCCCCGGTTTGCGGTGAATCAGTTTCAGATGGCTGTACCGTCATCTTGTCTTATCTTCCTTGTCCGGCCACCGGCCTCGATTGCTGGTCTCGCTGCAGCGCTATGTTCATGCGGAGATAGCGGCGAGGATAAACAATGTGGCCGCGCATTAGCCTCGCATAAGAGTGGAGGCAAGGCGGCGAATGGTCCGTTTGATTAAAATCGGCCAAGCTTTCGTTTTAGCCGGGTTGAGGCATTCAATCAGGTAGCGCGGCCGGTTCAGTTCCATCCAGTCGCGTTTATACGCATCAGAGCCCGTGCCAAAATCAACCAGCTCGACGCAGTCCTTATCAATAACATGTTCAAATAAAGCCGCAGACAGGGTGGTGCCGGCAGACAAAGACTTGGCCGCTTCGATATGGGCAAGTTTATGAATATACGCGGTTTTATTCTCGACCGTCCAAAATTGCGCGGCAACTGGCTCGCCATTATGACTTGCGATGGCTAGCCGCAAATGCCCCTTTTCACCCTCACGCCGGGCAAATGTTTCGAGCATGGCCCATTGTTCTTCTTCCGGTTTCCAGCTGCTGCGATAAATGGCCTGATATTGGTGCCAGATTGCTTCATCGAATTCCGTCAGCAGCCGAACATCGACTTTTTTCGCCTTACGTTTGAGAGTGGTGCGCATCCGGCCGGGGCGTGAGGCCCAATATTCGGCAAACTTGCGTCCATTGACCGGCAAGACATGGTTTTCATCGCACTGCGTCATGAAGCAGCGCCAGCCAGCGGCCTTAAATGCCTCGAACAATTGCGCCGCATCGCCATGCTCATCCCCCACCGGGGAGAATACCACGCGGTGCTCTTGCCTGCGTAAATCGGCCGCAACTGCCCTCAGCAAATCCGCAACATCAGGGTCAGCCATTGGTGATGCATTCGCGTCAGCTCCGCTGGTCAATGACACTGGTCTCCAGATGAAGCTAAACCAGTTGGTCAAGGAAAATAGACCCTCAGGCCGGCGCTCTAGTGGTAACGCGATTGCCCCGCGCTCGCTCGTGGCAAGGGCTGTTAGCGGCGCTTTGCTGGCATCGGCCAGCAGGACAAACCAGTCATGATTATCGAAAGGACCAGCGCTGCCCGAAATCGGCACACTTGCGCCAAACTCCTGCAGTTTGGTAACGCCCTCATGATAGCTGACTGAAACGCTCACCCATAATCCTTCAATTTTCGCGCGAACGAGGCGGCATTAACACGCATGGTTGACCCACAGCCCCACTCTCTAGATCAATTGACGCAGCGCGGCGCGCCGGATGCAGATGCACTTATACTGCGTGAGCGCACGCTTAGCTATGCTGAGTTAAGAAGCCGTGTTGGCCTTTTGGCCGGATGGCTGAGCGAGCGTGCAGAACCGGGCGAGCGGGTGGCGAGTTGGGCCGCAAAGGGCGAGCTGACTTGTCTGCTTCCCTTGGCGGCGGCGCGGGCGGGACTGGTTCATGTGCCGATCAATCCGCTGCTTAAACGGGCGCAGGTCGAGCATATTCTAGCCGATAGTGCGGCCTCGCTGTTGATCGCTAACAAGGCGCGTCTCAAAAGTCTGGAGCAAGGCGACCTGCCGGAAACCTGCCAGCAGATTGAGGAGGGCGAGGCTTGGGCTTTGGCCGAGCAATCCGGGTATGACCTACCGCCAGCCAATCATGATCCAGCGAGCTTGGCCGCTATTCTCTATACCAGCGGTTCGACCGGCCGTCCCAAGGGCGTCATGCTGAGCCATGCCAATTTGTGGCTCGGCGCGGTGAGCGTGGCTGATTACCTTGGCATGGAGGATGACGATGTCACATTGGCGGTTCTGCCATTGTCGTTTGATTACGGGCAGAACCAATTGCTGAGCACGTGGTATGCGGGCGGGTGCGCCGTGCCGCTCGATTATCTTTTTCCGATGGATGTGGCCAAAGCCTGCGCGAAACATGGGGTCACTACGCTGGCGGCAGTGCCGCCGCTGTGGGTCCAATTGACCGAACTTGAATGGCCAGAGGGTGCGCGCAGTACCCTGCGCCGATTGACCAATAGCGGGGGCGCCTTGACCCGCGATCTCGTCGGCGAATTAAGAGCGATGTTTCCGGACGCGCGATTGTTCCCGATGTACGGCCTGACCGAGGCGTTTCGCTCGACCTATCTGGACCCGGATCTGGTGGATAGCCACCCGACCTCTATGGGAACAGCCATTCCTTTGGCCGAGATTATGGTAATCGGTGATGACGGCGCACCATGTGAGGCCGGTGAAGAGGGCGAGCTTGTCCATTGCGGACCGCTGGTGGCCCAAGGCTATTGGCGGGATGAAGTCCGCACGAAAGAACGGTTTAAGCCAGCGCCTAAGGGTAGCCGTTATGGCGGCATAGCGGTGTGGTCAGGTGACCGGGTTAAGCGCGATGAGAAGGGCCTGCTCTATTTTGTTGGCCGGCGGGACGCGATGATCAAGAGCGCTGGAAACCGGATCAGCCCGCAAGAGATCGAGGATGCGGCAATTGCCACTGATTTGGTGGCAGAAGCTGCGGCTTTGGGGGTGAGGGATGATCGTCTGGGCCATGCGGTGCATCTGGTGGTGCGCGCAGCCGCGGATCAGGACCCGGACGAGGCCATGCAGGCGCTTCCCAAACTGCTGAGCAAGGATTTACCCAATTTTATGCAGCCTCAGCATATACATTGGCGTGATGCGTTGCCGGTCAATCCGAACGGTAAGCTCGACAGAACTGCGATTGCGCTGGAAATTCGCGCTGAATTTGAACAGGTAGACGATTGATGAGCAGCGCAAGCACGACCAGAACGGCCGCCGCCATTCATCCCAAACCCAAACCTTTAGGCCCGATTCCCGAGGGATTCTCGGCCCTTAGCGGTGAACTCACGATTGGCGGGCGCACGGCGAGCGAATTGGTCGAGCAAGCAGGATCGACGCCTTTATTTGTTTACTCGCGCGAGCTTTTGGACAAGCGCGTGCACGATTTGCGAGCCGCCATGCCGGACCGCTTAAAACTGAATTATGCCATAAAAGCCAATAGTTTCCCACCGCTTCTTCAGCATATGTCGGGTATCTGTGATGGTCTCGACATTGCATCGGGCGGCGAACTTGAAATGGTGCAAGCGCTCGGCATTGATCCATCTCGGGTGAGTTTTGCAGGGCCGGGCAAGCGCGATGCAGAATTGCGCGCCGCGATCAAGGCGGGAGCGACGCTAAATCTTGAAAGCGAGGGTGAGGCCGCGCGCGCCCTAACTATTGCAGAAGAACTGGGCGAAGCGCCGCGTCTTGCCGTCAGAGTGAACCCCGATTTTGAGCTTAAAGGGTCGGGCATGAAAATGGGCGGCGGGGCCAAGCCTTTTGGCATTGATGCCGAGCGTGTTCCGGCGCTCATCACACATATTATCGAAGCGGGTTGCATTTTTCGCGGGCTACATATTTTTACTGGAAGTCAGGCACTTAACGCAGAATTCGTGAGTGAAACTCAAGGTCAGGTGCTTGATCTGGCGGCTCGCATAGCAGGCGAGGCGGGCGTTGCATTGCCCAAGCTCAACATGGGCGGCGGCTATGGCATTCCCTATTTTCATGGCGATCAGCCGCTCGATATCCAGCAAGTCGGCAAGCAGTTGGAACAGCGCTTCGCCGATCTGCCGGACAGTCTGGCAGAGGCTGAGCTGTTTATCGAACTTGGGCGATATCTGGTGGGTGAGGCGGGCGTTTATCTCGCACGTATCCTCGACAAAAAGGTCAGCCACGGGGAAACATACCTCGTAACAGATGGCGGTTTGCATCATCAATTGGCTGCATCGGGCAATTTCGGCACGGTTGTGCGGCGCAATTATCCGGCGGCGATCGCAACCCGTTATGGCGCAAGCAAGACCGAGGTGGCGAGCATTGTCGGCTGTCTTTGTACACCGCTCGACCGCTTGGCCGACAGGGCGGACTTGCCAGAGGCGCAGGTTGGCGATCTGGTCGCGATATTTTGCGCCGGTGCTTATGGGGCAAGCGCGTCTCCGGCGCAGTTTTTGGGACAAGGTCCTGCGGCGGAGCTTTTCGTGTAAGCCTGTATCAAATTGGCACAAATTCCGGCTCAACATGGCAGATTCCGGTGCTCGCGCGAAAGATAACTAACAGAATATTCACCTTTATTGCGCAATAGTCGCCAGATACCGGAGCTAAGAATGCGTCTGAAGGCGTATTGTGAGGCTCCAAACGGTGTTCAGGGACCTGACAAATGAACTTCAAAAAGACGTCTTCCGCACTGGCTGCGATGGCCATTTCAAGCCTTGCCTTGGCAGGGTGCAGCACCACCACGCGGGGAGAATTGCCGCCTGCGACCTTTGTTGCCCTGCAAGAAGGTCCTGGTGAGGAATATGTGATCGGGCCGCTCGATAATCTGACCATCCATGTCTGGCGCAATCCAGAACTGGGCGCGGATAAAATTCAGGTGCGTCCCGATGGCCGGGTGACGATCCCGCTGGTCAAAGATATGCCCGCTGTGGGTAAGACCCCGTCCATGCTCGAGGAAGACATCCGTCTCCAGCTTTCGCAATATATCGAAGATCCGCTGGTCTCTGTGATCGTCAATGAATTTGCCGGTACATTCAGCCAGCAGGTACGGATCGTCGGTGCAACGGAAAAACCGGCATCACTGCCGTACCGCGCCAATATGACTGTGCTCGACGCTATGATCGCGGTTGGCGGCTTGTCCGAATTTGCTTCGGGTAACCGCGCCAAACTCATCCGTTTCGACAAACAATCGGGTCAGCAGCGCGAATATGCCTTGCGGCTCAATGACCTGCTCAAACGCGGCGATAGCGAGGCGAACGTGCTGTTGCGGCCCGGCGACGTGATTATCATTCCGGAATCGGCATTCTAAGGATCGCTTCGATATGAACGAAGTCTTTGAAGAACTGCGCGCCGCCATTTATCAGGTGTGGAACCGCCGCTGGACTGCGCTCGCAGTTGCTTGGGGTGTGTGCGCATTGGGTTGGCTGATTGTTGCGCTGATCCCCAATAGTTATGAAAGTAAGGCGCGTATTTTCGTCGAGATTGACGATGTGCTGACCGAACAGCTCGATATTTCGGGCGACGGCAAGCAAGAGATAACGCGTGTTCGCCAGACTTTGGCGAGCGGTATCAACCTGACTAAGGTGATCCGTGCGACCAAGCTGGGCGAGGATGTGGAAACACAGCCAGAGCTCGAGAAGGCGGTTGCTGACCTTTCGGAAAACGTCGAAGTCTCAAGCGAGCAGGAAAACCTGTTTGAACTGAGCGCGACGGTTGGCAAAGCGGACTTGTCCGATGCTGAAAACTCCAAGCTTGCGCAGGAAGTTATTCAGAAACTTATCGATATTTTCCGCGAGGAGAACATTGCTGGCAACCGCGGTTCGGTTGCGGAAACACTGGTGTTTCTCGATCAG
Source organism: uncultured Porphyrobacter sp. (assembly GCA_964505255.1). Classification (GTDB taxonomy): domain Bacteria; phylum Pseudomonadota; class Alphaproteobacteria; order Sphingomonadales; family Sphingomonadaceae; genus Erythrobacter. Next base: position 39,782 of record CAZDHB010000001.1, read on the forward strand.
CAATTGGAGGCGCGCAAACGCGAATTGGAAGCGGCTGAGCAGCGCCGTCTTGCCTTCGAAACCCAATATCCTGATCTCGTCGGTGGCACCACCAGCGTATCGACCCGCTTGCAGACTTTGCGCACGGAAATGCGCGGCGTAGACGCTGACCTTGCTGCTGCATCCTCGGCTTTGGCCGCAATTGCAGGTCAAGTGGCCGGCACTCCGCGGACTTTGGCAGGATCAGCCAACAATCAGGTCGGCAGCGCCCGCGCGGCTTTGGCCGAGGCGCGTTCTCAGCTGGCCGGTTTGCGGGCTCGCGGTTTGACCGACAGCCACCCCGATGTTGCCGCTGCGCAGCGTCAGGTCGCTTTGCTTGAGCCGCAGGCCCGGGCCGAAAATCCGAACACAGTAGGCTCGCCAAACCCCGCCTATTCAGCGCTTTTGTCGATCCGCGCAGAGCGTCAGGCCAATTTGCAGGCATTGCAAGCCCGTAAGGCCGCTTTGCAATCCGATATTTCGGCTTTGATCGCGGCGCAGGCCGAAGAGCCAGCTGTGGCAGCCGAAGCCAACCGCATCAGCCGCGATTACGAAGTGCTGAAAGACAAATATGACGAGCTGCTCGAGAACCGTGAAGAGATGCGTTTGCGCGGTCAGGTCGAGACAGAACGTAGCGCGTTCTCGTTCCAAGTGATCGATCCGCCGAATTTGCCGCGCAGCCCGGCTGCGCCGAACCGTCCATTGCTGCTGATCGGTGTGCTGATCCTTGGCATGGCTGCGGGGGCCGGTGTGGCTTTTGTGCAGGGCCAACTCGGGTCCTCCTTTATCACAGCAGACAAGCTCGAGCGGACATTTGACTTGCCTGTCGTTGGGACGGTGTCGCGGTCGATGACTGCCGATCGCCGCCGTGACGAACGCAAGCGCTTCAAACAGTTTGTGGGCGCGTCAGCAGCGCTGGTTGCCATTTGCGTCCTGCTGCTGGTCGTTGAATTTATCCAAGTCGGCTCGGTAGCCTGAGGGGAAGATGAGCATGAACAAGCCATCGAAAATTGATGTCCCCACTGAGGGCGATGCCAAAAAGGCAGCAAAGTCGAAATCGAGCAGTTTGCTGGAACGGGCAAGCGGCTCGTTTGGGCTGGGCAAATTGTCGCCCGCCAAAATGCCTTCGAAACTGGCCGATGAAAGCAGCAAGCGGATGCCAGCGGTTAAAAAGCGCGAGCCGGATCCAGCGCCAGCGCCTCAGCAAGCGCAGCAGCAAATGCCGCCTCAAACGATGCAGCCGGGCGTCATGCCCAATGGCATGCCGGACCGCCGTGCGCCGCAGCATTATGCGCCGCAGGGTCAGTTCAATCCAGCGGCTCAGCCACCCGTGCGTCAACCCAAGCCGAAACGGCCTGAGTCGACCGCCCCGCAAGTCCACTTCAAGGGCGAACGGCACGAGATCGACCGGGTTCATTTGTCCGAGCAAGGCTATATCAACCCCGATGGCGGCACGAGCGCGCTGATCGAGGAATTTCGGATCATCAAGCGTCAAATCCTGGCGACTGCCGAGGATGAAGAAACGGCGCAATCTCGCCGTATTCTGATCAGTTCGGCTCACTCCGGCGATGGCAAAACCTTTGTTTCGGTCAATCTGGCACTTGCTATGGCGGGCGAACGCGAAAGCGAAGTTCTGCTGATTGATGCCGATTTTGCCAATCCGTCTGTGATGTCTGCGTTTGGTCTCGAAAACGGGCCTGGGTTCATGGATGCGTTGGCCGATAAAGACATCGACGTCGAAGACCTTGTCGTTGGCACTGATGTGCCGGGCCTGTGGCTGCTGCCTGCTGGCGCCCGGACGAGCCGGGATAGCGAATATCTGGCGAGCGAGCGTACTTGGGAAGTGCTCAGCAGACTGACCCGCAGCGCGCCTTCGCGCATGGTGGTGTTTGACAGCCCGCCTGCCTTGGCCGCGTCGCCTGCTGCGGAATTGGCAAAACATGTTGGGCAAGCGCTGCTTGTCGCGCGCGCTGACAAAACCGGACAAGCCTCAATCGAGGATGCGCTGGATCTGTTGTCGGCCTGCGGCGATGTGCGCTTGCTGCTCAATGACGTCACCTTCAGCCCGAGTGGGCGGAAGTTTGGCAGTTACTACGGAGAGGGGGAGTAGCATCATGCGAAACCGGATTTCACTGATCGCAATCACTGCGGGCATGGCGGCTGTCATGCCGGCACCTTTGGCTGCGCAATCCATCTCGGGCCAGAATGTTGGCTTTGGCGATGAAGAAGGCGCGGATGAAGGCGGCTCTGCCCAAGGCGGCGAGCGCCGCCAGCGGACGTCGATTAGCCCCTATATCGAGGCTTCCCAGATCCTTAGTCACGAGTTGTCGCCAGATGATGACACGGTCACCTTTACCCAGCTTGCGGTAGGGGTTGATACGGCCATTGCCGGACGCCGCAATGCTGCCAGTGTTTCGCTGCGGTATGAACGCAATATCGCTTACGGTGATGATACGAATAATTTTGGCGGTGATGTGCTGACCGGTGTGGCGCGCGGTTCGACGACCATTGTGCCAAACGCGGTCACCTTCGAGGCTGGCGGACTTGCCAGCCGCAGCCAGATTGATGCCGACGGCAGCAATGTCATCAACCCGCTGACGGGCAGCGATTCGACTTCTGAAACCTATTCAGCCTTTGCCGGACCATCGGTCAGGACACGGGCCGGTGATGTCGATGTGACGGGCAGTTACAGGCTGGGTTACACACGGGTTGAAACACCCAATTTCTCCGCCACCACCGGCGCGCCGGTCAATGTCTTTGACAGCAGTGTATCACACAGCGCGCAGGTCCGCGCCGGTACGCGCCCCGGCGAACCTTTGCCTGTGGGCGTGGGTGTTGGCGCCGGGTTCTTGCAAGAAGATATCAACGCGCTCGACCAAAGGGTGCGCGATGCGCATATTCGCGGTGATGTGACCGTACCGGTGACACCCACGGTGGCTCTGGTTGGCGGTCTTGGATACGAGGACGTAGAGGTTTCAAGCCGTGATGCTTTGCTCGATGCCAATGGTGTCCCTGTGCTTGGCGATGATGGCCGTTTGGTAACCGATGATGCCTCGCCGCGTTCTATCGCATTTGATGCGACAGGCCTTATCTGGGACGTGGGTGTGGTTTGGCGCCCAAGTCGCCGGACGCAATTGCAGGCAGGTTTTGGCCGCCGCTACGATAGCGAGACGTATTACGGCAATTTCTCGTGGCAGCCGAGCCGCGATACAAATCTTGGGATCTCGCTTTATGACGGGATTTCAGGGCTGGGCGGCCAGCTGAGCAATTCGCTCGCGGCCTTGCCGGTGAATTTTGATGTGATCCGCGATCCGATCAGCGGCGACATCGTTGGCTGTGTTAACGGAGTATCAGGCGGCAATTGCCTTAGCGGCCTGCTTGGCTCGGTCCGCTCGTCGGTCTTCCGCAGCCGCGGCGTCGCAGCCAATTTCTCGCGCCAGATCGGCCGCATGACGGCAGGGCTGAGCGCTGGGTATGATCGCCGCAGCTTTATCGGTGCGGAAAATACCATTTTGGCCGGTGCCAATGGCGTTGTCGATGAAAGCTACTTCGTGGCAGCCTCGCTCAGCGGCGCGGTCGGCACCAATGGCAATTTCACAGTGGCGACCTACGGTAACTACTTCGACAGCGGATTTGCTGGCAGCGGTAACACAACTGCGCTTGGTTCATCCGTTTCATACAATCACCGCATACTCAGCGGCTTGTCGGCGCGTTCGGCTGTTGCCCTGAATTATCTCGAAAATGATCTCACCGATGCTGATCTGACTGTCGCCTCTGCGCTGGTCGGTCTGCGCTATGACTTCTAATTTGCACTGATTTCTGCAAGAGGACATCTCCAAGATGTACGAAGAGTTTTATAACCTTAAAGAGCGCCCATTCCAGCTCACGCCTGATCCCGCTTTCTATTTTGAGAGTGTGACGCATAAAAAGGCGCTGTCTTATCTGGGCTATGGCCTCAATCAGGGCGAGGGTTTCGTCGTGATCACCGGCGAGGTGGGCGCGGGTAAATCAACCCTTGTGGCGCACCTTAAGCAGAAACTTGCTGATGAGCAGATGGAAGTGGCCGAGGTCGTGACCAGCGCGCTCGACGGCGAAGAAATGGTGCAAGTCGCCGCGCGCTCGTTTGGTCTTGATGTCGAAGGCCGCGACAAGGCAGGTGCTTTGGCCGCGATTGAAAACCATCTTCATGATGCTGCGCGCGAGGGTAAGCGCTGCTTGCTGATCGTTGATGAATCGCAAAACCTGTCGATTGCGGCGCTTGAAGAATTGCGCATGCTGTCGAATTTCCAATTGGGTTCGCATCCGCTGCTGCAAATGCTGCTCTTGGGTCAACCCGAGTTTAAAAAGCTGATTGCCCAATCAGAAGAGCTGGAGCAATTGCGCCAGCGCATCATTGCAGCCCATCACCTAGAGCCGATGCAGATCGGCGAGATTGAGCCTTACATCCGCCACCGGCTTGAGCATGTCGGTTGGGACGGCAATCCGGAATTGGACAATGGGCTTTGGGAAAAGCTGCATGAGGCAAGCGGCGGCATCCCGCGCAAGATCAACCAGATCATGACGCGTTTGTTGCTGCTGGGCGCGGTTGAGCAACAATCGGTGCTTGAACCTGGTATGCTGGAATCGGTTATCGAAGAGATGAGCGGCGATGACAGCGAGCAAGAGCTTGAGGCGGAATATCGGCCGCTGCCTAATCAGAATTTGCCAGCCGCTCATGCGGTTGCAGAAGCCCGCATGGCCGCACAGGCCGCCACATTGGCTGGCGGCGCGGCGGTTGGCGGCGCTATGGTTGCCGGGGTCGCGGCGGGTGATGCAGCCCCGGTCGAGGCAAAGCTGAGCGAAACGCAATTGCGCGCTATCGAAGAGGCGTTTGCCGAACGCGATGCTGATACTGCAAAGCTGCGCGAAGAACTGGCGGAGCTTGGCACTCTCAAAGAGGAATTGGCCAAACGTGATGAAGAGGCGCAGCAAATGCGCGAGGAAATCACCGAGCTGCGCAATGCTATGCAAGAGAGCGAGGGCGCGGAGCTTTCCGAGGCTTTGACCAAACGGTTGGATGCAATGGAAATGCGTCTTGACGAACAGGAAAGCTCTTTGCGCAACGTCCTTGAGAAACTGGTCGAATTTTTTGAAAGCAATGGCCAACGCGAGGCCGCATGACCTTGGGGTCTCGCCGGGGAGAATGAGCGTGAACGAGCGCGCGGCTATGCCGAATTTGCCGATTAATGGCTTGTCTGTCGATGTCGAAGACTGGTTTCAGGTGGGCGCATTCGAGAACACGATCAAACGTGCCGACTGGGATGGGCTAGACCTGCGCGTGGCGGACAATGTTGCGCGCATTCTGGACCTGTTTGATGCGGCCGAGGTTAAGGCGACATTCTTTACTCTTGGGTGGGTCGCTGAGCGTGAACCGCAGATCATGCGTTCAATAGCCGAGCGCGGCCACGAGGTTGCCAGCCATGGCTATGACCATGCCCGCGTGTTCACTTTGTCGCCAGAGCAATTTGCCGAGGATTTGGCCAAGACGCGCAAAATCCTGGAGGACACCAGCGGCACTCCTGTCGTTGGATACCGCGCACCCAGTTTTTCAATCGATCAGCGCACCCCTTGGGCGCATGAAATTCTCGCTGAACAGGGGTATCTCTACTCCTCCAGTGTCGCGCCCTTGGCGCATGACCATTATGGTTGGCGAGAGGCGCCGCGATTTGCGTTCCGGCCCATAGACGGCGCAGATCTGGTGGAAATTCCCGTCACAACGGCGGTTTTGGGTAACCGCCGCATGGCTGCTGGTGGTGGCGGTTTCTTCCGTGTTCTGCCTTATGCCTTTACCAGCTGGGCGATTAATCAGGTCAACAAGACCGAACAGCGCCCGGCAATTTTCTATTTCCATCCTTGGGAAGTCGATCCCGACCAACCAAGAGTGGAGGGCGCACCGATCAAATCGCGTCTGCGTCATTACACCAAGCTGGATGCCATGGCTGGCAAGCTGAACAAGCTGACCGAGGATTTTGCTTGGGGCCGGATGGACCAATTGGCCCAAATCGAAGCGACGCGCTGCGTTAGCATGGCCGCATGAATGCTCCGGTGAGCCTTGGCGGCGTTTTGGACGCCGGATTGGTGACGCAAGCCGATTTGCGCGACCCGAACGAATGCGCGCGGATTGACGCCTTCGTGGCTTCACATGGTGCTTCCCCGTTTCATAGGCCGCTTTGGCTCAAAGCAATCGAGGCTTCGACCGGAAATCATGCGCATGGCTTGATGCTGGCGCGTGAAGGCGCATTGCTTGGATGGCTGCCTCTCACTGAAATGCATTCGCCGCTGTTTGGCCGTGCATTGGTATCCAGCGGCTTTGGCGTGGATGGCGGTCCGCTTGCGGCTGATCCTCGCGAGGCCGAGATGCTGTGCGTGGCGGCTGAGGAATTGGCACGGCGGATGGCGATCAGCAGCGTGGAACTGCGCGGCGGACATGCCCCAGCCAGCTGGTTTCAGACGAGCGAAACTCATTGCGGGTTCGTCGCTGATTTGGCGGATGATGACGAGGCGCAATTGCTGGCCATCCCGCGCAAAGCCCGGGCCGAAGTGCGCAAGGGGCTAAAGCTCGATACGCATATCCGCATTGGCCAGAGCGAGAGCGACCGCGAGGCGCATTATGCCGTTTATTCAGAAAGCGTGCGCAATTTGGGGACGCCTGTTTTTCCGCGCAGCCTGTTTAACAGCGTGCTGGATGCTTTCGGTGAAAGCGCGGATATTCTGACGGTTTTTGAGGGTGATACGCCGATTTCCAGCGTCCTTTCCCTTTATCATAACGGGGCGGTTATGCCGTATTGGGGCGGCGGAATTTGGGCTGCTCGCCGGCTGCGCGCCAATGAGCGGATGTATTACGAACTGATGTGTCATGCGCGGCGCAAGGGTGCAAAGCAGTTTGATTTTGGTCGCTCCAAGACTGGCAGCGGCCCATACAGCTTTAAGAAAAATTGGGGTTTTGAGCCTCAGCCGCTGACCTATTCAAGCTGGCAAGCATCGGGCGAAGAGGCGCGCAACATCGATCCCACTGATGCCAAATATGCGGCGCGGATTGATATGTGGAAACGGCTGCCGCTGAGTGTGGCCAATCGGATCGGACCGTTCATCGCACGCGGGCTGGGCTAATGCGAGAGGTTCTGTTTCTGGCGCACCGGATCCCCTTTCCGCCGGATCGCGGGGATAAAATTCGCTCGCATCATTTGCTCAAAGGCTTGGCCAAGGCGGCCAAGGTCCATGTCGGCACCTTTGCGGAGAATGCGGCCGACCGGGCGCAAGAGGGCGCTTTGGCCGATTGTGCCGAGAGCCATTGCCTGATCACCCGCGAGACCCCGCTGGTCTTGTCAGGGCTGCACGCAGCGGCCAGCGGCAAACCCGTCAGCCTCACCGCCTTCGACGATGCCGCCTTGCGCGAGTGGGTAGACCAGACCCTATCACAGCGTAACATCGATATGATTTTCGTCTTCTCAGGTCAGATGGGTCAATATGTCCCGGACGATTTTGCGGGGCGGGTCATTATTGATTTGTGCGACGTGGATAGCGCCAAATTTGCCGATTATGCAGCGGATGCTGCCTGGCCGAAAAGCTGGCTTTATGCGCGCGAGGACCGGCTGCTTTCAGCCGAAGAAGAGCGCCTTGTTCGGCGGGCTGATCGGACCTTGCTGATCTCGGACGCCGAAGCGGAGCTGCTCGGCTCGCGATTGCCGAACCTTGGCAATGCCGCACTAGAGGCTTTGGGCAATGGCATTGATGCCGATTTCTTCAATCCCGATAGCGCCGCGCCGCATGCGCAAATTGCTGGCAGTGAGGGCCCGCATTTTGTCTTCACCGGTCAGATGGATTACCCGCCCAATCATGCGGCAGCGATGTGGGTGATCGACCATCTGATGCCGGACATCCGCAAGCGGTGGAGCAATGCGACGTTTCACGTTGTCGGGAGAGCGCCGCTTGACGCTTTATTGGCGAAAGACAGCCGCAAAGGCGGGCAAGAAGGCGTGCGTATATGGGGCGAGGTGGCCGATGTTCGGCCATTCCTCAAATCCGCAGACATTGTGCTTATTCCGCTGTCGATTGCGCGGGGCGTACAGAACAAGGTGCTGGAGGCGATGGCGATGGAACGCTGTGTGCTTTTGTCACCTGAAGCCGCAACAGGAATTGCAGCACAAGATGCCCGCGATTTCCAAATTTGCGATGCTGAGACCGGCCCCATGATAGCGGCGTTGGAGAAACTTATGGCCGATCCGGCTGCGCGCGAAAAAATGGGCAAAGCGGGCCGCAAATTTGTGCAGCAGTCGATGAGCTGGGACGCGATTTATGCGCGGCTTGATGAGATGTTGGGGACGGCACTGACGCAGGCTGAGGATGCTTCGTCTAACCGTCATACGCCCGGTCACAAGGAGACAATCAGTCATGTCTCCTGAACCCATTATGGCCCAGGCTGAACCGGTTGCGGAAGGCCTAACCCCCGAGTGGAAGACCGCCTTGACTAGGCTTGCGCTGGGATGGGCGGCGCTGATCGCGATCGCTTACCGCGAATGGGGCGAGATGCTGCACCAGTGGTGGAACATCGACACCTATAGCCACATCCTCTTGGTCCCTGCGCTGATCGGGTGGCTGGTATGGATGCGCCGCGAGGAAATCATGAAGGCAGAGCCAAAGCCCTTTTGGCCGGGCTTAATCCTGCTCGCTCTCGCGCTTGGCCTCTGGCTTGTGGGCAAAATCAGCGGGATCAATTTGTTCGCCCATACAGGCGCTGTGGCGGCTCTTCAGGCGGCGGTTGTAACCGTGCTTGGCCTTAGGCCTGTGATGATGCTCTTGCTGCCACTCGGTTTTATGGCCGCATTGGTGCCGTTTGGCGACGAACTTATCCCGACGCTTCAGGGCGTCACAGCAGAGATCACGATCTTTCTGACCCGCCTCAGCGGCATCCCAGCCTCGATCAATGGGATCTACATCGATACGCCGGTTGGCCTATTTATTGTTGCCGAGGCATGTTCAGGCGTGAAATTCCTGATCGCCATGGTGACGCTGGGCGTGTTGGTTTGTTTCACCGCCTTTGACAGCTGGCGCAAGCGTGCCGCCTTCATGCTCGCCTGTGTCATTGTGCCCATCCTTGCCAATGGCGTGCGCGCATGGGGAACCATCTTCATTGCGCAAAGCCAAGGTATCGAATTTGCCGAAGGGTTTGATCACATCGTTTATGGCTGGGTCTTTTTCGCAATCGTCATTGCGATCCTGATCGGCGGGGCATGGCGCTATTTTGAGCGGGAACCAGAGGATGCGGGTTACACTTTTGCTGAGCTTGCCGAGTTTGGCTGGCTTGCGGCTCAGGAAAAACGGTCGATGGCACCTTTTGCATGTATCGCCATGATCTTTGGGATGAGCGCGGCGGCAGCACTGGCTGCTGGCCTTGTGAGCGGCTAAGCCTCAGCCCATGTGCGGAATAGCAGGCATCTTTCATTGCGGCACGCCCAAGCCTGTTGATCCCAAGCGGATTGAGGGAATGTGCGATGTCCTCGCGCACCGCGGTCCGGATGGATCGGGCGTATGGACGACACGCGGAGTTGGGCTGGGCCACCGCAGATTGTCCATCATCGATCTCGAAGGCTCACCCCAGCCGATGCATTCGGCTGATGGACGCGCGGTGATTGTCTTTAACGGCGAGATTTACAATTACCGCGAATTGCGTGCAGAGCTGAAATCGGGCGGCGCGCAGTTTCGCACAGAAGGCGATACGGAGACGATCCTTGCCGCGTGGCAGCGTTGGGGACCGGATTGCCTTTCGCGGCTCAATGGCATGTTCGCCTTTGCGATTTATGACCTTCCTACCAAGCAGCTCTTTCTGGCCCGCGACAGGCTTGGTGTAAAACCGCTGTTCACGGCGCAATTGTCAGACGGCAGCCTCGCCTTTGCCTCGGAACTTAAAGGACTGCTTGCGCACCCGCTCATGCGGCGCAGCGTCGATCCTCTGGCGATAGAGGACTATATGACGTGGGGGTACGTTCCCGATCATCGCAGTTTCCTGAAGGGCGCGGAAAAGCTGGCGGCAGGACATTACCGATTGCTGAAATCGGGCGAGCCACCGGCTCGGTCGCAGCAATGGTGGGATATCTCCTTCGAAAACCGGGTCAAAGGCTCGGCTCAGGATCATTCGGCGCAATTGCTCCATCATCTGCAGCAAGGCGTTACCAGCAGAATGGTCTCCGAAGTGCCATTGGGCGCATTTCTGTCCGGCGGTGTCGATAGCTCAAGCGTTGTGGCCTTGATGGCAGAGGCCAGCCGAGAGCCTGTCAAAAGCTGTTCGATCGGCTTTGATGTCGCGGCGGTTGACGAGACCAGCTATGCGAGGGAGGTCGCGCAGCTTTTCGGAACGCAGCATCATGAGAAAATCGTGTCCGCCGACAGCATGGCCGATGTCGGCCGGATCGCGCGCATCTTTGACGAACCCTTTGCAGATGCGTCGGCCTTGCCCACTTTGCAGGTTTGCGCGCTCGCCCGCGAGAATGTCACCGTAGCCCTATCCGGCGACGGGGCGGACGAGGCGCTGGCCGGTTACCGCCGCCATGTATTCCATTACCGCGAGGAACAAGCGCGCGCGGCTTTGCCCAGCTTTCTGCGCGGCCCTGTGTTTGGCGGGCTTGGCAAATTCTGGCCTAAAGCGGACTGGGCGCCGCAATATCTGAGAGCCAAAGCGACTTTCCAATCACTCGCGAAAAGCGGTGCCGAAGGCTATGCGCAGGCCTTGTCAATTATGACGCAGGATCAACGCGCCGCCCTATATGGTGAGGCTCTGCTGAAGGAGCGAGGTGAGTACCGCGCTGAGCAGCCATTGATCGACTTGATGAATTCTGCACCAGCGCGCAGCGGGCTTGATGCGGCGCAATATGCTGATCTTAAATTTTGGATGCCGGGCGATATTCTGACCAAGGTTGATCGCACCAGCATGGCGGTCAGTCTGGAAGCGCGTGAACCGCTGCTTGATTATCGGCTCGTTGAGTTTGCCGCCAGTCTGCCCGAAAAACGGCGGGTAAAGGGCAAGCAGGGTAAGTGGCTTCTCAAAAACACCATGCAACGCTATTTGCCGGACCCAATCCTTTTCCGGCCCAAGCAAGGGTTCGTTATGCCCATTGCTCAGTGGTTCAGAGGCCCCTTGGCAGGAGAGGCCCGCAGGATTGCCCGCAGCGAGGTTTTGACCGGAAATGGATGGTTTAACGGCGATTCTTTGGCCCAAATCGCCGAAGCGCACGTTTCTGGCCGAAGCGACCATTCGCGAGTCCTCTGGCAATTGCTTATGCTAGAAAAATCGTTAGATGCCCTTGGGTTACATGGTTAACAAACTGTTGCAAATATAGCGCAGTTTTAGGATGCATTGTTGCTCTAACCGCCAAGTCCCTCAATTTTAGAGGGAAATTCCCGATTGAATTGTTTTCGGCAACTTGTCACACATTCGAAATAGCGTTCATTCATGACGTATCTGCAATTGTGAAAGATAAACGCGTTTGGGTTTGATTTTATAGGCAGGCTTTTGAGCACGTATCATGGATGAAGGACGTTCAGCGATTGGATTAGGAGATGACACGGCGCTGGTTGCTGATGGCGAACCCGTGGCCGATATGAGCGCCGCGCTTGCCGGAGAAGCATCGGCGCAAAGGATTGCGCTGGAATCTTCCGCTCATCAGAATATCCCTGAGGAATTGTTCAAGCTCGAGCAGCTCAATGTCCTCTATGAGGCTGATACAGAAACCTTATGGAGCTTCATGCAGCATAAGGGCAGGCCAGCCTTCAATCGCGGGTTACTGACTGATTTTGTCCGTTGGCAGAATTTGATTGGGGAAAGTTTCGGCCCCGAGAGTGTTCCGCTGAAATTCCTCGTTCTGGGCAGCCGCACACCGGGTGTATTTTGCTATGGCGGTGACTTGCATTTGTTCAAGTCCCTGATCGAGAACCGTGACCGGGATGGTCTGGTCAATTATGGTCGGCGCTGCTGCGAAATTCTTCATCGCAATATTTTCGGGCTGGGCCTGCCGATCCTTACCGTGGGCATGGTGCAGGGTGATGCGCTGGGCGGCGGGTTTGAGGCTTTGCTGTCGTTTGACACCATTATTGCGGAGCGAAGCGCCACTTTTGGTCTGCCGGAGATGATGTTCGGCCTGTTCCCAGGGATGGGTGCGCATGCTTTGCTGAGCCGGAAACTGGGCAGCGCCATGGCCGATCGTCTGATCGTCTCCAACGAGACATATTCGGCCGAGCAAATGTATGAATTGGGTCTGGTCCACCATATCGCCGAGGATGGCGAAGGTCTTCAGGCGACGCGCGATTTTATTCGCAAGTCTGCGCGCAAACACGCCGGGCTGGTCAATTCTTGCAAAGCAATGAAGATCTGCTGGGATCTGGAGCTGGATGAGCTCAACCGGATTACCGAACTTTGGGCCGATGCAGCCTTGAAACTCGGTGCGAAAGACCTGCGTTTGATGGACCGATTGGTTAGCGCCCAATCACGCATAGCCAAGGCCAGCTAAGCCCTTCAAGCTAAGCCCTCCAAGCTAAGCCCTCCAAGCTAAGCCTCCGTTAGGCCGGGTCGCTATCCCTCTGGCCCGTGACCCAGAGCCATGTATTCCTCGCTTTGCATTTCGATCAATCGGCTAACCGTGCGGTCGAACTCAAAACTGCCATCGCCCTTGGTATAGAGCGCGTCCGGTGCAGCGTCGGCGGCGGCAAACAGTTTGACGCGCATCTCATAGAGAGCATCAATCAGTTTGGTGAAGCGAATGGCTTCATTGCGCAGATCCGGCCCCATCACAGGAATGCCGACGACAATCACAGTATGATAAGCGCGGGCGAGGGCGAGGTAATCTGCCGCCCCCCTGTTCTCACCGCACAGCCGTTTGAAACTGAAAACGCCAACACCTTTGAGGCTTTTCGGGACATGGAGAGTCCGGCTCCCGCTTAGCGCAAGCTCAGCGCTTGGGACATTCTGCGCATCCTCGGGGTTGTAATCGGTCAGGCGAAAAAACGCCTCTCGCATAGCCTCCGTCGCGCTATCGCCCAACGGGCTGTGCCAGGTCTCGATATTGCCAATTCTGTTGAGCCGGTAATCAACCGGTCCATTAAGCGAGATGGTTTCAAGCTCGTCTTCGACCAAATCGATAAAGGGGAGAAAAAGCGAACGATTGAGGCCATCCTTGTAGAGATCCTTGGGCGGGCGATTGCTGGTGGTCACAATGGTCACGCCTTGGTCGCGGATCAGCGCGGTGAAAAGCCGGCTCATAATCGCCGCATCAGCAGTGTTGGTAACAACCATTTCATCAAACGCGAGACAGCGTATATTCTCGGCAAGATCCGCAGCGGTTTTACCAACGGGATCGCCCGGGTCGCTCTCGCGCCGAAGTTTCATGCGCGCATCCACCTCGAGCATGAACTCGTGGAAATGGACGCGCCGCTTTTGTTTGATCGCCAATGTCTCAACAAAAAGATCCATCAGCATCGATTTGCCGCGCCCGACACCGCCCCACATGTAAATGCCTTGCGGCTGCGCTCGTTTGGTGCCGAAAAACTGTCCAAGCAAACCGCCCGGACGCTCCGCCTCCAATTCTTTCTGCAAACTGTTCAAACGCGTTGCTGCATGGCGCTGATCGGCATCTTCGGTTAGCTCGCCAGCCGCAATCAAGCGCTCAAATTGGGCAAGAATACCGCTCATTTGCGAGCGATTTCCGGCGCCGTATCTGAGAATGCAAGCCGCATTACCCAAAGCCCCTATTTGGCGACGAACTTGCGCACAATGCCGGAATAGGCAGCCACCCGGTCGCCGCTTTGTTCCGCGACGCCCCTGAGGAATACCAGCTTGCCCGTCTCGCGAATGATCTCGGTCACTGCATCAAGCGGCTGCTTGGGATCACCGGCACCAACAAACTGCGTCGAAATTTCCAGAGTGACCGAGGGACCGGCATTGCCGGTGCCAACGGTATGCATGGTGGCAAACAAGGCGATATCGATCAGCGATTGAGTGACGCCGCCATGAATATAGCCTTGGAGGTTTTCGTGGCGACGTTCAGGGAACATGCGCAAACGGCAAACATGGTCTTCGCGCCTGACGATCAGCTTTCCCATGACCACTGCATTGAAAATGGTCTCATCGCGCAAATGCCACAGGTTCCAACCCGGATTATCCGGATCGGGCGAGTTGTCGAATACCTCGTCTTTGCGCGTCATTGATTTGCGCCGATTGTGTGAATTGGGGGGCAGCCTAGATGTGCCGCTCTGCCATCATTTTCTTGGTCTCCGCGATCGCCTTGGCAGGGCTCAGACCCTTGGGGCAAACATTCGCGCAGTTCATAATGGTGTGGCAACGATACAGCCGGAACGGATCTTCCAGCTGATCAAGACGTTCGCCGGTCATTTCATCACGGCTATCGGCCAGCCAGCGATAGGCTTGCAGCAGGATCGCGGGCCCTAAGAACTTGTCCTGGTTCCACCAATAGGATGGACATGCGGTTGAGCAACAAGCGCAAAGAATACACTCATACAGACCGTCCAATTGTTCCCGCTGCTCGGGCGACTGCAACCGTTCTTTGCCGCTCGGCGTGGTTGAGACCGTCTGCAACCATGGACGAATGGAGGCATATTGCGCGTAGAAATGGGTGAAGTCAGGCACCAAATCCTTGATCACATCCATATGGGGAAGGGGGGTAATCCGCACTTCACCAGACAGGTCTTCGATTGCGGTGGTGCAGGCCAGACCGTTTTTCCCATTCATATTCATCGAACAGGAGCCGCAAATTCCTTCGCGGCATGAGCGGCGGAAGGTCAGCGTTGGATCAATTTCGTTTTTGATCTTGAACAGCGCATCGAGCACCATGGGGCCGCAATTGTCAGCATCGATCTCGAACGTGTCATAGCGGGGATTTTCCCCGGTGTCGGGATCGTAGCGATAGATTTTGAACTTCTTTACCTTACTCGCGCTCTCGGCCTTGTGAACCTGACCCTTGGCGCGAATCTTGGAATTTTTGGGCAAAGTGAAAGTAGCCATGATTGTCCCTGAATTGTCTCTTAGTCAGATACGATTGGTTCGGGCGCTTGTATGCACCGGAGATACGAAAAAAGACATTAACGTGATTGTAGATAGGTACAAGGCCCAGAATCTGCCAAAAATGGGAGGGGGAGCTTTGACTGGATGCTGAAGAAAAGCGTTATTTATCAATTAGTAATGGGTGATGGTTGGCTTCAATCGGAACGGCGCTGCGGTTTTCTACAAGCGGTTTTGCGAAATTGCGTTGTGTCACGGGCAGCGCTGCGCTCTAAATGATGCCCATGATCAGCGATTTTGGACAAGCAGCGGCCGTTTTTGGCGCATCAGGCGGAATTGGCAAAGCCTTGGCGGTGCGCTTAGCTGAAACGGTGCCGCGCGTTTATGCTTTCTCCCGCACCAGACAGGAATTTTCCGCAAAGAATATCGTCAGTCTGCCATTTGATCTGGGCGACGAGACGAGCCTTGCCGAGGCTGCTGATGCCATGCGCGGCCATGCGCCGCAGACGGTGATCGTTGCCAGCGGTGTTTTGACACTGTCAGACGGCAGCGGGCCAGAGCGCACATTGCGCAGGCTTGATGCAGGAGCCATGGCCGAGGTCTTGCAGATCAATCTGATTGGGCCGGCTATGATCGCCAAACATATCTTGCCGCTTTTGCCCAGAGATAAACGCAGCGTGTTCGCCGCGCTCTCCGCCCGTGTTGGCTCGATCACAGACAATGGTCTTGGAGGCTGGCACAGTTACCGGGCCAGCAAGGCCGGGCTCAATATGCTATTGAAGAACTTTGCCATCGAGATGGCGCGCACGCATCCAAAGGCCGTGATTGCCGGGCTGCATCCGGGCACCGTTGATACTGAGCTATCCCGGCCATTCCAAAGCGGGCTGGCTGAGGGGCAGCTTACCAAGGCTTCGGCATCAGCGGACAATTTGCTGCGCGTGATCAGCGGCCTTTCTGCGGATGATAGCGGCAAGGTCTTTGACTGGAAGGGGGACGAAATCGCCCCGTAATTTGGCCCCAAAGGGCTGCGTATCTACTGCGGTATGAGACCGTGTCTGGCGAGGCTTTCTGCAAGGATGGTTTCAATCAGCTCTGCCTGGCTCCAACCCATTAGTGCAGCAGATCGGCCGAAGACTTTTTGCGACCACAGATTGCAATTGAGATTAAGCTCCAGAAAAGTCACCTCGCCGCTCTCTTCATTGACGCGAAACTCGAACCGTCCATAGTCAAAGGGGCGGTAATCACCCCATGACTTGCGCGTTAATTCACTGATTTTGCTGGTCATTTCGGGGTGATCAAACGGGTCGAGCGAGTATTTCTGGCTGCGATCAACCAGATCACGCTTCTCGTAATAATTGCGCAAATGAGCAGGGTCCGCTTGCCGGAAAATCATCATTGGCAAAATCTGCGGTTCACCCGCGATTGTAATGACGGGCACTTCGACATCGCTGCCTTCGAGGAATGGCTCTACAATTGCATCATGTCCGTCATCATGGACACGGCTTACGGCCGCCTCGACCCCTTCAATGTCATGCGCATCCTCAACACCCCAACTGGCAGAGGAGGCATTGGGCTTGATGACAAAGCGGCTGCCATCGGGGCAGCGCGCGCCATCAAAAGCGACGCCTTTGCGAAAAATCGCCCATGGCGCTGTCGGCACACCGGCAATTTGCGCGGCTTGCTTGGCCAAATGCTTGTCATCAGACAGCCCGCGCAAAATCGGGCTTGCGCCAAGATAGGGAATGCCCGCCCGCTCGCACAGAAGCGGGCAAAGCATTTCAGAATTGAAAAAACCCGCCCGGTTAAGCAGCGGGAAGACGAAATCCGCCTTCGGCTTGTCGAAAAGGACTTCAAACTTGTTGTCGATCGTGAGGTTGAGCCCGAGGTTTTCCAGCACTTCGCGCATTTCACGGTGATATAGCCCGTGATTTCCATCATCGGGATGCAGATCGCCCTCCCAAAGTGCATTTTTGGCGATGAACAATATGCGCAGGGCTTCTTTCGCTGACGCCGGGATTTTTAAAGGGGAAAGTGGTTCTTGCAAGATGTGTTCAGCCTATCCTAATCGACGCGGCGGCTATAGGAACACAAGCACACCCTTCCAAGGTCAAATCGTATGAACCGGGTGATAGATTTTTTGCAGAAGGTCGATAATACGCAATGACTACCTTGGCACCCGCGCTTGCGCAGCCGGCTGAAGGCCTTGAACTCGATGAAACCGCGCGTCATTTGATCGACCTGCTGTGCAGCGGCGGTGATGCCAGAATTACGCTCAAGCGCGGCACTTCGCTCAACAAATATCTCTCAGCCCCTTATCCGCGCAGCGTGACGGCTTATGCGTCCTCTACGGCGAATGACATCTCGGCAGAGGCATTCGCCTTTTTGAGGCAAGAGGTGGAGGGCTCCGGCAGCGTGATTGAGCGCGAAAGCGGTGCCTTTGGCGCAAGTTCCCATGACCAAACCTCCTATGATTATGCCGCTGCGCTTGACCAATTGCGAAGACGGATCAGGGCTGCCTATGCGCTAAGCAGTGATGTTGAGATCGTCTTTGCGCCATCGGGCACTGATCTTGAATATGTCGCACTTAGCTTGGCCGCAGCAGACGGCACAGGCGGCGTGCACAACGTGCTGTTAGGAGCGGATGAGGTCGGCAGCGGCTGTATCCATTCGGCGCATGGCCGCTATTTCGCGGAAGAAACCGCATTGGGTCATCACGTTGAACCGGCGCAGGCGGTGGAGGGGATTGGACCGGTTAGCCTCGCCGATATTCCGCTGCGCTGCGAGGAAGGCGAGGTGCAAACCTCGGCCCAAATTACCGAGCAGATAAGGGCTGAACTCGATGTGGCCAGCATGGGGGGGCGCAAAGCCTTGCTTCATGTTGTGCACGGATCAAAGACCGGTCTCATTTTACCGAACCTTGCTGACATCGACCGTCTGCAGACGGCGTATAATCACGGATTTCAGCTGGTGATTGATGCGTGTCAGGCGCGCATTACGCCCGGAGCGGTGGCTGATTATCTGGACCGGGATGCGATTGTTTTCCTGACCGGATCGAAATTTATGGGTGGGCCTCCGTTCAGCGGCTTTGCCCTTGTGCCCGCCTCTTTGGCGCAGCGCGTGGCGGCGCAATCGTCCGCTCTCCCCGCAGGGTTCAGCCATATTTTCCGGCGTTCTGAATGGCCCGCGGCTTGGCCCGGTGCAGAGCGGTTGGAAGACAGCGCCAATCAAGGCCTGGCGCTCAGACTGTCAGCGTCAATTTTCGAACTGGAACGCTTCAGCGCTTTATCGAAAGTGGCGGTGCGCCGCTCTATCGAGGCTTTTCGCAGCGCGGTTCAAGAGGAACTTTGCGTGCCTTTGGGCCTCCCCATTGTCGAACCCCATCGCCCCGGTGATCACGCTGCGATGGAGCAGCATCCGATCGAGATGCAGACACTGATGACTTTGGATGTTTCCAGCCTTCCCGCAGCGAGAACATTTGATGACGCGCAAGTCCTGCACAAATTGCTCGCCAAACACGGTGTGCGGTTGGGCCAGCCGGTCAAGTCAGTGCGTTCCGATTGCCAATGGTCTGGTACTTTGCGCGTCGGTATTTCGATGCCGCAAATCAGCCGCTGGGCTTTGATGAGTGAAGCCGATTGCAGCGCAGCGCTCCGCTCTGATATGCGCCTGATTGCCAAATTGCTCCGTCACCACGGGACCTTGGCAAAGTAATCCAAGCCAATGTCGGCAGCCAGAGCGGCGGCCGCGTCATTTGTCTTGCTCCCCTTTGCAAACGTGATAGCCTGTGGGCTGAAGAGGGGGGATGCTCGATGGGATTGGGTGATTGGTACAACGCGCATATCATGCCGCGGTTGGTCACGAAGGCATGTTCACAAGGTCAGATTGAAAAACGACGCGCCATGATTGTGCCCATGGCACAAGGTAAAGTGTTCGAACTTGGCTGTGGTGGCGGGATCAATCAAAAGCATTATCAAAAGGATCAAATCACCAGTTTTAGCGGGATCGATCCGCACGCCAAATTGCTCGACGGAGCGCGTCAGGAAGCAGAAGCAAAGGGGTGGCAGGCCGATATTCGTGAAGGGATTGGTGAAGACATTCCCTTCTCATCGGGCCAATTCGATTATGCGGTGTGCACTTACACCTTGTGCTCTGTTGATGATCCGAAGCAAGTGCTGAGCGAATTGCGCCGGATCTTGAAGCCGGGCGGTAAATTGCTGTTTTTGGAGCATGGCCGCGCGCCAGACCCCGGTGTTGCCAAATGGCAAGATCGGTTGGAGCCGACGTGGAAGCGTTTGGCCGGTGGATGCCATTTGACCCGTCCCATCGGAAGCGCATTACGCGGAAGCGGGTTTGAAGTTGAGCCTTTGGGTCAAGCCTATTTGCCCAAATCGCCGAGGCCGGTTGGCTGGATGGAATGGGGTATTGGCCTCAAAGCCGGGGCGTAAGCTCTGGCCTCTTTTGGCGCAAATTCTTAAGCCGCCGCCGAGGTTTCTTGAGCGTCAGCTGAGAAGCCAAGGGAGCGACCCCAA
>CAZDHB010000001.1:59471-78959 GCA_964505255.1 uncultured Porphyrobacter sp.
AGCCGCCGCCGAGGTTTCTTGAGCGTCAGCTGAGAAGCCAAGGGAGCGACCCCAAAAGAACCGCTCCCCAGATTGATTAGCCTTGAACAGACGGGCCTTGAACAGACGGGCCTTGAACAGACGGGCCTTGAACAGACTGGCCTTGAACAGACTGGCCTTGAACAGACGGGCCTTAAACTGACGGCATAACCTATTCACCGAAAGTGCGTTGCCACCAGCCTTTGCGCGGTTTCGCATCGCCATCACTTGCGCCTGTGTCGCTCGCTTCTGGTTCAGCCTTTGTGGCTGCCTTTTTCTTGGGTGCAGCCTTCTTCTTTGCGGAGCCATCATCAGCCGCTTTCGCTTCCGCCTTTTTGCGCGGAGCCGCCTTTTTTCGAGGCGCTTTCTTGGGCTTTTCTGCCGCTTCGCTCACTTCACCATCAGCAGCGTCCGCTGGTTTCTTTTTGGCTCTGCTGCGCGGTTTCTTGGGCTTTTCTTCCTTAGCCGCACCATCATCAGCGGAAGCCGCATCGCCGGCATCTTTCGCTGCGCTTTCGGCGGCATCATCGGCGTCGGCTGCCTTCTTGCGGCTTGTGCGGCGCTTCTTGGGTGCGCCGTCACTGGCCTCGCTCTTGGCGGCCTCATCCGGTTCGCTCTCCGGCATCTCGGACGTTTCGCCAGCGGCGTTCTCCGCCTCTTGCGATTCGCCTTCTGCGCCGGTCTTCGGTTTGCGTCCGCGTCCACCGCGTTTGCCGCGCCGCCGACGTTTCTTGGGGCGGTCTTCCTCGGAGCCATCTTCGCGATCTTCGGCGGATTGCTCGTCAGAGCTTGCCTCGTCGGACCGTTCGTCATTCTGCGATTTCTGACCACGACGACCGCGTCCACCGCGCCGTCTACGCCGCGAACGAGGACGATCTTCCTCATCCTCATCATCCGCCTCAAATGTAGGATCATCACCGTCATCATCATCGTCGACAATGGGGGTGAATTTAGGGGCGCTGGCCGGGCGCGGACCAGAACTGGAAACAGACATTTTCGCGCCTTCATCTTCACCCTCGGGCAAGACTTGCACCTCGACGTGATAGCGCTCTTCGATTTCCTGAAGATCGGCGCGTTTGGTGTTGAGCAGATACACCGCTGCCTCAGTGCTGGCAGACAAGGCGATGACGCTGCCTTTGCCTTTGGCCGCCTCGTCCTCGATCAAACGCAAGGCCGACAAGCCCGCGCTTGAAGCCGTCCGAACAAGCCCGGTCCCATCGCAATGCGGGCATTCGCGAGTGGTTGCCTCAAGCACGCCTGTGCGCAGGCGCTGGCGGCTCATCTCCATCAGTCCAAAGCTGGAAATGCGGCCCACTTGGATGCGGGCGCGGTCATTTTTGAGCGCGTCTTTCATCGTGCGCTCTACTTTGCGGATGTTGCCATGCCGCTCCATATCGATGAAGTCGATCACGACCAGCCCGGCCATATCGCGCAGACGCAATTGGCGGGCGATCTCGACCGCGGCTTCCGTATTGGTCGACAGCGCAGTTTGTTCGATCCCGTGCCCCTTGGTCGAGCGGCCGGAGTTGATATCAATCGAGACCAGCGCTTCGGTCGGGTTAATCACCAGATAGCCGCCAGATTTCAGCTGGACCATCGGATCATACATCGCCTTGAGCTGATCTTCTGCGCCATAACGCTGGAACATCGGCACCGGATCAGAATAGGCCTTCACGCGGCGCGCATGGCTCGGCATCAGCAGCTTCATAAAGGCTTTGGCGGATTTATATCCGTTCTCGCCCTCAACAATGACTTCGGAAATGTCGCGATTGTAAATATCGCGGATTGCACGTTTGATAAGATCTGAGTCCGAATGGATCAGAGTCGGCGCGCTCGACGAAAGCGTTTTCTCGCGAATTTCGTCCCAAAGGCGGGCGAGATAGTCAAAATCGCGCTTAATCTCAGGTTTGGTCCTCGACAGACCCGCCGTGCGCACGATCAAACCCATGCTTTTGGGCAAGGAAAGGTCGGACACGACTTGTTTCAGACGCTTGCGGTCGCTGACCGAATTGATCTTGCGACTGATCCCGCCGCCATGGCTGGAATTAGGCATCAGCACTGTGTAACGCCCGGCAAGGCTAAGGTAAGAGGTCAGGGCCGCGCCCTTATTGCCGCGCTCTTCCTTGACGACCTGAACCAGCAGAACCTGACGGCGCTGGATGACGTCCTGAATTTTATAGCGCCGGCGCAATGCCATCCGCTTGGCGCGAACTTCGTCCACTTCCTTGGCGCGTGAACGCCCTTTTCCGCGGCCCTTTTTCTGGCCTTGACGGCGGCCACCACGGCCGCGGCGACCGCGTTTTTTGGCGCGGTCATCATCGTTGTTATCCTCGTCAGAGGCGGATGTTTCATCGCCGTCATCGCTGTCTTCGTCAGCAGCGCGGTCTAGTTCGTCGTCCCCGTCGTCGTCCCCGTCATCACTATCTTCATCTTCATCATCATCTTCGTCATCATCATCTTCTGGGCCATCCATTTGGCCTTCTTCGATGGTGGCGACATGATCTTTTTCAGACGTATCGATCTCTTCCAGACCCGCCTCAGCGATCTCTTCTGCCAGAGCCTCAGAGCTTTCGTCATCGGCATCATATTCTTCGCCGGGTAATTCGCCCCGGTCTTCTTCCTCGGCCCGCAGGCGAGCTTCTTCCTCGGCGGCCTCCGCTTCTTCAGCGAGAAGTGCCTCGCGGTCTTCCTTGGGTATCTGGTAATAGTCGGGATGGATTTCGCTGAATGCGAGAAACCCATGCCGGTTGCCGCCAAAATCAACGAATGCAGCCTGAAGGCTGGGTTCGACGCGGGTTACCTTGGCAAGATAGATATTGCCTTTGATTTGTTTGTGTTCAGCAGATTCGAAATCGAACTCGTCAATTCGGTTGCCTTTGAGTACCGCCACCCGGGTCTCTTCCGAGTGGCGCGCATCGATTAGCATGCGCGTTGCCATTATTAATTCTCCGTGCGCAGGACCGCCAACCCAAGGGGCCGGACCGGTTGCGCGTCAATGTGTGGAAGCCGCCGGTTACAATCTGGCGGCGCGTTTGTGTCGAACAGTCCGCCGCGATTGCCGCGAGGGACCGTGTGTTCGTGTCTGCAGAATTGACCCTGCGTCGCTGTGACGCCATCCGGCCCGCTAGCTCCTCAGCGCGGGGCAAAGCCTGCGCGGGAAACCTCGGGGAGGAATGGTTCATTTCGTGCATCAACCTTTCGTATCGGGTATCGTCCAAATAGGGTTTTACCCGCCTTTTCATCGCTGGCTCTCCGCCCTCCTGCCGATGGCAGGTATCCTGTCAAAGGAATGGAGCGGCGATTGCTGCCTTCGATTGAATGCGGTCTAGCACCGTGGGTATCGTTCAGCAACCTTATTGCGTGTTTTGACTGAATACAGTTAACGCTTATTTATGGCCATGCGATTTCCGCTCTTGCTCTTGCTCATGTTGCCGCTTGCGCTTTTGTTCGCTTTGGTGGTGCTGGGCTATCAATTCGGCTTCGGATCAGGGGTTGAGGCGCGGATTGCCCGGATAGCTTTGCCTGCCGCCCAGAGCGTGGCGCTGCCCGAAGTTGCCGGGGACGGCGCCGCGGTTGAGGGCAGTGAATTTGTTCTCCCGCTCGTCGTGATTGACCCAGGGCATGGCGGTGATGATCCGGGTGCGAGCGGGGCCGGTTTTCAGGAGAAGACACTGGTTTTGGGGCTTGCCCTCGCTCTGCGCGACAAATTGCTGGAGGAGGGTGTCGCCCGCGTCGCCCTCACGCGGGAGGACGACCGATACCTTTTGCACGAGGAACGCTACGGCATCGCGCGCAGGCTAGGGGCCGACTTGTTCATTTCGATCCATGCCGATTCTGCAGGCGAGGCCACGGATGTCGTTGGCGCGAGTATTTACACGCTATCGTTAGAGGCATCGAGCGAGGCCGCCGCGCGTTTTGCGCAGCGGGTTAATGATGCGGATATGATCAATGGCCGATCTTTTGCCTCGGATAATGATGCGGTTGGCGAAATCCTGGTCGAATTGTCGCAGCGCCGTACGCAAGAATTGTCGCGCGACTTTGCCAGCTTGATCGAGCGGGAGGGCCGGGGAACCTTGCGCTTTCACCCGGAGGCTCAGCGCTCAGGGGCTTTGCGCGTGTTAAGAGCTCCCGATGTGCCCTCAGTGCTGTTTGAAAGCGGGTTTATCACCAATGAGGATGAGGCCCGCAGGCTTGCCTCAGCAGAGGGGAGGCGGCGCTTTGCAGAGGCGCTCAGCAGTGCGATCAGAGTGTATTTTGCGCGCAATTCCAATCTTGATGAAATTCCCGCAGCGCCATGAGCGCCTAAAATGAAGTTCATGGCCCAAAGAGGCCTTGGGCTGTGCCAGCCAATCGGAGGAGGCATCTAAGGGATGCAATTGCGGCATCGCATGGTATGATTTGCCCAGAATACGATTGCCATAAGCGCCAAAACCCGACACAGAGATCCCCTTGAAAAGGCCCCGGAGAGGGCTGCGCAAAAACCCAGATTAGGGACGCACGAGCTTAAACATGAGTGAAACATCGACCATTGATCAATTCCGTTACCGGATTCGCCGCAATGCGAGCGGGCTGGCGGCGTGGTTGCGTGAGCGCTGGCAAAACCGCACCCGGCTTGGGGTGGTGCTGATCGCATTGGCCGTGATTGTCACGCTGATCGTTTTGGCTTGGGCGGCTTTGTTGCGCGGATTACCCGATGCCAATGGCCTTGTGGATTACGAAACACCCTTGCCAACGGTGGTGCGCGGTCTTGATGGCGAGATTGTGCATTCCTACGCCCGCGAGAGGCGGGTGCAATTGCAATATAGCGATTTCCCCAAGCCTTTGGTGGAGGCCTATTTATCTGCCGAGGACAAGACGTTTTTCAGCCATGGGGGCGTTGATCTGGGCGGCACGGTCAATGCTGTGTTTGACTATGTCACAAAGCTTGGCTCGGGCGAGCGTGCGGTAGGCGGCTCTACCATCACACAGCAGGTTGCCAAAAACCTTCTGCTAGGGGACGAATATTCGGTCACTCGTAAGCTTAAGGAAATGGTCCTTGCGCGCCGCATAGAGAGCGTGCTCGAAAAGGAAGAAATCCTGACGCTTTACCTCAATGAAATCCCGCTTGGGCGGCGCAGTTTCGGGGTTCAGGCAGCGGCGCGCGCCTATTTTAACAAGGACGTTGGCGAGCTTGACCTGCATGAAACTGCGTTTCTTGCGATCCTGCCCAAAGCACCTGAGCGTTATGGCCGAGCCCAGAACGAGCAATTGGCCATTACGCGCCGCAATTTCGTGCTCGATCAAATGGTCGCCAATGATTTCATCACCGGCAGCGCGGCATCGTCGGCGAAAGGATTGCCGCTTGGTCTGAAGCAGCAGCGCAGCACGCAATCGGCAGATGCGGGCTATTTCCTCGAAGAAGTGCGGCGGCAATTGATCGATCAGTTTGGCGAAACGGCCGAGGATAGCGAAAACAGTGTCTATGCGGGCGGCTTGTGGGTCAGAACCTCGCTCGACATGGAATTGCAAGAGGGGGCAAGGACTGCGCTCAGAAAAGGACTGCTGCGCTATCACGGACGGCGCGGGTGGACCGGCCCGGTTGCAACGATTGATTTCGATGACGGCCCTTGGGCCAGTCAGTTGGCGAGTTCCAACCTCGGCGTCAATTATGAGGACTGGCGCGTGGGTGTCGTCACTCAGCGCAGCGCAGGCAGCGCGCAAATCGGCTTTTCGGATGGGGAAGAGGCACCTTTGTCAGGATTGCCGAATGCCTTGAAGGCAGGCGATGTCATTGCCGTTTCGAAAAGCGGTTCGGGGTACCGCGTGCGCACTTTGCCAGAGGCTCAGGGCGCCGTGCTGGTGCAACAGGCACAGACCGGCCGTGTGGTCGCGATGCAAGGCGGGTTTGATTACCGTTTGTCGGATTTCAACCGCGCCACTCAGGCCGAGCGTCAACCGGGCTCAACCATCAAGCCATTTGTCTATGCGACGGGCCTTGATAATGGCATGACCCCTTCAACCCAGATCGATAACTCGCGCTATTGTTACTATCAGGGCCGCCAGCGCGGGGAAAAATGCATTCGCGGCGGGCGCGCGGGCGAATTTCCGCTGCGCTATGGGTTGGAGCAATCGCAGAATATCATGACCGTCCAGATTGGCATGCAGGCCGGCATGGATAATGTTGTCGATACAATTGGGCGTATGGGAATTGGCGAGGCTGATCCCTATGCCGCGACCGCGCTAGGCTCTGAAGAGACGACCATGATGCGCCTTGTGGCGGCCTATGGCGCGCTTGCCAATCACGGACGTTTGAACGCGCCAACGGTGATTGATTATGTCCAAGACCGCAAAGGCAAGGTGATCTGGCGGGCGGATAAGCGGACATGTGAAGGCTGCAATATGCCTAGCTGGAATGGGCAGCCTATGCCGCGTTTCGGTCTGAGCGGTGAACAAGCCATGGATGCCCGCACCGCCTATCAAACGATGCACATGCTAGAGGGCGTGGTTCAGCGCGGCACCGCCACCGTCTTGCGCGATTTGGGACTGCCGATTTTTGGCAAGACCGGCACGACCACTGGCCCCAAGGATGTGTGGTTTGTCGGCGGGACGCAGGACCTCGTCGCGGGCGCTTATGTCGGGTTTGATCGCCCGCGCAATATGGGCGGTTATGCCCAAGGCGGAACCATCGCTGCGCCGATAATCAAGACATTGATCCGCGAGACGCGCGATCGCTGGTCCGATCGGCCGGCGGTTGCCCCTGCCGGAGTGCGGATGATCAAGGTTGACCGCAAATCCGGCAAACAGGTTTTTCGCGGTACGCCGTCTACCGGCAAGGATGCCACCGTCATCTGGGAGGCGTTTAAGCCTAATACAGAGCCGCCGATTGCCACCCGCCGCGATCAATTGGAGGCGAAGCGGGATGAAATATTGGCGATGATCCGAAACCGCCGCTCTGCCACGCGCAGTGTCCAAAGAAGCGTTGAGCGAAACGATGAGCCAGAGGATTTCGTCGAGGATCAGGGCGGGCTATATTAGCGTCCGCGCACTGGGCCTGAGCGAGGGTTTGACACAGGATAGCCCTTCGCTCGGCTTTACATTTCAGGCAGGCTTAGTAGGGCGCTGTGAAACTTTGCGCGGCGAGACGCTGAGATCACCGCTGGCCTTGTTGCTATGGAAAAGCGGCGTCACGAAACGAGAGCAATCAATACCAGAATGATCATCATCAAAGTGATCTGCACCAGTATGATCAAAGGCAAGATGGTCACTTAAGGGGTTTGGATTATGCGGGCCGAAGGACAGGCTCATATTGACAGGATCGAGGCAGCGCTTGCTTTGGTGCGCCAATCGCTTGATTGGGACCATGCTTTGCGCCGTTTGGACGAGCTGAGTGCGCGCGTTCAAGATCCGACCCTATGGGATAATCCCAAGGAAGCGCAGGCCGTCAGCCGCGAACAGAAACAACTCGAAACGGCGATTAATACGGTCAGGGAAATTTCTGACGAGATGGCGGATGCGATCGAATTCGTCGACATGGGCGAGGCCGAGGGCGATGATGATGTCGTAAATGACGGCCTCAGCAGTCTGGCCAAGCTGGCTGATCGGGCCGATGCGGATAAGGTTCAGGCTTTGCTCTCGGGCGAGGCTGATGGCAATGACACTTTCCTGGAAATTCATGCTGGGGCAGGGGGCACCGAAAGTCAGGATTGGGCTGAAATGTTGCTGCGCATGTATGCCCGCTGGGCCGAGCGGCGCGGGTTTAAGGTCGAAACAGTTGAATATCAGGCCGGCGAGCAGGCTGGCATCAAAAGTGCGACTTTGCTGATCAAGGGTGACAATGCTTACGGTTATGCCAAGACCGAAAGCGGGGTCCATAGGCTTGTCCGGATCAGCCCTTATGACAGCTCAGCCCGCAGGCACACATCATTCAGTTCGGTCTGGGTCTATCCGGTTATTGATGATGATATCGATATCCAAATCAATGAGGGCGATCTCAAGATTGACACTTACCGTGCCTCGGGCGCGGGTGGTCAACATGTCAACACCACCGATAGCGCGGTACGCATAACGCACCAGCCAACGGGCATTGTTGTGGCCAGTCAAAACGACCGGAGCCAGCACAAAAACCGCGCCACCGCGATGGGTATGCTCAAAGCGCGCCTGTTTGAGCGGGAAATGGCGGAGCGGGAAGCCGCCGCCTCGGGCGAATATCAAGAGAAAAGCGAGATTGGCTGGGGCCACCAGATCCGCTCTTACGTTTTGCAGCCCTATCAGATGGTCAAGGATTTGCGCACCGGCGTGACCTCATCCGCGCCTGATGATGTGCTCGACGGGGCCATTGATCCCTACATCACCGCCGCGTTGGCGCAGCGTGTGACCGGCGAGACTGTCGATGTAGAGGATGCGGAATAATGCGGTATTGGGCCGCATTGTGTCTGGCATTGCTGTTACCGCTCAGCGGCTGCAAGAAGGTCGATTCCGACAGGCTGGAGACATCGCTCGACTTTCCGCAGCCTGATCGTCCGGTGTCCTTACTGGGCTCGAATCAATTTTCGACCGAGACAGAGCGGGATAATCGCGGCGAGGCGCGCGCAGTGATGGACCTGGCCGAAATCGATGCGGGTATGGTGGTTGCTGATCTCGGGGCCGGTAATGGCTATTACACGGTTCGGTTGGCAGAGCGGGTTGGACGCGAAGGCCGGGTTCTGGCGCAGGACATTGATCAAGATGCCATCAAACGGCTTGGTGAACGGGTCTTGCGAGAGCGTTTCGACAATGTCTCGATTAAACTGGGTGCGCCCGATGATCCGCGTTTGCCCAGCGACAGTTTCGACCGGGTGTTCATGGTGCACATGTACCACGAGGTGGAGGAGCCTTATGCATTCCTCTGGCGCCTCTGGCCGGCATTGCGGGCCGGGGGCAAGGTGATTGTGGTTGATATCGACCGGCCAACCGACCAACATGGGATCGATCCATTGCTGCTGTCTTGCGAGCTGCAACAGGTCGGCTATGAACTCGACAAATTTAAAAACGCACCGGAACTTGCCGGGTATTACGCGCAATTCACCAGAGCAGACAAAAGACCTGCTCCGGGCGAAATTTCGACCTGCCGTGGGTCGGTGCTGAAAAATGGGGGTTCGGACTGATCCGTCCGGCAAAAATGCGGTATAGTTTGAGGACAGCAATTTAATGGCATTTAAGGGGTTGAGCCCAATTCAATACGGGGGCCGCGAAGTGTGGCCTTTGATTGAGGGCGGTAAAGGGGTTTCTGCGACCAATCATGCAAGCTCGGGCGCGTGGGCGGCTGCGGGCGGGATTGGCACGGTCAGTGCGGTGAACGCCGATAGCACGGACGAGAACGGCGAGATCATCCCGCAAGTCTATCCGCAAAAGACCCGCCGCGAGCGGCACGAGGAATTGATCCGCTACGGGATCGAGGGCGGCACTGAGCAAGTCAAAAAAGCCTATGATATCGCCGGAGGTAAAGGCGCGATCAACATCAATGTCCTATGGGAAATGGGCGGCGCGCAAGCGGTGCTCGAGGGCATTTTGGAAAACACCAAAGGGCTGGTCACCGGGGTCACTTGCGGGGCGGGCATGCCTTACAAGCTGGCCGAGATCGCGGCGCGGCACAATGTCCATTATCTGCCGATTATCTCCTCGGCGCGCGCCTTTCGCGCCCTTTGGAAGCGCAGCTATAACAAGGTGCCTGAATTGATGGCGGCGGTTGTTTATGAGGACCCTTGGCTGGCGGGCGGTCACAACGGCCTGTCCAATGCCGAGGACCCTTTGCAGCCGCAGGACCCCTATCCAAGGGTGCAGGCCTTGCGCGAGACCATGCGCAAGGAAGGCGTATCAGAGGATTGCGCCATCGTCATGGCCGGCGGCGTATGGGCTTTGCGCGAATGGGAGGACTGGATCGACAATCCAGAGCTGGGCAAGATCGCATTCCAGTTCGGCACGCGCCCGCTGCTGACCGAGGAAAGCCCGATCCCTCAGGAATGGAAAGACATGCTGCGCGAGGTGGAGCCGGGCGATGTCTTGCTGCACAAATTTTCGCCGACGGGGTTTTATTCCTCTGCTGTGAAAAATCCGTTTCTGTATGATCTGATCGAACGCAGCGAACGGCAAATCGATTTCTCGAAAGAGCAAACCGAAGACCGCACAGTGCAATTGGGTTTTGGCGGCAAGGGCAAAAAGCTCTGGGTCGCGGCCGAGGATCAGGAACGCGCAAGAGCATGGGCTTCTGCTGGTCATACAGAGGCTTTGAAAACGCCGGATGATACTTTGGTCTTCGTCTCGCCCGATCAGCAAGCGGTTATTCGCAAGGACCAGACCGATTGCATGGGCTGTTTGTCGCATTGCGGGTTTTCCTCGTGGAAAGATCACGATGATTACACCACGGGCCGCCTCGCCGACCCGCGCAGTTTCTGCATTCAGAAGAATTTGCAGAATATCGCTCATGGCGAGCCGGTCGATGAAAACCTCGCCTTCGCAGGGCATTCGGCTTACCGGTTTAAACAGGACCCGTTCTATTCCAATAAGTTCACGCCGACTGTGAAACAATTGGTGGAACGTATTCTGACCGGCGACTGAGTGGGTTTGGCGCCGGGATGAACATTGATGTTCGCCTGACCGATTTTCACGAACCTGAGGTTATTGCGCTGGTCGAATTTCACTTGCGCAAAATGTATGAAACCTCGCCCGAGGATAGCGTTTTCGCGCTTGATCTTGATGCGCTGCGGGTCGCCGCAATCACAGGCTTTGCTGCGCGGGACGGGGCAAGGTTGCTGGGCGTTGGCGCGCTAAAAATTTGCGCTGACTATGGCGAGGTCAAATCCATGCGGACGGCTGAGCATGCCGCAGGGATGGGCGCCGGCTCAGCCATCCTTTCCGTGATCGAGGATACGGCCCGCGACGCCGGATTGCCTGTTCTTATGCTGGAAACAGGTCCGCCGCCGCATTTTGAAGCTGCAAACCGGTTTTACGAAAAACACGGATTCAATGCCCGCGGTCCCTTCGGCGATTACCGCGCAAATGCCCATAGCCGCTTCTATGAAAAGCCGCTTTAGAGGCCGGTCAGAACCTGATCAGGTGGCCGTTCGCCGCGCGTCCACATGTGAATATTGGCAATCACCTTATGGCCAGAGGCCGCGCGCCCTTCTTGGGTTGCGCTGCCGATGTGGGGCAGGGTCATAACATTGGGCAAGGCCATCAGGCGCGGATCGACATTCGGCTCATCCGGGTAAACATCAAGGCCAGCGCCCGCCAAATGGCCGCTTTCCAAAGATGCGATCATCGCTTCCTGATCGACCAGATCGCCACGGCCGGTGTTAATCAGACAGCTGCCTTGTTTCATCCGGGCCAATTGGTCAGCCCCGATCATATGGTGTGCGTCATCGCTTGCCGGGCAATGCAGCGTCAAAATGTCGGCCTCAGCCATCAGCGCATCGAGCGTTTCGACATAGCGCGCACCAAGCATGCTTTCGATCGCCTCAGGCAAACGATTGCGGTTGTGATAGGCAATTTCAAGGCCAAAGGCGCGCGCCCGGTGCGCCACTGCTTGCCCAATTCGGCCCATGCCGACAATGCCAAGCACTTTGCCTGCGAGTTTGCGGCCAAGCAGAGCGGAGGGCGCCCAGCCGGTCCATTCCCCGTCACGCACCAAACGGACACCTTCGCGCACTCGGCGCGGAATGCCGATAATCATCTCCATCGCGATGTCGGCAGTGTCATCGGTGAATACGCCGGGGGTGTTGGTGACCATGATCCCGCGCGCGGCCGCCGCGCTTAAATCGATATGGTCAGTGCCTGCTCCATAATTGGCGATCAATTTCAGATCATCGCCAGCCTCGTTCAGCATGGCCTCGTCAATCACGTCAGTGACGGTTGGCACCAGAACGTCACAGTTGCTCATCGCCGCTGCCAATTGATCGCGCGAAAAAGGGGTGTCTTGCGGATTGAGCGTGACATCGAACAGCTCGTTCATCCGCTGCTCTATTTCGGGCAGCAAATGGCGTGTCACGATCACGCGCGGGTTTTTGGGACGATCACCCGAAGGGCTTTGAGAAGGATTTGCCATCGTCTCCTCGCTAGGCTGCGTAACGGCTGTTGGTCAAGCTGTGGCTGTGCGGGACAGCTCCGGATTGCGTGTTGCGGTGCAAAAGGCGAATCGGGTATGGCGTGACGCAATATGAACAAATTGCTTGCTCTTACCTTCTTGGTGTTCGCCGCGCTTGGCGGGATCAATGCGCCTGCGCAGGCTCAATTGCGCGATGCCCCCTATTGGGCAACCATCCGGGACAGCGCAACGACGCTCAACATGCGTGTCGGACCCAGTCGCGATTACAAAATTGCATGGGTTTATCGGCGTCCGGGCTTGCCCGTCAAAGTCATCCGAACCTTGGAAGGCTGGCGCTTGATCGAAGACCCTGCCGGTGATCAGGGCTGGGTGGTCAATACCCTGCTTAGCCCGCAGCAGGGCGCTTTGGTGATCGGTGACGAACCCTTGCCGATCCGCGCGCTTCCGGCTGATGACGCCAATATCAAATGGCGCGCAGAGGCCGGTGTTATTGTCAAGCTGGGCGTATGCAATAATGGCTGGTGCGAAGTCGATATAGAGGGGCGCAAGGGCTGGGCCAAGCAAAGCGGCCTATGGGGTGCGGGCACCCCCTAGAGGCGTTCCACTAACTAGGTTCTGCCCACAAAGGGCCAGAGGACCTTATTGCTCTGACGCAGCCGGGTCCGCCTCTGGTGCCGTATCATTCGCTGGCTCATCAGAGGCGTTGTCATCAACGGTTTCGGGACTAACCGCCTCCTGCTCTACCTTGCGGACGCTCATTGTGATTTCGCCCGTCTCATCGCGCACCATAAAACGTTGATCGGCTTCGGGATTGCCGCCGGCAAAGCAGGATTCAACCTCAACCCCTTCGGGATCAAAACACAGCTCGCCATTCTTGATCTGCCATGTGCCGCTTTCAAGGATCTCGCCATTGCTGGCGTTTTGATAGCTCCCGTCTGCGCGGATCGATTGCTCAATCACGAGGCCGTCCGACATGATCGCTTCATATTCACCGACAGGGTTTAGATCGACTGGACCCTGGGCTTCACTATCGCCAGCGCTATCACCGCTCTGGCTGCAGGCTGCAAGAAGCAGCGCAATCAGCATAGCTGAGGTAGCGCGAGTGGGTTTCCTTGACGCGCCCTTACTCAAAGCATTTCTACCGCAATTGCCGTGGCCTCGCCGCCGCCAATACACAGGCTTGCGACACCTTTGGTTTTGCCTTGCGCCTTGAGTGCACCGAGCAGCGTGACGATAATCCTTGCGCCGCTGGCCCCGATCGGGTGGCCCAGCGCGGTACCGCCGCCATTGATGTTGATCTTGTCATGCGGGATACCGATATCGCGCATGGCGAACATCGCAACGCAAGCGAAAGCCTCGTTCACTTCCCACAGATCCACATCCGCGACGCTCCATCCAGCCTTTTCGAGCAGCTTGTTGATCGCGCCCACCGGTGCCGTCGTGAAATCCGCCGGCTCCTGAGCATGAGCCGCTAAGCCCGTGATGCGGGCAACAGGTGTTTGACCGGCGGATTTGGCACAGCTCTCGCGGGTCAGGACGAGCGCTGCTGCCCCATCCGAAATCGAACTTGATGTGGCGGCGGTAATTGTCCCATCCTTGGCAAACGCTGCGCGCAATTGCGGGATCTTGTCCGGCCGTCCTTTGCCAGGCTGCTCATCATGCTCGACAGTCACCTCGCCTTTGCGGGTCGAAAAGGTCACTGGCACGACTTCTGCGTCAAATGCCCCGCTTTCAATCGCGGCATTGGCCCGCGACAAGCTCTCGATCGAATAGGCGTCCATCTCTTCGCGGGTCAGCTGATAATCATTGGCGGTTGCTTGTGCGAAAGTGCCCATCGCGCGGCCTGCTTCATAAGCATCTTCCAACCCGTCGAGGAACATGTGATCATAAGCCGTGTCATGGCCAAGCCGCGCTCCGGAACGGTGCTTTTTCAGCAAATAGGGCGCGTTCGTCATGCTCTCCATGCCGCCTGCAACGACATAATCGGCTGAGCCGCTGGCGAGGGCTTCTGCGCCCATAATGACGGTTTGCATGCCAGAGCCGCAGACTTTGTTGACCGTTGTCGCCTGCACAGATTTTGGCAAACCGGCCTTGACCATGGCTTGGCGGGCAGGGGCCTGACCCAATCCAGCAGGCAAAACGCAGCCCATATAGGCGCGGTCAAACGCCTTGCCCTCGACACCGGAGCGTTCCACCGCAGCCTTCACTGCCACAGCGCCCAGATCGGTTGCAGAGACATCCGACAAGGCGCCTTGCATCCCGCCCATCGGTGTGCGCGCGAATGAAAGAATTACGATCGGATCCGCTTCGGAGAATTGTGTCACTTGTGTCATCCCTTGCTTTCTGGAATATCTTCGTTCTGCCGGAACTAGTGTTGCGGCGCAGCAAAAGCAAATAAAACGCTGGAACAAACGGGAGAAGATAATGGCCGATAATCAGCTGGGCGCGATGACGGAAACGCTCGAAAAACAGCGTAATGCGCACACTGCTGCGCGGCCAGAACCGCTTGCCATGCGGCGCAATCGGATCGAGCGGGCGATGAAATTGCTGAGCGATCATGCCGATGATTTGTGCAAAGCGATGGCGGCTGATTTCGGCAATCGTTCGCCCAAGCAGTCCATGATTACCGATATCGCCAGCACGATCGGGTTTGGCAAATATTGCCTGAAAAATTTGGACAAATGGGCACGTTCGGAGAAACGCTCGGTGCAGTTTCCCTTGGGGCTCCTCGGTGCAAAAGCGGAACTCCGGTTTGAGCCAAAGGGCGTTATTGGCATCCTCAGCCCGTGGAATTTCCCCGTCAACCTTAGCTTTGGTCCGTTGATGCAGGTGTTCGCGGCGGGCAATCGCGCAATGCTGAAGCCAAGCGAATTTACTGAAGCCACGAGCGAGCTCACCCGCAAGCTGGTGGCCGAAACTTTCACAGAAGACGAATGCGCTGTTTTCACCGGCAGCCCCGAGGTGGCTCAGGCCTTTTCCGGCTTGCCCTTTGATCATTTGGTTTTCACCGGCTCGACCCCGACCGGGCGCAAGGTGATGGAGGCGGCAGCGGCCAATCTGGTGCCCGTCACACTGGAGCTGGGCGGAAAATCTCCGGTGTTTATGGGGCGCAGCGCCGATTTCGCGGCTGCAGGCGAAAGGGTGGCTTTGGGCAAAATGCTGAACGCTGGTCAAATTTGCTTGGCGCCGGATTATCTCTACGTGCCAGAGGACAGTCAGGATCAGGCGATTGCGGGCGTGACTGAGGGCGCGCAAAATCTCTATCCGACGTTGCTCGACAATGATGATTACGCCAGCGTCGTCACTGATCGGCATTTCGACCGGCTGCAATCAATGGTCGCTGATGCGCGGGATAAGGGCGCTGAGGTTATCGAAGTCAATCCGGCCAATGAAGATTTTTCCAGCACCAATTCACGCAAAATGCCGCTGACGATATTGAAAGACGTGACCGAGGATATGCAGGCCATGCAGGAAGAGATATTCGGTCCTGTCCTGCCAGTGAAAACCTATCGCAATATCGACGAAGCGGTTGATTATGTGAACGAGAATGACCGGCCACTGGGGCTCTATTATTTCGGCGCTGACAAGGGCGAGCAGGAGCATGTTTTGACCCGCACCATTTCGGGCGGGGTGACAGTCAATGATGTCGTTTTCCATGTCTCGATGGAGGATTTGCCCTTCGGCGGTGTCGGGGCATCCGGCATGGGCAGTTATCACGGGGTCGAAGGCTTCCGCGAGTTTAGCCATGCCCGCAGTGTTTACACTCAACCCAAGATCGATGTCGCCAAATTGGGCGGCTTCAAACCGCCTTATGGAGCCGCGACAGACAAGGCCATTAAGACCATGATGAAATGATGTGCATCGAGAGTGGTGGGAATTGCACGATTCGCGCCCTTGCACACTGCGATATAGAGGCTTAGAGGCGCACCCAAGATCGCGTCATGTTGGCGCGGCGTTAGGTGTACGCGCCATATTCGGGGCGCTTAAGGAAAGCTTGTGGTCGATCTTTCGCAATATCTGCCCATCTTCATCTTTCTGGTCATTGCGGTGGGTTTGTCCTCGCTGTTCGTGTTCCTCCCAATGGGCGTGTCGCGGCTGACGGGTGCGCATAATCCTGATGCGGAAAAGCTGAGCGAATATGAATGCGGCTTTCCCGCTTTCGATGACTCGCGCGGGCAGTTCGATGTGCGCTTCTATCTGGTGGCGATCTCGTTCATTTTGTTCGACCTGGAGGCCTCGTTTCTTTTTCCTTGGGCAGTAAGTCTCGACCAGACCGGTTGGCTGGGCTGGATCGGGATGGTTATTTTCCTCGGCATTTTGGGTATCGGGCTCGCCTATGAATGGAAAATGGGCGCACTCGACTGGGATTAGTGCGAAAAAGCGCCGGATTGGGGCGGGGCCTAAGGCTCGCTCCGGTTTCGGACATGGATTGATAACGGCAGGTATTCTTGATGAGCCAGCAAAATACGATTGTTCCGCCCGCTAGGGTGCCGCTAGCCGAGATGCCAACGGCGCTGAGCGGCGAAGTGCGCCAGCCCGATGAA
This sequence comes from uncultured Porphyrobacter sp., assembly GCA_964505255.1. Classification (GTDB taxonomy): domain Bacteria; phylum Pseudomonadota; class Alphaproteobacteria; order Sphingomonadales; family Sphingomonadaceae; genus Erythrobacter. Next base: position 76,092 of record CAZDHB010000001.1, read on the forward strand.
GAATATTTCAAAGCGCTGCAGACCGAGGTCAATGACAAGGGTTTTCTGGTCACATCGACCGAGGATCTGTTTCAATGGGCGCGCACTGGCTCGCTTTGGTGGATGACGTTCGGGCTCGCTTGCTGCGCGGTTGAAATGATCCATGTCAACATGCCGCGATATGACATGGAACGCTTCGGCGCCGCGCCGCGCGCTTCACCGCGTCAATCAGACGTGATGATTGTGGCGGGGACGCTGTGCAACAAAATGGCACCCGCTTTGCGCAAGGTTTATGACCAAATGTCTGATCCCAAATATGTGATCAGCATGGGCAGCTGCGCCAATGGCGGGGGATATTATCACTACAGCTATTCGGTAGTGCGTGGCTGTGACCGGATTGTGCCGGTTGATATCTATGTGCCCGGCTGTCCTCCCACCGCAGAGGCGCTGCTTTACGGCGTCATGCAATTGCAGCGCAAAATCCGCCGCATCGGCACGATCGAGCGATAGGGGCGCGTCATGACTGTCCTTCATTCCGCTCCGAAATACGCTGATGTCGGCCCGCTAGAGGCGCCGCTCAAGAAGGCTTTGGGCAAGGATCTGCTGAGCGCGCAGCAAGCGCATGGCGAGCTGATTCTGACGGTCAAGCGTGAGTCTATCGAACGCGTGCTCAAGACGCTGCGTGATGATCAAGACTATCAGCAATTGATGGAAATTGCCGGGGCCGATTATCCCTCCCGCGGGGAACGGTTTGAAGTTGTTTACATGTTGCTGAGCATTACGCGAAACAGCCGTATCATGGTCAAGCTGTCGGCCAGCGAAGCGACGCCCGTGCCAACGGTAACGACGCTTTGGCCGAATGCCGGTTGGTTAGAACGCGAGGTGTTCGACATGTTCGGCGTATTATTTGCCGGCAATACTGATTTGCGCCGTATTTTGACCGACTATGGCTTTGAGGGGCATCCCTTCCGCAAGGATTTCCCGCTGACGGGCTATACCGAATTGCGCTATTCCGAGGATGAGAAGCGGGTCGTTTACGAGCCTGTGAAATTGGCGCAGGATTTGCGTCAGTTTGACTTCCTCAGCCCTTGGGAAGGGTCTGACTATGTCCTTCCCGGAGACGAGAAAGCGGAAAGTGAGGAGGGGGATGCGTAATGCGCGGCCTGTTCCTCTTGCTTAGTATGGCGCTGGCCGCATGTGCGGAAGATCCGGTGGAACCAGAGACGGTCGACGAATTTGCGGCCCGGGTCGGCACTGGCACTGGTACTGGCACTGGCAACGCCACCGGCACCGCAGATGGGTCATCTGCGTCCCAATCGCCTGCACCCCCGGCTCAGACTGCATCAGCGGGCGGGGTGAGCGCACCTGCGGGAACGCAAGGTGATGGGCAAGTTGGTGGCACTGGGCCAAACGCCGGTGGCAGCGTTCTGCAATTGCAAAACCTCGGAGATATATCCGAAGTGGACCTTGGTCCGCGTGCGGGTGGTTGCACGTTTAATTCGGCAGGAACCGATATGCTGGTTGCGGCGGCACCTGCTGATCGTGCTTTGCCCGGCAAGGCCACTGTCAGGGCAGCCGGCGCGCTTTATGTCCTCGATGCGCCTCCGGGCGGGTTCGATGCGGTCAAGGCCGGCACGGTTTTCAAGGGAGAGGGCTTTTCGGCTCTTGTTTCGGTAGGAGGGGTTTCGCCAGCAGGTGCTTCGCCAGCAGGTGCGGCTCAAGCGAAACTTACCATCACCAATAGCGAAGGTCAGCAAAGCGTCTTTGACGGCAGTTGGGTGTGTTCATGAGTACAAATGGTATGCAGCTCGAGGAATCGCCGACCACTGGCGATGAGACGATCACCAATTATACGATCAATTTCGGACCTCAGCATCCCGCTGCGCATGGCGTTTTGCGCATGGTGATGGAGTTGGATGGCGAGATTATCGAACGCATCGATCCCCATGTCGGGCTGCTGCATCGCGGCACCGAAAAGCTGATCGAGCATAAGACTTACCTGCAGGCTTTGCCCTATTTTGACCGGCTCGATTATTGTTCGCCGCTGTGTCAGGAACACAGTTATGTCTTGGCGATTGAAAAACTGCTGAATGTCGAAGTGCCAGAGCGTGCCCAATATCTAAGGGTGCTGTTCGCAGAGCTAACCCGCATTTCGAACCACATGCTCAACATGGGTGCGCATATCCTCGATGTCGGGGCATTCACGCCGAATCTGTGGATCATGGATTTGCGCGAAGACACGCTGAATTTCTTTGAGCGGGCAAGCGGTGCACGCATGCATATGGCGTGGTTCCGTCCCGGCGGCGTCCATCAGGATGTGCCGGAAAAGCTGCTGGTTGATATTGGCGAATGGCTCGACAACCGCTTTTTCCAATTGTTCGAAGACGCGATGAGCCTGGTGATGGATAACCGCATCTTTAAACAGCGCAATGTCGATATCGCCGTGGTTAGCAAGGAAGACGCGCTGAAATGGGGCTTTAGCGGACCGATGATCCGTGCTGCTGGTATCCCGTGGGATTTGCGCAAGTCTCAGCCTTACGATGTCTATGACCGGATGGAATTTGACATTCCTGTGGGCACCAATTCCGATTGCTATGACCGATTTATGGTCCGCGTGAAGGAAGTGTACGAAAGCGCGAAGATCATTCGCCAATGTTTGCGCGATATGCCGGAAGGCCCGATTTGTGCCGATGACCGCAAGGTTTCGCCTCCTAAACGCGGCGAGATGAAGCAGAGCATGGAAGCGCTGATCCACCACTTTAAGCTCTACACAGAAGGCTTCCACGTGCCCGAGGGTGAAGTTTACGTCGCAACCGAAAGCCCCAAGGGCGAGTTTGGCGTTTATCTCGTCAGCGATGGGACAAATAAGCCGTATCGCTGTAAAATCCG
>CAZDHB010000002.1:0-73175 GCA_964505255.1 uncultured Porphyrobacter sp.
TAGCGAGAAATAGCCTTCCCCAAGATCGGTCTAAGCCATCAGGGTTTGCCGCTCAGCCAGCGCAGCCTAATGCCGAAAGCTGACTGTCCGCTTTGAAGCAGAGCTCGAGAGCTTACTGCCGCTCCATCCAATCAATGCTGCGTCTAGCCACGTTGTCGTTGAACATCGAAGCTTCTTTTGATCCAGACCATTCTGACCCAAATCGCTGGGACAGGTATTCTTCGAAAGGGCCCTTGATCGTTTCAAATCCATGCCCAGTTCTGGGAATGACCAAGGCCCGAGCGCGCCCTGGGTTCGCATGGTTCACAAGGCGAGCAATTCGCTGGGCACCTTCCGCGGAAATCGAGGCGATATCGTACTCACCATACATGGCAAGAACGCGTCCATCATAGCCGGACCACGCTTCGACAAAATTGGCGTCATTCAGATCCGCCCAGAATCTGTAATGCCTGCCATTGAGGTATTCTCCTTCCGCGCTAAAAACACCGATGCCGAGCGCGTCCTGATGAGTGGTCGAGAGATAGTCCCAGTCGCGCTTCGCAATCATCAGATCGTAAAGCAGCGGGATCATTGCGCTTGTTTCAGCGTGGGCCTTAGTAGGGTCGAGACCGATCCGCTCTGCTTGCGCCCGGCTGATATCAATCATGAACTCAAACCAGGGCTTTGCGTGGATACCGTAAGTAATGATCCCGCTAACCTTGCGGCCCTTTGCGATCAGGGGAGCGGTCTGGCCGCCCATTGAATGACCGAAAATAAAGAGGTTTTCTGCGTCCGTATCAGGAGAAGCCAGAAGCTGATCCAGCACCTCAGCAAATGCCGCCACTTCGTCTCGATAGAGAAGGTCTTTGCAGTCAGTAGCCGACTGGCCGCCGCCCAGGCCAGGCTTCTCAGCAATTTGTACGAGATAGCCCGCCTCGACAAATGCATTGATTAAGCGGTTGCGTGCGAAGTTTCTCTCATCCGCTGGGGATGCGGTGCGGCATGGATAGCCTTGTAGATACAAGATCGTTGGAAATGGACCAGACCCCTCAGGCTTGAAAGTGTAAGTCACAGTCTCGCCAGTGGGAATCGTTGCGGTTCCTTCCACCGCGGATGACAGGACTGGGTCCTGCGCCTGAGCAGGCGCAATCGTTGTCAGCGCCCAAAGTATACACGCGGCCAATTGGAGACGCATTTGGCTAGTTCTCTCCTCGTCTGAACACCGATCCAAAAGGCATCTTACCTTAGTTGCCGCCGCGGTCAAAAATCGAAAAACAGGGTCTGGTGTTGCACCGCTGATAAGACTGTCGCCGGGCCGGTTGCTGACCGACCGTCTTTAGCCTTTCAAAATTGAAAGGCCGACATTCCAATCACGCCAATATCGGACATCAGGCCTATCGTGCAGATGGCTTCAACCCCGCGCTGCCCAGACAAAGTTTCCAATACGCTTTGAAAAATTGATCCGTTTTCCGAATTTCTTTCGCTTTAGTTAATGTGAGGCGATCTGCTTCACGCAAATGGAGCAAGTATGGGGACATCAGAAAGCGGAGGGTTCATGTGTGACGAAAAGCTGGGACATAAAGCGATTAACCGCTTTGATGTGACAGACACAAAGCGCGCATCGCCAAACTGCACTGATCCCGTGAGCTTCTGAAACCAATCTCTGCGTCGGCGCACGAACAATCTCGTGTCTTGTGCCGGCAGCCAGGGGGGAAATGGCCATCAAGCACCCAGATTTTCTGTTCTGGGGTAACGGAAGAAAGTGTAATCATGGAAATGGCAGCAAAACTTATCTTTAGGCCGCTCATAGCAGCTACTTTGGCGTGCGGACTGTCAGCAACAGCTCAGGCAGCGACTGTTATCGACGCAGGCACTCCAGGAACAACTGGCGACACAGCCCTTTACATCGATGATCCAGCAGCCGTGACAGCGGAAGCCGGAAGCGGTGCAAGCGCGGCAGAACTGGCAAGGTTCGTTGGGGTGCCTGATCTTAACCTCGATAACGGCGTCAGGGAATATATCGGATTGGGTGAGTTTTTCGTCACCTATGACTTGGGGGATTTCCGCCTGTTCGATGGGAGCGGCTTTGACTTTAATGTTTACGAAGTCGGAGGAGGCGACGTCGAATTTGGTATCCTAGACGTCTTGGTGAGCGCGAATGGTACCGATTTCTTCAGCGTAGCGAACGCTACGCCTGCCAGTTTTGGTGGCGCCCGGGACTTAGCCGGAGACGGGATTACTGCAAACATAGCAAGTCGCCAATCCTATGACATTGGAGGTGCGGTTGCGGCACTCGGCGCAAGCGAGTTTCAATACATCCGCCTGAACGGCCTTCCGACAAGTTTTTCTGGGGGCCAAATTCGTACCGCCAATATTGGCAATGGCTTTGACCTTGATACGATTGGAATAGCCAACTTCACCGCCGCAAGCACCATGTCTGCCGTGCCTGAGCCAGGCACTTGGCTCATGATGATCTTGGGCTTTGGTTTGATCGGCGGAAGCATGCGCAATGCAAAGAGCGCCCAACCTAGAACGCGTATGGCTTAATCCTGATAAAATCTGGTAGCGAGCGCAGCGCCGCTTGGCCCTTTAGCGAGGGCCAAGCGGCGGTGTCGTTTTTGAACAAGACGGGGACATCTGGGTGCTCAAAAAGGCGAATGCTTGGTAATAAACACGTCTTTTAGCGAGCACTGATCGCGCAGCAGTAACGGGGACAAAGATCGCAATGGCGGGGCCGCCAGAAACAAAAAGACTGATTGCCGCGTGGCGTGAGGGCAGCGCAGCTTCCCGTGACGAGCTTATCGCGAGGGTTTTGCCCGAATTGGAGCAGATCGCAGCAGCCAAATTGCGCAAAGAGCAAACCAGTTCTTTGTCGACCCATGATCTAATAAACGAAGCCCTTTTGCGAATAGTTGGCAGCAATCCTCACATTGCCAATCGTGCCCATTTGCTAGCGCTTGTCTCGCGATTGATGCGCAATGTACTCGTCGATCAGGCAAGAGCGCGCACGGCTGACAAGCGCAAACATTTCAAAGTCGAGCTAAACACGCAGGTCGATGGCGGCACAAAGATTGATCTCCACCAGCTTGATACAGCGCTGATTAGATTGGAAGCGATCGAGCCCCGTTATGCTGAAATTGTCGATATGCGTTATTTCGGAGGGATGACGATGAAGGATATTGCGGAGGTGACGGGATGGTCAGAACCTACGGTGAAACGGCGCTGGCAAACAGCACGTGCGTGGCTGTCTGATGCCTTGGTAGAACGGTTATACGATGGATAAATCTGTATTAGAGCGCAAAGCCTTGACCTTGTTTGAGGCCATGCTGGAGGTTGCCGAGCAAGAACGTGCTGACTGGCTGGATGCAAAGGCGGCCGGCGACAATGCTCTGCATAAGCGGGTGACTGCTCTTTGGCGCGCTGATCAAGCCACTGGGCTCAAGACCGGGGCCGCGTTTGAAGCTGTTGAAGAGCTACCCATTCCCGATCGCATCGGTTCGTATAAGATTACAGACCTGATCGGAACCGGCGGAATGGGATCGGTCTATGCCGCAGAGCGAGACGCGGGCGATTTTGCCCATTCCGTCGCGATTAAGCTCATTCGGCCAGGCATTTTGTCATCGCGTTTGGTGGATCGTTTCAACACTGAAAGACAAATTCTCGCCAGCTTGAACCATCCCGGGATAGCCCGTTTGTTTGATGGCGGGACCACACAAAGTGGCCAGCCCTTTATCGTTATGGAGCGGGTGGATGGGATCCCGCTGAGTGCTTGGATCAGTGCCAACAAGCCCAGCGTTTCGCAGCGGCTAAGCTTGTTCTTGCAAATCTGCGCCTCCGCCGGTTACGCGCACCGCAATTTGATCGTTCACCGCGATTTGACCCCGGCAAATGTCTTGGTCGATGTTTCTGGCGATGCAAAACTGATCGATTTTGGGATCGCCATGCCGGAAGGCGAAGGCGATAGAATTGCCAAAAATGCAGACGGGGCCGCTCCATTGAGCGCCATCACCCTAACCCCGGGCTACGCTGCACCAGAAAGGCTTGAGGGCGCGTCGGCAACGGTCCTGAGCGATGTTTTCTCGGCTGGCAAAATGCTCGGTGATATTCTCGATACACCTTACTCAGATGATATCGATGCGATCATCAAAAAGGCGACAGCTGCCAATCCTGAGGCTCGCTATTTGTCAATGGACCAATTCGCCCAGGATGTAAGCGCCCACCTTGACGACAGACCGGTTTCGGCCGTCACATCGACGCCCGGCTACAAAGTGTCCAAATGGATCAAACGCAACAGGGCTTTGGCTGCGCTAATCGGCGCTTTGGCAATGACGATGGTTGTTGCCGCTGCAACGACAAGCTGGTGGTGGCGCGAGGCGGTGGTGGCGCGCGACGATGCCAATCAGCGATTTGAACAAGTGCGCGGGATCGCCAATTCAGTGCTGTTCGATATCTACGACGAAGTGAACGATGTGCCTGGCGCGACCAAAGCCAAAGAGATGCTCGCGTCGACTGGACAAAGATATCTCGACGCGCTCGCCAGCGATGACGCAGCCCCGGCTGATGTGCGCCTGGAGGCTGGTCTAGGCTATTTGCGATTGGCCAATGTTATGGGCGGAACAGGCGGCGGAAATTTGGGGCTCAGAGAAGACGCGCTGCGCAATTATGAGAACTCGGACAAGTTACTGAGTGCGCTGCACGAGAACAATCCCGAGGATGAAGAGATTGCGCTCGCTTTGGTAGAACTTCGCTTCTATCGGGCGGGCAGTATGATCCATGTCGATCAAGATTTTGAACGCGGTCTTGAGTTTGCCCGTTCAATTGAAAGCATCATGCCCAAAGCATGCGAGCGCCAAACTGAGTGCAAAATGGCCCGCGCAAAAGGATTTATGGCCGAGGGCGAAAACTTGATGTGGTCTGAAAGATCAGATCAGGCTCTTGACGCTTTCGATGAAGCACTCAAGCTAATTGAGCAATTGCCGTCATCTTTCATGGACCAAGCAAGTGCTGTAAAAATCCACGCGCAGCTGTACCGTTATAGGTCCCGTGCATATTACTACCTGAAACAAGAGCCTACTGCGGTGGAACAAGCCGAAGTGGCAAGGGATTTATTGACCAGCTTCCTCGGCAAGGGCGGGTCGCATTTGTCGCTTGAACGCGACTTGGCCGGGGTAGAATATTTTCGCGGCGGAACGCTGGGAGAGATTGGCAAACCTGCCGAAGGCCTCAAAGCACTTGGCACATCTTATGCCATTATGAAACGATTGGTTGACCTAGATAGCGAAGACGTAGGGAGCCGAAGATTGCTCTCTATTGTTGCCGGGCAGATTGCAGCGACTAAGGCCGAGTTAGGAGATTTTGAAGGCGCTATCACGGACTCAAAAAATGCCCTCAACATGAAGCTGGCCTTATCATCGGAACAACCTGATCAGCAGGGCTTTTTTAGGGATGTTGCGGTCCAAACAAAGCGTCTGGCGGTGATTTACAGTGATGCTGGAAGGCAAGCCGAAGCATGTGACGCTGCCGCAAATGCAATCGCCAGGTTTAATGAGTATGATGAAAGATGGGGTCTGAGCGGCTTCGACAAAAGCAGATCGCTTGCTGATGCGCTGCGAGTGGCTGAGACCTGCAAGTAAGTGCATCGGCGCTGACAGTCGGACCGGAGCTCGTCTCTACTTGGCAGATGCGCGGTGCTACTCGGCCAACGTTTCTAGCCAAGAGTTCTCGTCACCCAACCAAGCCCGCTGCGCGGCGGCGATCCTTATGACGGTGCCTTGCTAGGCTTGAGAATCTCCGACAGATGGTCATTCTCGCGCACTTCCTGACAATCGCCATCCGATTTGCTTATCCGCTATGGGAAAGAAGAGGCCTCTATGATCCGCTCGACCCATCCGATAGCCTTGTGCATGATGCTGTTTGCTATTGTGATGCCCGCTCTTACAAGCTGTGCTGCAACGACAGACCTTGGCAAGCAGGGCGGCGCCGCTTCTGTTCCCCCAACCGACGAGATAGCCGCTTCGCGTTACAGCGCAGCGGACGAAGCGCTCTACATGGCTCGTTTTAAGAGGCTGTCCGAAGGAGGCAGCGGCGGCGCGGGCCTTGCTGGCTATGATATTCTCGAGCCGATCCAAGGCGCTCAGACTTTATCGAGTTTTGAAGAAGCAAGCCCAGCGCAGCTATCGCCAGAAGCCTTGGCCAAGGCCACCCAATATGTCGCAGCGCGCAACACCGCCGCCTTCATCGTGTGGAAAGATGGGGCGATCGAGACCGAACGCTATTTCGGAGACAACACGCGCGAGACACCGCTCGTTTCCCGATCGCTTTCGAAACCCGTCACAGCCCTGATTGTTGGCCGGGCACTGGCTCAAGGCCACATCCAATCGCTCGATCAACCGGTCGCAGATTTTATCACCGAATGGGCAGATGACCCGCGGCGTTCCAAGATACTCGTCCGGCATTTGCTCGACATGCGAACGGGTTTCCTGCCGCAAGGCTTTGCGATGGACCCGAAGGACGTTTTGAACCGAGCCTATCTGCATCCTCGCCATGACGAGGTGATCATCCATGACTATCCCATGACGCATGAGCCAGGGACGCGATACGAATATTCCAACGCCACGTCTGAAATGGTCGCTCCGGTGATCGAGCGCGCCACGGGGATGCGCTACAGCGAATATCTCAGCCAAGCCTTGCTCGAGCCGATCGGCGCTGCAGGCGGGTCGATTTGGACCAATCGCGAGGGCGGTATGGCGCATTCGGGCTGCTGCATGCTGCTGCCGGCGCGCGCATGGCTGAAAATGGGCATTCTGGTGCTGCAGGACGGGGTTTGGGATGGCGAACAATTGTTGCCTGAAGGCTTTGCCGCGCAGATGCGGCAGGGCACAGCCGAGAACCAATATTATGGGCTCGGCCTGTGGCTGGCTGGGCAATATGTCGAAAGACGCGGCTTCGCCCATCCCTCGGTGCCATTTGGCGCAGTTCTGCATAGCGAGCCCTATCTCGACAAGGATATTGCGCTGTTTGACGGCAATGGCAATCAGACCGTCTATATGATCCCGTCGAAGAATATGGTGGTGGTGCGCCTCGGCGGGCGTCCCGCCAAAGAAGTGGAATGGGACAATCCCTTCTTGCCCAACCTTTTGATCCGCGATCTGGCCGAAAACGGCGGTGAGCCGCTGCCCGAGGTACAGCCGCTATGAACGCGAGTATTGCCTCACAAGCCCCCAAGGCGGTTGGCCCTGGCGAGAACCAGCGTTTGCCATTCGGACTGAAGCTGGGCTGGGCCAGCGGCGCCTTTGGCATAGCGATCCTGATGAACGGTATCTCCGGTGTTATTCTCGGGTTTGCCGGAACCGTGCTCGGCATTGATCTCTGGCTCGCTGGCGCTGTCATTTTCGCGAGCAAATTGTTCGATGTTGTCACCGATCCGGTTGTGGGAATATGGAGCGACAGGCACCGCTCGCCGCGCGGCAGGCGCAGACCGTTCCTGACCTGGGGGGCAATCGTTAGCGCAGTAAGTTTTGCGCTGATTTTCACGACACCGTCGTTTGACAACCAGTATCTGACCGCGTTCTATCTTTTCCTAGCCCTTTGCATCTATGCATTTGGCTACACGCTGTTCAACATCCCTTACATGTCCATGCCAGCTGAAATGACAGACAGCTATCATGAGCGTTCCTCGATCCATGCGTACCGCATTGTCTTTGTCGCCCTGGGAGGGTTAGTTGCCGTTTCGGGCATCAAGGGCGCGGTCGGCTTTCTTGGAGAAAACGACATTGGAAGCTGGCGGATTGTCGGTCTGGCGTGCGCAGCCATTATTTTTGTCAGTCTGCTGTGCGCTTATTTGAGCACTTCGAAAGCGCGCTTCACCGATCCGGGGGAGCAGGTAGAGGAGAACAAGTTTGAGCAATTGCGCCGGGAGTTTCGCGCTGTATTGGGCAATCGGAACTTCGTGCGGTTGATCGCGGTCAAATTTTCCCAGCTCATGGGCGTGCAAACGATTGGCGCTGCGATGCTCTATTTCTTCCTGCAATATCTGCAAAGCGACTTTGGCACTCTTGCAATCTTTGGTGTGGTGGTCACAGCATCGACAATCATCTTCGCGCCGGTGCTGGTCAAGTTTTCGAAAATCTACGGCAAGAAGGCTGCCTATTATGTCGCGGCTTTAGCCAATATTGCCTACGCAATTAGCTGGTCGTTTGCCGATCAGGGCGAGCCAGATTGGGCACTCTTTCTGCGCGCTGCTATTGTTGGCATCGCCTTTGGCGGCAATGTGATCATGGCGATGAGCATGCTGACCGATATAATCAACGAGGATGCGGATCGCACGGGAGTGCGCCGCGAAGGGGCTTTCACGGCTCTCTATAGTTTTGTTGAGAAGCTGACCGGTGCGGTTGCGCCGCTGATCGTGGGGATCGCTTTATCCGTTGTCGGTTTCGACAAGAATCTGCCTTTTGGTGCGGATCAGGGCGAGAACGTGAACACAGCGCTTTTGCTTGCTGTCTCGTGGCTACCCGCCATCTTCAATCTCATAGCCATCTGGCTGCTTGCCGGATACAAACTTACCGAGGCTGACGTGAACCAGTCTCGATCCAGTTCAGCGACAGGAAACGTATAATGGAACAGCATATAAACGATCCCCAATTGCGCCAGCGTGGCCGTGCCTCGGTTGAGTTCCTGGTCCAATTGCTCAAGGCCTCTGGTCCGGTCTTCGGACAGGTTGGCGCGGAGATTGGCGCGAAGCTGCCCGACCCTGATGCTTTGCCTGATGATCTTGATGCGCGCGATGAGGCGATGAACGCATTGCTCGAAGACAGCGATGCCTTTGCAACGCAGCGCCTTATTGGCGATTGGCATGGCCGCATGCATGGGCGGGTTTCGGCCGAAGCCTATAATGAAATTGCAGGTGATCTGGCGCCTGTTCTCGAAGCAACCTCAAAAGGCCCTGCCACGATCGAGTATGATCCCGATATAAAACTGCCGGACTACTATGATGGCGTAAACTTCCACAGGACCACAAGCGGGTGGACCGACAATCCCAATCAGGGGTTCATCCATGGCGAGCTGATCCACCGCAAGATGCTTGGTCGGACCTTTCCTGGCGGCATTTTCAAGCAACGTGAGACCGTGGCGGCGATGGCACCGCGTGATCATTACGACCGGATTTTGGATATGGGCTGCTCGTCTGGTCATTTTACCTATGCTTTGCAGACGGTTTACCCCGACGCGAAAATAACCGGCATCGACTATGCAGCACCGATGATGGAGCACGCCTGGCGCACCGCTAATGCCAATGGCTGGGACTGGAAACTGATCCAGCGCGGAGCAGAAGCGACAGGGTTTGACGAGGCAAGCTTCGATCTGGTGGCAAGTTACATCATCCTTCATGAAATGCCTGAGAGTGCAATCCGGGAGGTTTTTGCCGAAGCTTTTCGTGTCCTCGCGCCGGGCGGCGATATGCTGATGTCTGACGTCACACGTTATGCTGATCTCGATAAGCTATCCGTCTGGAAAGCGGACCGCGGTGCCAAATATGGCGGCGAACCCCATTGGCGCGAGTCAGCCCTGCTCGATTTCGCCGCGATCGCGCGTGATGTTGGCTTTGAAGATGTAAAGGCGGAAGGAGCCTATCCGCATGTAGTGCAGGGAAGGAAGCCTGCGTGAGCGATCCGAAGGACTTCAATCTGCCCGAAGGGGCGCTCTTAGGCCAAGCACAGATTGACAATGTCGGACGAGCGCTGATCACTTTGATGCGCGAAGTCGCCGTGCTCAATGACCGGGTGCAGGTTCTAGAATGTCTGCTCGATAAGGAAGGGGTCATTGCGGCCGAAGCCGTCGACACCTTCCAAGGCGACGAGGCATTCCAGCAGCGCTCGGAACAGTCAATGGCCGCGATTGTGGGCAATGTGATGGCGGCGCTGCACGGTGCGGATGGCAACACAAGCCAATAGTCAAAGCGCCAAAGGACGCCGCGCAGGTACCTCGCTTTTGCTTCCGCCCCAGCAAGGGAGCGGCCAAGGCGACGAGGCTGAGCGATAGAATGCGCAAACCAGCAATCTCCTCAACACTTATTGGTGCGGCCTTGGCGCTGTCTTCCTGCATCGCCGTTCCAAGCCCGGATACGGCTGCTCTTTCATGCGCAGCGAGGATGGCGGGGGCGCAAGCCTCGTTTGATCTGCACTTGAAGGCAAAGGATGGCAGGGACATTCCGGTCACCGTTTTCCATCCAGATGAGCCGGGCACCTATCCAGTGATTGCTTTCTCGCACGGGGCATTTGCCGCTCCGAAGCGATACACAGCAATGCTGCGCCCGATGGCTGCAGCCGGTTTTATCATTGTTGCGCCCATGCATAGGGACAGCGAGGAAGCCGGGCTCGCAAGTCCGCCATCGCAAGAGGAAGTGTGGCTGACCCGCCATGCAGATTTTGCAATCGCCCTGTCCAAACCTGATGCCATGGCCTCTGCCCTGGCGAGCCGGGCCATTGTGGCAGATGATGCCCCTCCCATCGCCATGGGCCACAGCTATGGCGCGATAATCGCTCAATTGAGTGCAGGCGCCCAAAGCCTGATGCCTGCAGGCCGCAGCGTTGATGCACCCTTGGATTTGCAAGCAGTGATTGCATGGTCACCCCCAGGCGAGGCGAAAGGGATGATCGAGAATGCCGGATGGAGCACTATGGCAACGCCCAGCATGGTCCTGACGGGAACCACAGATATTCTCCCCGGCTTTGTCGATGATTGGGAAGACCGAAAGGCCAGCTTCATCCATGCGCCGGCGGGGAACAAGGCTCTGTGGGTAGGAAACCGGATTGATCACTATTTCGGCGGCATGTTTGGCAGGGTCAAACCTGCTGATGCAAATTCACAAGGTCTCATGCAGCGGGCGTTGGAACGATCGGTCCAGTTTCTCGACGAAAACACGGGCAGATATCCTGCTTGCAGCCTTGAGCCATCCTTTAATGGCGAGCAATTTGTCCAGGGCTGAAAAGTAAAGAGTCGCCTTTTCTCTGCTAGAATAAATGGATGAGAATCACCGAAGAGCGGGGATTTTACATAAATCGGGCGGGTCTTGGGGCTACTTTACCCGCCAATCGGATAAAAATGGCATTTGTTTGCGCTGTAACATGCCTGCTCTTTGATGAATGGAGTACCGACATCAAGGGTAGGGAGTCATTTAACATGCCGCGTTCTAACCAATCTCGCTTTGCGATCAAAACCATGACAACTTCAGGAATGGGTTTGGCGCTTATGGCGCTGTGTGCAAACCCTGCCTTCGCTCAGGAAAGCGAAAGCCCCGCGCCGGAGGCCGAAACGGAAGATAACGGCAACGTCATCATCGTGACCGCGCGTTCTCGTGAGGAGAGCATTCAGGAAATTCCTTTGGCGATCACGGCGTTCGATGAAGACGCGTTTGCAAAGCGCGCCATTCAAAATTTGGATGATGTGGCGCGTTTGACGCCAGGTTTGAGCTTTGAAGACTTTACTGGCGGCTTTGCAACACCGGTCATTCGCGGCCAGTCGCAAACGCGTCTCACCGCTTTGGAACAAAACGTTTCAACATTTCTCGATGGGGTCTATATCCCTCGCTCTTGGGCCATTGATCTTGGCACGCTGAACCTTGAGCGGATCGAGGTTGTGAAAGGTCCGCAAAGCGCCCGATATGGTCGGAACGCATTTGCTGGCGCGATCAACTATGTACCTTTCAAGGCAACCATCGAAAACCAAGATTTTAGCGGCAGCCTCAGTGCGACTGTCGGTAGTGACGAGCGGATTGACGGGGGTGGACGCATCAACTTCTCTCCGAACGACTATTTCGCTCTCGCGCTTTCCTACAACCGTTCAAGCTTTGACGGCACTTGGGAGAACACTCACCCATTTGCAGACATCGAATTGGAGGAAGGCACTGCAGACAACGCAGGCGGCTGGGATAACGAAGCGCTCTCTGCATCTTTCTTGATCGAGCCGTCTGACGTGCTCAGCATTGAAGCGAGCTACAATCGCTTTGAAGTCAACAATGAAGCCCGTGCCGGCCAAAACAACGATGAATCGGCCGGCGCTTTGAATTGCGGTTCGCAAATTTCAGGAAATTTCCGTTTGTTCTGCGGCGAGCTGCCCGAAGCGACCGACACTGCCATCGTCGATCCGCGCAATGTGGGTGTTATCGCTGAAACCGATATTTTCCGCGGGGCTGTAAACCTTTCACCTAGCGATAATCTCGACATCTCCTACGTATTTGGCAAAGTGAAAGGTGAAGTGTTTGCCGGTGGCAGCAGCGAAACCAATCAAGATGTGTGTTTTCCGAACTTCTTCTCTAATTTGAATTCGCTGTTTGGCGCTCCTAACGGACCATCAGGGCAATGCGCATTCACGGTTACTCCGGTCGGCGACATCGACTATACTTCGCATGAAGTGCGTGCAGTGTTTGAGGCAGGTACGTCCTTGCGTTTTGAAGTTGGTGGGTTCCTCTCTGAGGGCAGAGACTTCTTTGAAACTGCATTTGCTTCACCAGGGCCGTTTTCGGACGATCCAGCCACTCAGATAACCTTGCGTGAGGCTACGGACATCACAGATGGCGAAATCATCGAAACCGATGTCGTCTCAGTCTTTGGCGCGGTTGAATGGAGCAGCCCAGATGGCAATCTGCGTGTCGGCGCCGAGGGCCGTTACACAGAGAACGAGATCACCGGGTCAACTTTGGCCGGTGGTGCTGCTTCTGAACTCAACGAGACATTCAAGGTTTTCACGCCTCGTTTCTCGGTCGACTATCAGGCTAACGATGCCATGCTTCTTTATGCATCTGTTGCGCGCGGTTCCAAAGCCGGCGGCTTTAACCCGGGTGCAATTCAAGATCCGGCACGGCCCGAGCTTGCAGACAACCTGACCTTTGATGAAGAGCTGAACTGGACTTATGAGGTTGGCGTAAAAGGCCGGTTCCTCAATGATCGCCTGACGCTTAACGCAGCTGGTTTTTACACAGATTGGAGCGCGTTGCAGCTTAACGCACCCGATCCAGGTGCTGACGCCCTCATCGCCACCAATATCACGCTGAACCTAGGTGATGCGCGGGTCTATGGTCTTGAGCTTGACGGTGCATACCAAATCACCGACAACTTCACGATCGATGGTTCGTTCTCGATCTTCGACAACCGTTACAAAGACGGCACGATTGATAACCGCTTTGCAAGGCCAGCCTCGGGCTTCTTTGCAGCCACGATCGGCGGTGCTTTTGGCACCCCTACTCCGCCCCCTTGCGATGACGTTCTGTGCGCAAGCAATGGCGACGTTGGCGGAAACCGGATCGAAAGAACACCTCCGATCCAGGCGACCCTCGGCGCAGAGTATAATGGCTTTAGCGGCGATGTAGAATGGTTCGTTCGCGGCGATCTGAGCTGGCAGGACGAATTCTACGCGACGCCGGTCAATCTTGCCACGATCCCAAGCCGTTTCCTCGTCAGCGCAAGCGCCGGCGTGACATACGAAAACTTCGATATCAGCTTTTGGATGCGAAACCTTACCGATGAACGGTATGTCTCCAACTCCTTCGCTGTTATCATTCCATTCGGAAACGCGTACAACACCTTCTATGGTGATCGCCGCTCTTTCGGTGCGACCGCAAAAGTGAGCTTCTAGAAGTTCAAGAAGAAAAAAATCAGCAAGGGCTGCCAATGCGAATTGGCGGCCCTTTTGATATCAATTCACCTTGAAAGCTGAGTTCGGTCCCAAAACATGACCACTATTAGAGACATTATTCTTGCGCCAGCCAATGGAGCCTTCTTCTACGACGACCAAGCCGCGATCCGCTCCGGCTTGAAGCAGGATGGCTTCGACTACATCGGAAAACCCGTAACAGATGGCTTTGAGCGCATTCGTCAGCCATCAAGAGCGCTCAGCATTGGTCTGGTTCTTGACAATGGCTCCGTCGCCTGGGGCGATATGGTCAGCGTCCAATATTCAGGCGCTGCGGGGCGTGATCCATTGTTCGATCCCGAGAAAATTGCGGTGCTGGCCGACGATATCCTGCGACCAGAGCTAATAGGGCGGCAGGCGGACGAGGTTCAAACAAATTGTGATGAGGTGCTGGACAAAGAGCGCCCATCGCCGCTCCCTTTGGCGGTGAAATATGGGCTAAGCCAAGCTTTGATAGCTGCGGCGGCTAACACCAAGCAATGCACCCCGGCCGAAATTGTCTGCGATGCATTTGGTCGCCCCTACCCTACCGTGCCGATCCCCATCTTTGCTCAAAGCGGTGATGAGCGATATCTCAACGTTGACAAGATGGTGCTCAAGAAGGTCGATATCTTGCCGCACGGCCTGATCAATTCAGCCGAAAAGTTCGGTCCCGAGGGCAGGACCTTTTCCGACTATGTGGAATGGGTCGCCAATCGCGCGACGCAGCTCGGTGGAGAAACTTACCGTCCCAAGCTGCATTTCGATCTCTATGGCTGGATTGGATTGGGAATCAGCGATGATCCAGAAAAAGTCGCCAGCTTTATCGCGCAATGCGCAGAAAAAGTTCCTTTGTTTGACCTGCTGATTGAGAGCCCAGTCGATTACGGCGAACGCTCGCTTCAGATCGAAAAATACGCCCAAATCGTAAGCGCGATGGAGCGGATTGGCACAAGCGCCAAAATCGTGGCGGACGAGCATTGCAATACACTTGGCGACATTCGCGATTTTTGTGACGCGAAAGCGGCGCATGTGATCCAAGTAAAAACGCCTGATGTTGGCAGCCTGCTCGATACGGCGAGCGCCATTCAATATGCCAAACAATCGGGCGTTGGAGCCTATTGCGGAGGGACGAGTGCAGAAACCGACGTATCAGCGCGCGCTTGCGTCCATGTCGCGCTTGCTATGCAGGCCAATATGATGCTCGCCAAACCGGGTATGGGCGTTGACGAAGCGATCTGTATTGTCGGCAATGAGCAAAGTCGCGCGCTGGCGCAGATCCGCTACAACACATCGGCGCAAGCGCGAAACAATGGCTGACCTTGACGGCATTACGGTCGTATCGATCGAACAAGCGGTCGCAGCGCCCTATGCATCGATGCGGCTTGCAGCTGATGGCGCAAGGGTCATTAAGATTGAGCGGCCCGAGGGGGATTTCGCTCGGCGGTATGACACTTTGGCTTCTGGCCAGAGCGCTTATTTTGTGTGGCTGAATGCAGGCAAGGAATCGATTTGCCTCGATTTGAAATTGGAGGAAGACAAATCCCTTCTGCTCCAAATCGTGAGCGAGGCCGATGTCGTCATACAAAATCTCAAACCGGGGACGATGGCCAAGCTCGGATTAGCAATCGATGATCTGCGCGCTCAGTTTCCCTCGCTCATAACCTGCTCGATTTCAGGTTTTGGCGAGGAAGGCCCCTTCGCCGATCTCAAGGCTTATGATCTGATTGTGCAAGCCGAAGCAGGCCTATGCTCGATCACGGGCACCCAAGATGGTCCAGCGCGTGTGGGGGTGTCGGTGTGCGATATAGCCGCCGGAATGAGCGCCCATTCGGCAATTCTACAGGCGCTCTTCCACCGCGAACGAACCGGCGAAGGCAGCGCGCTTGAGGTATCGCTGTTCGATGCTTTGGCAGATTGGATGAACGTCCCTTACCTGCAGCATCGCTATGGCGGATTTGAGACAAAGCGCAGCGGAGTGAACCATCCCTCACTCGCACCCTACGGGGCCTATCCAACGCGCGATGGCCGCAAGATCATCTTTTCAGTCCAAAACGAGCGCGAATGGGTCTGGTTTTGCGAGCATGTGATGGGCTCAAGCGATCTGGCCACGAACGAGCGTTTTGCCAACAACATGCTGCGGCTTGCCAACCGCGAGATCTTGGATGACCTGATCAATGCAAGGTTCGCCCAGCTTGAAATGGATGAAGCTCTGGAACTGCTCAAGATATCCGGCTTGGCATGCGGCAGGCTGAACGGTGTTGCAGAATTGGCCAACCATCCGCATCTGCGAACACGCTCTGTGCTCTTCGATGGCGAGACTTTTGAAGTGATTGCTCCGGGTGTGCAAAAGAGCGGAGCTTTGCCAACGCAGCTTTCGGTACCCGTAAAAGATCAAGACGGTGCCAGCATCCGATTGCAGACCGCCAAGGGTTAGCCAGCAAGCAACATCAAACAAATAGAAGCTTGCAGGGCGGGCTTCCGCATTATAGCCAGCGTTTGGGTAAAAGGGGATCAAACTATGGAAAGAGGTGTCCCGGTACGCGCGATTAGCCGAGGCTTCGCGGTCCTCTCGGCAGTGAGCCGTGATGGGCCGATTACTCTCATGGACATATCCCGCAGCGCAGATGTCCCCTACGCGACCGCTTGTCGGGTGGTCCAAACCTTGATGCACGAAGGCTTGATTGAGCGCGAAGTCGGCCGCAAAAAATATCGTGTGACAGCATTGGTCCAATCGCTGGCAACAGGCTTCCAGCAGGAGGATCTCCTCGCCGCAAAAGCACGGCCCCTCATGGAAGATCTGTGTCAGGAGGTCGGCTGGCCGATCTCCCTTGCAACGCGTGTGGGAACGCGCATGATGGTGCGCGAATCCACTCACAAGATGACATCGCTCACTTTTACAAATTACTATCCCGGTTTCACCTTACCCATCGCAGAGTGCGCAACGGGCAAAGCCTATCTAGCCTATTGCGATGAAGACGAACGCGAGCGCATCCGCGACGCATTCGAGGCGACTGAAAGTGAGGCAGCTCGGACAGGGCTGGTGCTTTTGTCCGATGAAGGCGCCTTGCAGAATATCCGCACCGCCGGTTTTGCTTTGCAAGCGCGCAATCTCTACAATTTCGAGCCAGGCAAGACTTCCTCGATCGCGGTGCCGCTAACCGACACTGCGGGCGGCTTGGTGGGAACAATGGCGCTGATCTACTTCGCCTCCGCCATTAAGCCGCACGAGGCAGCCAATCAGTTCCTCGGCAAAATGCAGCACACGGCCACGCAAATCAGCTCCAGACTGGACGCTGCACAGTAACCTCAAGCCTTCGAGGCCGATTGCGCAGCAGCATGCTGGCCGGCCAAACGTCCCAAAGTGGTGGCGGTCATCAAACCATTGCCAGCCAAATAGCCATCCGCCGCAGGGCCGGAAATGCCGCGCGCTGCTCCGCCGCCAGCATAAAGGTTAGGGAACGGTTGGCGCTCGGCATCGAGGACGCGGGCATCGCCGTCCACTTCAAGGCCGCCTTGCGTATGGAACAAGGCGCCGGTGACTTTCACTGCGTAGAAAGGCGCTGCTAGCTTCGCTTTGCCCGCGAAGGAACGACCGAATGCATCGCTTTTTTCGTTGTCCACCAGATGCCAAGTCTCTTCGACTGTTTGCGCAAGACCTGCTGCATCCACACCCAATTGCTCGGCCAGTGAACCAAGGTCATCCGCCTTTGTTAGGCATCCTGCCGAGATCGCCTGTTGATAGTCATCAAACTGTTCCATCACCTTATGACGGGTTTCGTCATAAATGCTCCAGGCAACATGGCCGTCCTGTTTGAGCACCTCGACGGCTTGCTCGGAGTAACCTGAGGCTTCATTTGCAAAGCGCCTGCCTTGCCGGTTCACCTGTATCCCGCCCTCGACAATCAGGGGCCACAAAATCGGGATACCGTAACCCGCAGCCAAGCCCGCATGGCCTTGGTAGGAGGAAAGGTCCTCCATCGCTGCATCCAATTCGCGGCCCCAGGCAATAGCATGCCCCTTATTGCCTGGATGGCCGTGGAAAGTGGCATGCTCCAGCTCGGGGATTAGCTCGTTGACCATTTGCTGATTACCCGCAAAGCCGCAGCAGGCGAGGATCAGCGCACCGCAACCGATAATATCCTCCTCGCCATCAGGACGCGTACAGCCGATAGCGAACACGCGATTGTCTGCGTTAACAAACAACCGGTTTGCTGTGCTCTCTGTCAAGAAGTCGACCCCGGCGGTTTCGCAAGCTGAATAAAGCGCTCCCATTAGCTCACCGCCCGACCGGCTGGGCATGCCATGCATCCGGCGGACCGAGTGACCGGGATAGGTGAACCCATCGACGAGGCTGAGATCAAGATTATGCTGATGCGCTAGCCAGTCGATTGTCGCTGCCGATTGGGACACGATATGCTCGACAAGGCCCTGATCAACCGCGCCTTTGGTTTTGGCGATGATATCGCCGGCGAAGATTTGGACGCTATCAGCCACGCCTGCGGCTTGCTGAATCTTGCTGCCGCAAGCGGGAATAAGGCCAGTGGACATCGATGTGGTACCAAGCGGCTGGCGATCCCGCTCCACCACCAACACATCCACACCCGCATCACGCACGGCCAGCGCTGCGCATAAGCCCGTGCCGCCGCCGCCCACTATTATCACGGGCAAGTCCATGATTGTCTCGGCGCTCTGCGCGCGGACAACTTCAATTGCGCTCATAGCTTGTCAGGCTCCAATTGTTAGAACAAACTCGATCAGTTGCTGCATCAAGGCGCCCCGTGCCGCTTCTGAAATTCCGTTACATCGTCCATGCCCAACAGGCGCGACATTTCCGAGAAGTCGAACAGGTCTAAATGGGCGCTGTTGGGATCGTCTGCAGCGAGCCCTCGATAGAAATTGCGGGCCGCATGAGCCGCACTGAGCGGCGCGCCAGCCGGGTAAATCACGAGTTTCACGCCCAGCTCCTGATATCGGGTTGGCGAGAGAATTGGCGTCACACCGCCATGCGCAGCGTTGAGCAGAAGCGGCTTTTGAAGCGCATCGGCTGCCTGTGCGATCTCTTCTTCGGATTGCGGCCCTTCCAAGAAGAGAATGTCCGCACCTGCATGATCATACTCTTGCAGCCGGCTGATTGCCGCCTCTAGCCCCTCAGTGCGCCTCGCATCGGTGCGCGCGATAATGCGCATATCGCCCTCTGCGCGCGCTTCTACGGCCACTTCAACGCGCTTGACCATTTCTTGCGCCGAAACTGAGCTGGCTTTGCCGACATGGCCGCATATTTTAGGAAAGCCCTGATCCTCTAGCTGGATCGCGGCAATACCGGCTCGTTGATAGGCTTTCACTGCCCGGTCGAGGTTTGTTAGGCTGCCGAAGCCCGTGTCTGCATCGGCAATAATCGGCGCAGCTGCTTTCTCTGCAAACCGGCTGAATATGGCGAGAAAATCGCTCGCGCCTGCAATCCCTACATCGGGCTCCCCCAATGAAGAGGCCGCGTTCCAATAGCCTGATGCATAAAAGGCTTTGAAGCCTGCTTCCCTCGCCATCAAGAGGCTCATGTGATCGTAAATGCCGGGCGCTACGATGATGCCAGACTGCGTCAGCATGTGCCCAAGGGTTTGCGCCGGGGTCTGGTGAGTTTTCATGGGGGCTCACTGCCGTATCACGCAGCAATTGGGACACACCGTTCCCCCATTATCCATTGAGCGGATGAATATGCAATCGCGCGTCGATTGATGCGAGGCGCTGGTGCAGATATATGCTATATTGCAAATGAAGGCGAAATTTATGGAGCAATTGGTGACCGACGAGGCGATCCCGACTGATCTGGGCGATGAGATTGGCGGGCGCGGGCGCGTCTATTTCGACAATGTCGTGATCGACAATATGATGGATGCGTTGTTGGAACTTTCCGCTGCCGTATGGACCAATCACGACCGTGTGTTGGTGCTGGAAAAGATCCTTGAAGCCAAAGGAATATCGGTCTCCAAAGAGATAGAGGCGCATCTGCCAGATGCAGAAGAAATCGCGGCACGCGCGGCGGAACGCGACGCCTTCGTTGATCAAGTTTTCGGCGCCTTTCTGCGCCGCCCCACTCACAACATTGGACAGGCCGCTGCAGATATCGCTGCCGGGCCCAATCAGGAGTAAGATATATGGACCGCGGTTCTATTGGCATCCTCCCTCGCCCGACCAAGCTCGCCGACGAAAGCTACCTTGAGTTCGTCACCTCCTTTCGAAAATTTGCGATCCAGCGCGGTTTCCCCGTGATGGCCGCCAATGGCGAGGCTGAACTGGAACGCGCCATTGAAACAGGCGAAGTTGTGCGCCCCGATGATGGCAGCGACATTCCGCTGGATGAAGTCAAGAAAGTGTTCGGCAAAGTGCCCTTCACACCGACATGGCAGCGTTTTGTACGTTCCCAGCAGGAGATGATGTGGCGCGGCACGCGCAAAAGCTTTTTGCGCCAGGGCGAAGATTTGCTGAAGGCGATGGAAGAGGCGGAACAGTCCAATCCTGGCAACATCCATTACGAACCCGGCTTCGAACCACCCAAATACACGCGCTGTGAAATTCACTGCCAGCCGGGCGGATACACTGATGACCCATTGGGCGGTGCCGTTTTCCATTACGGTACCAAGATCTTTTACGAGGGCTTCAACGATCAGGACGAATTGCACATCGAGCTTGCTGAAAAAGCGACCAAGCCGGAAGATGGCAAGGTCGCCAACGTGCTCGATATCGGCTGCTCGATCGGGCAAGCGACAACGGTACTCAAGGATCTCTACCCAGAGGCTGAGGTGTGGGGTCTCGATGTGGGTCTGCCGCTGATCAAATATGCCCATATGCGCGCGACCGAGCGCGGCAAGGATGTGCATTTCAAGCAGGCACTAGCAGAGGACAGCGGCTTTACCGATGGCCAGTTCGATATGGTCCTCTCGTACATCCTCTTCCACGAAGTGCCGGTGAAGAAGATGAAGGAGATCATCGCCGAGACTTTCCGCGTGCTCCGCCCCGGCGGTATCTTCTCGATTTACGAGTTCCCCAACAATAATGACGCAGTGAAAGTGAGCGACAGCCACCGCTTCATGATCGACAATGACAGCCGCGACAATTGCGAACCCTATTCGCCCGCTTTTGTCGCCTCGGACTTTAAAGGCATTTTGGAAGAGGCGGGGTTTGTGGTCGAACCGGGCCCCGGTCTCACCAATACATTCTTGCAATCATTGGTCGCGCGCAAACCCGCCTAAAGGTCAAACGCCCAGCAGAGGGGTGGTTGAGGGATCATAGGCGAAGATGCCAAGCGCGTCCTCGTCCTTGATCGGCGTATCGCGGAACATGTCAGGATCAATCGCTTGCAAGCGATCGCCGCCCAAATTGCTTTCGCGCTGGAGCATCGAGGCGCGCTCGATCCGCGTGGCGACATAGCAATCGAGTGCCTTGTCCAGATCATCACATTGCGCAAACGCGCGGCCGATTATGACCCCATCCTCAATCGCGCAGCCTGCCCCTTGCCCCATATAAGGCAGCATGGGATGCGCGGCATCGCCCAACAGCACGGTGCGCCCCTTGCGCCATTCGCTGAGCGGTTCGCGGATGAAAAGGCCCCAACAAAACAGCTCCTCTTCCGGGATCTGAGCCAACAGCTCTTGCACATAAGGCGGAAAGCCCTCGTATTTTGCAAGCAGCTGGGCCTTGTCCGCCTTGACCGCCCAGCCTTCCTCGACCCAGTCATCGGCCTTGGATAAGGCCACGACATTGATCAATTCGCCCTTGCGAACGGGATAGCTCACAATGTTCTTGCCGAAAGCAAGGTGATTGATGTTGAGCGCCTCACTCGCCCGCGATGTCACTGTGCCGGCCGGAATAAGTCCGCGATAAGCAAGATGTCCGCTGAACTGCGGCTCGCCAGTTTCAAACAGCGCGCCGCGCACAACCGAACGCAGCCCATCAGCGGCAATCGCGATATCCACCTCGGCAACCTCGCCATTGGCAAAGCTGAGCGTAACGCCGTCATCGCGCGATGTGATGCCGGCAAGATCACAATCCATCCGGCAATTCTCTACGCCAAAAGCCGCGATGAGCGCAGCGAGCAAATCCGCGCGGTGGAACTGCAGATAAGGCGCCTTGTAACGCTCTCGCGTGTTGCGCCGCTCAATCGCCTGCAGCAATTCCCCCGTTACGCCGTGGCAAAGATGCTGTTCAAGCGGTTCATTCGCTTCAGATTCGAGAAATTCGCCGAGCCCCAGCGAGCGCAGCCCCAGCACGGCATTGGGCGACATCGAAATTCCTGCGCCCACCTCGCCAAATTCGGGCGCTCGCTCGTAGAGCGTCACGTCCTGTCCCGCTTTGCGCAAGGCAATTCCAGCAACCAGGCCGCCAATGCCGCCGCCAATAATCGCAATCTTAGTCATGGGTCTTTCCCCCCTAATCCGAGCGCTCCGGGATTGAGAATGCCATGCGGATCGAGCTGAGCTTTCAGCGACTTGATAAATCCTAAGACTGGTTCGGCCTTTGTCTCGGCATAGGGATACATCCGCCCGATCTGGAAATGGGTCGCGCCGTGACTCCGCATCAAAGCAATGATTTCGGCAATCATGGACTGTGCAAGCTCGCGCCCTGTCAGGTTCTCGGGATATTCTGGCAAGCCTGCGAGATAATCAGGCGTCATCCGCGCGTGGTATTCATAGCGTGTATCGGGCCAGTAAAACACTGGCTCGTAAAGAAAGCCGCTCCCCGTGATACCAGCAAAAAACTCTGCGATGGTCATGCCGCACTGAGCCATTTGTTCCGCATATCGGCCTTTCAATGCAAGATAGTCGTGGTGGAAATCCTGCATGGCATCGGGCGCAAAAATCCCGTGCACCGGCACCATACGGCGGCCATCCGGGTGAGTGACGGGAAGCGCCGGAAACGGATCAGCGCGCATCATCAAGGGCACAGTGTTGACGATTTCATTGCCGCCTTTGGCAAGGCTCCGCAGCGCTTTGACCTTGCTCGCAACATCTTTCGCATCGCGCCCTTCGATGACAAAATGAGCGGTGTAGGTCGCTTGGTCCATGAATCTGCGGCCGCCCATAGCTACCCGCGCCATCCGGCCAATTGCGGCAAGGGGATTGCCTGCTGATACGCCCACTTTCCAAAGCGATTTCAAATCACTGACAAGATTGGGAGGACCCGCATTCTGGCGCGCAAAATCTGCATCCATTGCCGTATATTCGCTCACCAGACGGCGCTGCGACACTTCACCGAAAAAGGCCGCCATGGCGGAAAAATCGTCAAACGCGAAGGATAGCCCGGTCACCTTTGCAGGGCGCGGTTCGATTTCCAAAGTAACCGCGGTTTTGATCCCCAGCGCGCCTGCATCATTGGCGAAAATGCCTGTGAGATCAGGACCGAAATGCCGGTTAAAGGGCTGCGTTCCATCTGAGCCGTCCGAGCCGGTTTTGAGCACTTCGCCCGAACCGGTCACGATCTCAAAGCTCTTCACTGCATTGGCAGATGCGCCTGCCTGCCCTGAGCCGAATGTCACCGATCCTTGGCTAAGCGAGCCGCCCAATGTCGCTGTTGCGCCCGACATGGGGCCCCAGAAACGCGCGCGCATGCCAGCCTTTGCAAGCGCTGCATCAAGCTTGGCCCAAGTGCATCCCGCCCCTGCGCTGACATAGTCGCGGCGAGCCGATATCTCGCCAATCCAATCAAGCCCGCCCGTATCGAGGACAATTGACTTGGCCCCGCGCGGTTGGAAGGCATCAGTGTACGACATCCCTCCACCGCGGGGAAAGATTGCAAGATCATGCTCGGCGCACAGTTTAACCAGAGCTTGAACATCGGCGCTTGAGCGTGGACGCACCACCGCTAGGGGCAAATCGCCTTCAAAAAATAGGTCTTGTGAGAAAAACCTTCGTTCGTGTTCCTCGGTCACAACACAGGCTTCACCAAGTGCCTTGGCAATCACCGCCAGCACAGGGTCTGCAGAAAATTCGGTTGCGGACTGATGCAAAACCATACCCACTTTCTACTCGGCTTGGACAAGCCTAAACGAGTCACGCGGGTAAGCCTATCCGATAGATGGTCACAAGGGGCAGTTCGCATGCAGCAATTGCGCGCAAGAGCCTAACAGAGGGTATGGCTTCGCAAGCAATCTCTTCCGCTGAGGCGGCTGAAACAGGCGGAAACTCGCCCGTCTACAGCTGGTTTGTGGTGGGGGTTCTCTCGCTTGCAGGGATTGTGAGTTATATCGACCGCCAAGTGATCAACCTGCTGGTCGAGCCGATCAAGGCCGATTTAGGGGTTTCCGACTTACAGATCAGCCTGCTCCAAGGGTTTTCTTTCGCGCTTTTCTACGCCGTTTTGGCAGTTCCTCTCGCTTGGATTGCTGACCGCCATAATCGCAAACTGGTGATCCTATTTGGCCTTGTGTGCTGGTCGGCCGCGACTTTTGCCAGCGGGCTGGCGATGGCATTTGCTTTTTTGTTCGCAGCGCGCATGTTGATTGGCGTGGGCGAGGCGACACTCTCACCCGCTGGCTTCTCAATAATCAGCGACT
The DNA here is from genome assembly GCA_964505255.1 of uncultured Porphyrobacter sp. Taxonomy (GTDB): domain Bacteria; phylum Pseudomonadota; class Alphaproteobacteria; order Sphingomonadales; family Sphingomonadaceae; genus Erythrobacter. The sequence goes on from CAZDHB010000002.1 coordinate 24,191, forward strand.
ACTTTGCCAAAGATAAGCTGCCCGGCCCGATCAGCGTGTTTACCGGCAGCAGCTTTATCGGATCCGGACTGGCGCTGATCCTGGGCGGATATCTGTTTGCCACATTGAGCGAAATGGGTCCGACCACGCTGCCCTTCGGCACATTCCAACCTTGGCAGCTCACTTTCATGTGCGTGGCGATGTTGAGCCTGCCGGTGTTCTTTCTGCTTCTGCTTGTTCGCGAGCCAGCACGGCGCGACGGGAACGCAATGGCCGCACAGGATGAAAGCCCGCCTGCCTTTGAGGTCGTGGGCTTCGTAAGGGCCAATGGAGCCGTGTTCTATCCGCTGTTCATCGGGTTTTCCTGCCTTGCTGGCGCGCAATATGGGCTGGGGGCATGGGTCCCCAGCTATTTCATCCGGGTGCATGAGTGGACGCAGCTAGAGGTAGGGCAAATATACGGCCCTGTTGTTATGATTGCTGGCCCCTTGGGCGTCATTGCCGGCGGCTTTGTCGCTGAGCGATTGCTTGCAAAAGGCGTGGAGGATGCGACCTTACGGCTGCCCATTTATGCCATTCTTGCCGCTTTGCCGTTTGCGATCGCGTTTCCCCTTGTCAGCTCGCCGATGTTGGCGCTTGGCCTGCTCGCAGCTCTCTTGGTGTTGGGGACAATCCCCTTCGGCGCCGGCGTCGCCACCTTCCCGCTCATCACACCCAACCGCATTCGCGCGCAAGTGATGGCGGTCTATCTGCTGATCGCCAACCTGCTAAGCTACTCAGCAGGGCCGACCTTGATTGCGGCTCTCACCGACTACGTATTCGCTGATGAATCGGCCATCAACCTGTCGCTGGCGATCGCAACGCCGGCTGCAATGATTGCTGGCATCGTGTTTCTATTTCTCGCCCTTCGCCCCTATCGCGATATGGCGCAATCGCATTCCCACGGAGAAAAATAACCATGGCTTTGATTGACCTTCTGCCCGACACCAACACCTTTGTAGCCAAGGATAAGAAAGTGCTGATCGGCGGCACTTGGTCCGACGCCAAGAGCGCGGATCTGATCGATATTGTGAACCCTTCGGATGGCGCGCGCCTTTCCGGCCTTGCCGATGCGAGCGCGGCCGATGTCGACGCGGCTGTCTTGGCAGCGCGCAAAGCTTTCGACGAAGGGCCTTGGCCGCTGATGAAACCGGGCGAACGTGCGGCCATGATCCACGCTTTGGCCGACATTATGGCCGCTCACCACGAGGAGCTAGCCCAGCTCGAAACGCTTGATACGGGAAAGCCCATTAATTCATCGCGCGGCGAGGTTTTCGCAGCCATTGGCGCGATCCGCTACTTTGCTGGATGGGCCGACAAGATCACCGGCACCACGCACAATATCAACATGCCGGGCGATCACCATGTCTACACGCTCAAAGAGCCGGTCGGTGTCGCTGCCCTCGTCGTGCCTTGGAATTACCCGATTGTGATGGCTGCGATGAAATTGGGGCCCTGTTTGGCTGCTGGTTGCACAGCCGTGCTCAAACCGGCCGAAGACACTTCGCTCACAGCCTTGCGTTTGGGAGAGCTGTTTTTGGAAGCGGGCCTGCCCGAAGGCGTTCTCAACATCGTCACAGGTTACGGCGCGACAGCGGGCAACGCCCTCATCCACCACAAGGGGATCGACAAGATCGCCTTCACCGGATCGACAGTGACTGGCAAGGTCATCGCGCATGCGGCGGCAGAGAATTTGAAGAAAGTCAGCCTTGAGCTAGGCGGCAAATCACCCAATATCATCATGCCTGATGCAAATCTGGAGGCGGCTATTCCCGCCTCTGCCATGAGCATTTTCTGGAACACAGGCCAGACCTGCACCGCTGCCTCGCGCCTCTATGTGCACGAGGATATCAAGGATGAAGTGATCGCTGGCGTCGCTGAGGTTGGCAAGTCGCTGAAGCTTGGTGCGGGGCTTGACGAAGAGACCCAGATCGGCCCGATTGTCTCGGAGAAGCAATTCGACAAGGTGCAAGACTATATCGAGCTTGGAGCAAGCGAAGGGGCTGAAATCGCCTCGGGCGGCAAGCGTCATGGCAATTCCGGCTTTTTCATCGAGCCGACGGTGATTGCGAACACCACCAATGATATGCGCGTCGTACGCGAAGAGATTTTCGGACCTGTCCTCGTCACCCAAACATTCAAAACCGAGGATGAAGCCATCGCATTGGCCAATGACAGCGATTATGGCCTCGCAGGCTCTGTTTGGACGGGTGATGTTGCGACCGCGCACCGAATGGCGCGCCGGATCAAAGCGGGCATTATCGGGATCAACAATGCGTCTGGCGCGGATTGGGACGTTCCCTTGGGCGGATATAAGCAATCGGGCGTTGGCCGCGAAAATGGCCGCGACGGTCTGGAGCTTTACCTCCAAACCAAGTCGGTTTTCACCACGCTGTAATCCCATGCCAGAAGCGATCCCTACCCAGATCCAGCGCATCGACGTTGGTGATGCTGAAATCCACACAGAGATAACCGGCAGCGGACCAGATTTGCTGCTGGTTGCTGGGCTTGGCGGACGCGGCGCATTTTGGCACAAACAAGTCCAGACCTTTGCGCAGCATTTCCGCGTCATCACTTTCGATCATCGCGGCTGCGGTGAGAGCACGCCGGACAAGGTCGTCTATGGCGCAGAGCACATGGCGAAAGACGTGCTTGCGCTGATGGATTCGATGGAGATTGAATGCGCGCGTCTTGTCGGCCATTCGACAGGCGGCGCCATTGGCCAGCATATCGCTCTCAAACATCCCGAGCGGCTGAAACAGCTGGTGCTTTCTTGCAGTTGGGCCGGACCTGACACTTACCTCACCGAACTGTTTCGAACGCGGCGCGAAGTGCTGATCAGCTGCGGTCCGCTCGCCTATCTGACCATGGGCACTTATCTCGCCATGCCGCCACGCGCGCTGCAAGAACAGATGAGCGATGCGCGTGCGTTTATGGAAGAGCGGCTCGCTGCCTTCCCCGGCCTTGAGGTCGAGCTATCGCGCATCAATGCGGTCTACACCCACGATCTGCGCAGCGAGCTTCATAAGATCGCCGTGCCAACTTTATGCATCGGTGCAGAGAATGATGGCATAACCCCGCCCGGTTTTACCGAGGAGATGGCGCGGCTGATCCCTGATGCGGAGCTGCATCTGCTGCACTCAGGTGGACATTTCTGCCCGATCGCCGCGACCGACGAGTACAACCCTCGTGTGCTTGAATTCCTCAACGGCTGACCAAGGAGAACACTGATGACATCTGAACCTGTCCACCCTCCCTTTGGCCATATTACCAAGGGGCGATCCGTCGTCGTGGGTCCGGACGAGGGGCGCAGCCTATGGCAACCCATGCCCAGCCGCGGCTATGTCAATGTGAACCTGACGGCAGACAACATGCCTTACGACACATGGTCTTCAGGCACACAGGTGATGCCCCCGGGCTGTATGGTGCGCGAGCACGGACACAAGCAGAACCATGAGTTGGTGTTTGTCTATGAGGGCACGGGCGAGTGCGATATTGACGGCGAGCTCCACCAATTGGAGCCGGGCACCACTGTCCTTTTCGCGCGCAATTGCACCCATTGGATCAAGAACACGGGCGATACGGACATGAAGATGTTCTGGGTCTTCTTTCCGCCAGGTCTTGAAGACTGGTTCTATGCCATCGGCAAAGACCGCACACCGGGCGAGCCGATGCCCGAGCCGTTCGACCGCCCTGACAATGTGAAGGAGGTGCAAGACAAAATGCGCTTCCTTCCTCCCCGCAGCTAAAGACCACCAACGCCCATGCGTATTATCCCTCAATCCGAGGTCGAACGCCTCTTGCCCGTTGGCGCCTGTGTCGATGTCATGCGGCAGGCCATGATCGCGGTAAGCCAAGGCGACGTGACCCTGCCAATCCGTCAATTCATGCCGGTGCCCGGAGCAGCAGGCAAAATGGCGATTATGCCCGGCTCGCTTGGCACAGCAAAGCAAACACACGATGCGAGTTTTGGGATCAAGCTGGTATGCAAATACGAGCGGCCTCAAGATGATCCGCTCGGCACACATGTGGGCATGGTTATCCTGTTCGACAGCGCAAAAGGCGTACCGCTAGCGATGATCGAGGGGTCCTCCCTCACCGCCATCCGAACGTCTGCCGCCAGCGCGCTCGCCGCGCAATTGATGGCGCGCGAAGATGCAGCACGCCTCGCGATCCTGGGGAATGGCGAGCAAGCCGCACGCCATGTCGATGCAATGATGGCTGTCCGCGATATCTCGGAAATAACTGTATGGGGCCGCGATCCGGCACGCGCTGAGGCTTTTGCTCGAGCGACAGCCGAGCGGGTCGGACTGCCCGTCCAAACCGCCCCTACAGTGAGCGAGGCTGTCGCGGACGCAGAGATCATTTGCACCACCACTTCCGCGAAAGAACCGATCTTGCACGGCGCTGACCTCAAACCCGGTCAACATATCAATTTGGTTGGCGCGGCCATTCCGACAAGCGCCGAGGTCGATTCCGAAGCAGTCGCGCGCAGCCGCTTTGTGGTCGATTACCGCCCCGCTGCCATGGCAGCAGCCGGTGAGCTGCTAAACGCGATTAAGGACTCAAGCGTTACCGAGGCGCATATCGCTGGCGAGATAGGGGAAATTGCAGCGGGCAAAATTCCGGGACGCAGTTCGCCGGATGACATCACCCTATACAAATCGCTTGGCGTCGCCGCGCAGGATTTGGCCGCAGCGCATGCTTTGTGGACTTTGGCAGAGCAAGAAAGCAGCGGGATCGAGGTTGATCTGCTTGCCTAAGGCGATGCGGACTTATGTCCGGTTGAAGAATGCTTTTTTGGTTTCTTCGCTCGGGTTGCCAACCTTCATACCCGCTTTCAGCACCGCCATACCGCGCTGGACTGCTGGCCGCGCCTCGACCTTGTCAATCCACGCGCGAACATGCGGGAATTTCGAAATGTCCACACCGTGCAATTCTTGCTGGCGCGCATCCATCCATGGATAGGTGGCCATGTCTGCCACACCATAATCGCAGCTTGGCGTCATCCACTCATTGCATGCCAGGTGCCTGTCAACCAGGCCATAGAGCCGCTGGACCTCACCTGAGTAGCGCTTGATTGCATAGGGCACTTGCTCATCCGCATATCCTCGGAAATGACCGCACTGGCCGAACATCGGCCCGATATTAGCGCATTGGAAGAACAGCCACTGACGGATCAAGGATTGCTGAACTGGATCATCTGACCAGAATTGCCGCGTTTTCTCGCATAGATAAAGCAATATCGCGCCGCTTTCGAAAACCTCATGCTGCGCACCGCCCGGCCCATCGTGGTCAACAATTGCAGGCACCCGGTTGTTAGGGCTGATCGCGATGAATTCTGGCTGGTGTTGTTCGCCCTTCAATATGTTGATTGGCTTAACCGTGTAATCCAGCCCGAACTCTTCCAACGCGATGGAGATCTTGTGGCCATTGGGAGTTGGCCAAAAGTAGAAATCGATCATGCCGCATGCGCCTTTTGCAGCGCGAGCACCTCTTGCACTGCGGTTTGGAGCCGCGTGGCCGAAGTATCGCCGGAGAAATCAACATTGTAATGCGATTGGACCGAGGGACGCTCCAACGCCGCATCATACCAATCCGAAAGAGCTGGCCGCCCATCGCGCCAGTTAAAATTGGGATGAATTGGGTCTTTCGCTTCGTAAAATTCGGCCCGAAAACCCAAATAGCTGATCGCATGCAGCATGGCGGCATGGCCAATATCGAATTGTTCCCAACCTTTCACAGCTTCCTCGTTCATCCAATCAAGCGAGCGGATAAATTTGGGCCACATCCGTTCAAAGACGTACATGTTCCACTGCTCTGGTTCCTGCCATTGCTCGGCGACCATCTGCACAGTGCCCTCGAAGATGGTATCGGCCATCGCCAGCCGCGTAATCGCGTCCCACCGCGCAGGGCCGGCTTCAGGGTACATCTTTGCTGCCTTGGAATGCGCGTCAAGATATTCGCATACCGCTTGGCTGCCAAAGACGACTTGACCAGTATCCGTTGCCAGCGTCGGGACTTTGCTCAGTGGATTAATCGCAGAGATCGAATAGGCATCGCCTTGATCCTCTCCATCCAGATTCTTGAAAGGAAAGGTCGCGATGAAGTCGATATCATCCCACAGACCGCACTCATGGGCGGTGACGAGGACCTTATGGATGAATGTGTGGAAGGGCGAATAGAACAGCTTCATTTTATGTCCTTCCCGGAGCGTTTCAATGTGCGCCGACTTTCTTGTGATCGGGCGAAACTTCTTTGGAGGACAATTCTCCGGCGTCTTCCTTCTCCTTCATCTTCTTGAAGGTATCGAACTCATTGACGCCGCCCATTTCGCGTCTCGGCCAGCGTGTTGCAAATCCGCGTGGATAGCGGCTGTCATCATCCTTTCGCCCGTCTTCTGACCAGATCAGCGGGAAGAGATCACCTTCTGGTTTTTCTCCGTCGAGCATCTCGTCAAAGCTAACGCCAGCGATATTCAAACAGTCAGGGCGCGGCGCCCAGCGGATGTCATCACCAAACACGCGCTGCGAGACAGCGATGCGGTAATCATCGGTAGGATTGCCTGCCGAATAGTGCAGCACCCACGGGTTCACGACCAGCATATCGCCCGGCTCCATTTCCCATTGCAGGAAGCGCAAGCCGTCCTCGCCGCGGCGGCTCTCGATATCGGGATGCGGTACGCGATCGTCTGGTTTGATCATCTTGCGCGCATTGGGGCTGAAGAGCCAATACGGCACATCGTCATTCTGAGTGCCCGCCAGCACTTCGAGGCAGTTCTCTTTTACAATCGGTGTGAGCGGTATCCAAAGGGATGGCACCATTTTTCCTGCCACCGGAAATGCCATGCGATCGCAATGCCACAAGGTGGCAGCGTCCGATTGCGGCGGCTTGGCAAAAAACTCATCGAAGAAGAAACGGATTTCCTTCGATTGCATGACCCGCCCGGCCGCCTCGGCGATGGGACTTTCAAAAACCATCCGCCGATATTCGGGAATGCAACGCGCCATGTACCGGCCGGGAATTGTGGGGAGGAGGCCGACGTCCTTCTTTTCGACAATAACCTCGCGTGCGACAGGCTCGAGCATCTCGATCCAGTCCTTGTCGAGCACTTTGCGCAAGCACACAGCGCCATCGCGATTGTAGGCATCGATATCGTCCTGCGTGATCTCACGTAGGGGGCGCGAATTGAGCGGCATATTTGGTTCCTTGATTGAGGCCAGACAAATAGGCGTGTCCGCAAGACCCCATAAGTCAGCCGCCCGGTTCTAACCACGGTTTGGATAATCAAACATCAGGTTACCGCACAGTGGTGACGCAGGCCAAATGGCCATGGGTTTCCCGACAAGGATCATATTGGTGCGCTGATAACCCCAGTGGAGAGAGTTTTGAAAGAATACCGCACCAAAGTTGTTGTTGCAGGTGCTGGCCCCGTCGGTAGCGTCGCGGCCTATCTACTTGCGCAGCAAGGCATAGAGGTTGTCCTAGCCGAAGCGCAAAGCGATTGCGCACTCGACCTGCGCGCCTCAACTTTCCATCCACCTACGCTGGAAATGCTCGATGATTTCGGGATCACCGAGAAGCTAATTGAGCTTGGCCTCAAGGCCCCAATATACCATTTCCGTGAACGTCAATCGGGCGACGTGATCGACTTCGACCTGTCAGAAATTTCGGACCTCACCCGTTTTCCTTACCGCGTACAATGCGAGCAATACCACCTTTCTCGCATGCTTTCCGAAGCGGTAAGCGATGCGCGCGGAGCAGAAGTTCTGCGCAACCACCGTGTCATTGGATATGAACAGGATGGCGACGGTGTCTCGGTTTATGTCGAAAGCTCTACCGAAATTGTCAAAATTCGCGCTGATTTTCTGATCGGTGCTGATGGCTCTAACTCGATGGTCCGCAAATGGATGGGCACCGGCTTTGATGGCTTCACCTATCCGGAGCGCTTTCTTTGCTACACCTCGAAAGTCCCGCTTGAAGAGCGGCTCGAAAATCTGAGCTACGTCAATTACGTCTCTGACCCCGAAGAGTGGATGGTGCTGCTGCGTGTTCCCTCCTTGTGGCGTATCCTCGTGCCTGCAACAGAGAACATGAGCGATGAAGAGCTGAAGGGCGATGCGAAAAAGGTTGAGGTATTTGACCGGCTTTTGGGCGACGGCGAAAGTGTCGAAACCGTCCATCGCACGGTCTATCGCGTGCATCAACGAGTGGCAAAGAGCTTTGTCGACAGGCGCGTGGCAATCATTGGCGATGCAGCGCATCTCAACAATCCGATCGGCGGGTTCGGTATGAACAGCGGTATCCATGATGCATTCAATCTGTGCGAGAAAATGGACGCCATTTACAATCATGGCCGGGATGCCGAAAACGCGCTTGGTCTGTTTGATCGTCAGCGTCGCAAAACCACGCATGATTTCATTCAGGCCCAGACGATCAAGAACATGGAATTTTTGTCAGATGGTGCAGGAAAGCTGCATGAGAAGCGGAAGGCCGAGTTCCTCGCGATCAAGGCCGACCCCACAAAACGCCGTGAGTTTCTTCGGCGCCAAGCAATGATCCAATGTTTGGAAGACGAGAAGGCCATAGCTTAACGTCGGTATGGCCGCGGCCCAATCCTGATGTCTAAGGACATTGAAAGATGCTGTCAGACTAAAGCGAACTCGTCTCAGATTGGCGCAGCTATCGTAAGGTCGAGCAGAACCTATGCAGCAAAATTTTGCCACTCAGCCAATGCGGCTAAGCGGGCTGCCTGCTTTGGCTTTCGATTTGCGGCTCATCTTCTGCCGCTAGCACATCCGAACACAAATGCCCCGTTGGTCTGACAAGACCCTTCTCAGTCGAGAATCTGCGATAGACAATAGCTTGTTATCGCCAGACATTGTTTTTTGAAATTTTGTTACCACCTGGCCATAGAATAGTTACTATAACATCCACTCAATGATGACGCGCTTATGAGCGCCTGTCTTGGTGTTGCACCGAATTTCGTGTAAGACTTAGACGCCGGATGGGAGGGCCACTATGCGACCAACGGATCATCCGCTCAGGCAATGGGCGGTAGACGAAATGCACATCCGGCGCTTTGCTCCCGTGCCTGAACACTGCGAGGTACGACAAGCTGTCCGTTTGCTCACGAAGGAAGAGCGCGCTGTAGAAGATGCGTATTTGCTTGGCGACCGCCCCCCATTCGACGTTTGGACCCTTAGCGATCGCAGAGCCTCTGGCCAAACGACATCAGGGCTGGAATTCGTTTGGGAGCGGCACACAGAAGCGAGCACGATCACTCTTATCATCCCTGAAGGCCGGACAGAGGATGAATGTGCCCCTTACATCCAATGGATGGAAAATTGGGTCGGACCTGTAATCCGTGCAACACGAGTGTTCGTGGTGGGTGATGGCGAGGATGCCGAGACGCTGATTGATGCGCATGGGATGGATCGCCTGGAATTGGTGTGTTCAGACATAAAAAATTCGGTCAGGATTTGGTCAGATTTCGGAATTCGCGACGATGGTTATGGGCGATTGATCGCGACGGCGGGTGAGATGTCCGATGCCGAAAGGGGGCGGACAATCCAGCGCATTCAGGAGCTTGGCAATTACCGCAATCTTGCCCTGCTTGGCTTGCCATTGGTCCAGGAATATGGCCCACAAGCTGATGCCTTGGAACTGCGTCTTTCCGATCACGCAGAACGTGTCTCCCAAGCCAAAGACACCGACCAAGACGATGAGCTGCTTGATGAATTGATTGATATCAGTTCCAGCCTCGAAGTTGTTCGGTCTGCAACCGGCTTTAGATTGAGCGCCACCGCAGCGTATGCCGGTGTCGCAGCGGATCGCCTCGCCTCGCTCAAGGTTCAACCGGTATCCAACCTTCAATCACTCACAGATTTCACTGAGCGTCGACTCGTTCCAGCCGCTCGTACATGTTCGGTTTTTACCGAACGTCTTGCACGAATAGCCGAACGCATTTCACGTGTCATGCACACTTTGGATGTGCGAGTAGACACAAGAATCAAGGCACAAAACCTTATCCTTACCAAGCGCATGGAACGCTCAATTCAACTGCAATTTCGGTTGCAAAGCCTGGTCGAAGGCTTGTCCGTTATTGCCGCAGCCTATTATTTGGTCGGATTGATAGCGTTCGTGGCCAAGGGTGCGGCTGCCTGGCCCTCTGGATCAACCACGGAAGTGATTATTGCCGCCGCAACTTTGCCGGTCATTGCCATCATTTACGCCTTTGTTCATCGTACGCGCGGGACTGTTCTTAAAGATAGTGACCTTGATACAGATTGAGCCTTATCACGCTCTTCCGAAACCAAAACAGCGCCCTTCCCTTACGCCATCCATTAGGCTAATAAGGCACCGGAGAGGCAAATCGATAAAGAACGGGAGTGATTATGCGACGTATTACGGCAATCGCCAACATTTCTGCATTGGCGGTACTGACTGCGGCTTGCTCAGGCGGGGAAACCGCTCCGGCAGAGCCAGCGGACTCGGCTGAGGCAGAAGCAGTCGAAGAAGTGGCAGCAGAAGAGGGCGCCTCAGGAGAGGAGACCGCTGCTGAGGAGACAACGACAGAAGAAGCACCGGCTGAAGAAGCAAGTGAAGAAACAGCCATGGGTGCAATGGACACCAAAGACGGCGTTGCCTTTGCGAGCCTGACCGGCGATGCCTCGGCTGGTAAAATCGTCTTCGCCCAATGTCAAAGCTGTCACTCGGTGGAAGCTGGTGTGAACAAAACTGGCCCATCATTGGCCGGCATTGTTGGCCGTGTCGCTGGCTCGATCGAGGATTACAACTATTCGCCTTCGAATGCTGAAAGCGGTATCACATGGACCGAAGAACAGCTTTACGTCTATTTGGAAGACCCGCGGCGCGTCGTGCCCAAGACCAAAATGGTTTACCCTGGTCAAGCGGATGCGCAAAAACGCGCTGACGTGATCGCCTATCTGAAAAATCCAGCCTGATTTTTCGAACGATAAGACAGAAAAAAGGGGCCGGGTTTCCGGCCCCTTTTTTAATGCGGCAACTGGCTAAGCTGCAACATCCCGGCGCGCCAGCTCACATTGCGACCATATCTCGCTGAGCGCGGTGAGCAATCGGTCAATATCGCCATCGGAATGCACCGGTGATGGGGTTAGACGCAGCCGCTCTGTTCCACGGGGCACTGTGGGATAATTGATCGGCTGAACATAAATGCCATGATTGTCCATCAGCCAATCACTGATGAATTTACACTTGTGTGCATCGCCAACCATCACGGGGATGATATGGCTGGGATTGTCGAGATGGGGGATGCCCAACTGGTCAAGCGCACGGCGCACTTTGGCGACGCGTTCCTTTTGCTGATCGCGTTCGTGATTGCTTGCTTTCAAATGTTGAATGCTCGCACATGCGCCCGCTGCGATGGTTGGCGGAAGCGCGGTGGTAAAGATAAAGCCGCTGGCGAATGTGCGCACATAATCGCACAGGTTCTTTGATGCCGCGATGTATCCGCCCATAACGCCAAAGGCCTTGCCAAGCGTGCCTTCAATAACCGTTATCCGGTCCATCAACCCCTCGCGTTCAGCCACACCGCCTCCGCGTGGACCATAAAGGCCGACCGCGTGAACTTCATCAATGTAGCTCATCGCATTGTGAGCCTCACACACGTCGAGAATTTCGGCGATAGGAGCAATGTCTCCATCCATTGAATAGACGCTTTCGAAAGCCACCAGCTTGGGGCGATCTGGATTAAGTTCAGCAAGTTTGCGATCGAGGTCAGCCGGCGAATTGTGCTCAAAGATCATCCGGTCCGCTTTGCTGTGCCGGATCCCTTCAATCATTGAGGCATGGTTAAGCGCATCAGACAACACCATGCAATCGGGGATGCGCGCAGCCAAAGTACCCAGCGCCGCCCAATTCGATACATAGCCGGAGGTGAACAAAAGTGCGTCTTCTTTGCCGTGGAGGTCCGCCAATTCATTTTCGAGCAGGACGTGATGATGGTTCGTCCCTGATATGTTACGAGTGCCTCCCGCCCCGGCGCCGCAATCGTCAAGCACCTTATGCATGGCACTGATAACCCTAGGATGCTGTCCCATGCCCAAATAGTCGTTTGAGCACCACACGGTGATATCGCTTTTCACCCCATCAACATAACGGCTCGCATGAGGGAATTGGCCCGCTTTGCGTTCTATTTCGGCAAAGACACGATAGCGCCCCTCATCCCTAACTGACTGCAGTTCGCTGCCGAAAAACGTCTCATAGTCCATGGTTTAAGACCCCCCGTTTCAATTCTTTATCTGGCCCTCTGGCCGCGTTGCGCGATTTTCCAATGCCCATTGCCACAGGGCTGAATCGCGAAAAGGTATAGCAAGAAAGATATGTTCAAGTGCCGCCAGCAAACACAGACAGCTCAACAAGGCATTTTGGACGACCATACCGGTGGTCGCTGCCGAAAATGCGCTCATCACGAAATACATGCCCCAGACGGCGATAAGCGCCACACTGATGGGAAGCGCAATCACCAATCGCTTCGGCCCGAAATAGCTTTTGAGATATTCGAGCCTCTTCGGCAAAAGCTCATCACTCATGTTCGGAACACCCCAAAAGATGTTGAGCTTAGCTGACAAGCGGAAAATCAAAAGCAGTCCGAAGGCGTAAGCACCGGTCGAATTTTCGGTGAATGCAGCAAGGGAAAGCAGCAGCCCTGCGGTCATAGCCAGCGCAAATTCGTGATGGATTAGAGCCGCTGTGGCGATCGAAAAACGCACCCATCCTTTTGCATGCTTTGGACAGGGCTCGCGATGCGAACCAGCAATGGCTCCGCTTAGGAAGCTAATTTCATGCCAGCTCCAAATCAGCAACCCACCAATAAAAGACGCGTAGATTGCCCAGCTCGCCGTGGTGGTACTGGAGATCACAATAAGACCCAAGCCAACGGTCGCGCACATTCCCGAGATGACCAAAGCGCGGCCGAGCCATTGGCGCAGACGATGATTGATCATCGCGACCAACCCCGTGCTCACGAACCACAGGGCAATCACCACCGCAAACGGAAGACCAATGTCAAGCGAGCCTACCACGATGGGGCCAGCCTCACAGTTTGCGGCAGCTCGTTTTGCCTTGGCTTCATCAAGAACATGCGTGCGAAGCACAAGCCCGCTTTGGCGGTATGGCCCAGCTTGCTGAAGGCACCTAGCAACCCGCCGCGCTCCTTCGCGTCTTCGATGCCGACGGAGGCAAGCCGTAGCTCCTCCATTGCTCGGCGGAAACGCGGGTCATCCGTGTCCAATTCAATTGGAAAGACCTGCTTGCTGATTTCCGTACAGATGGAAAAGACTTTGTAGCCATATTCCGCGGGATCAATGCCAAGTGCATCATGGAATAAGGGCCGGTTGTGGTCCCGCACATACATTGTGGCATAGACCGACAGCAGGAAGAAGCGGATCCACAGCTTGTTATGTCCCCTCAGCAGCTTGGGATCAGCGCGCAGCAGCAGCGCGAAGGCTTCGCCATGGCGGAATTCATCATTGCACCACTCTTCGAACCAATCGAAAATGGGGTGGAACTTGTTTTCTGGCCGCTGCGCTAATTCGCGGAAAATCGTAATGTAGCGCGCATAGCCAATCTTCTCGGAAAGATAGACTGCATAGAAAATAAACTTAGGCCGGAAATACGTGTATTTCTTGGTTTTCGTAAGGAAGCTCAAATCGACACCAATGCCCGCGCCTTTTAGCGTCTCATTGATAAAACCTGCATGGCGGCTTTCATCGCGTGCAAGCAGCTTGAACAAGCGTTTCATGTCCGGGTTTTCCGTGCGCCGGGCAATTTCGGCATACAGAATGCAGCCGGAAAATTCGGAAGTCAGCGAGCTTGCCAAAAAGTCGATGAACTCTTTGCGCAATTCTGGCTCTATCCCCTCAATAACGCCGTCAAACTTGTCAGTCTTTTTGAAGTGCTTTTTGTTAGGATCGCCCTCCATTTCCTGCATTAATTGATCCCACTCGGCGCGCACTGGCGAAACATCGAGCTTGTCCATCGCGTCAAAATCCGTGGTGTAAAAGCGCGGTGCTAGGACGGTATCCTGCTGCGCGATAGCCATGGTGTCAGGCGCGCTTTTCATACCCGCAGTGATCTTGGAATGAGCGTTCATGTTAAAGCCTCCCGGGATTGAAACTGACTTCGTACAGCTCAGCCATCTCAAGATGGCCAGCAACCTTGGTCCAAAGACGGCGCAAAAGCCCTGCACGCCTCACGGTCGCATTGCGATCAAAGCTGACTTTTTCTCCGAATGAGATTATCACCGGCGCTCCGTGCACTTGCACGCTGTCGCCCGGAAAAATCGGCACATTGCCTTCCAGCTTAACATGCGCATGGAAGTGATCAGGGCTTTGCTCAACCTCGATCCGGCATCTGGTGTCAAATTCTTCTGCGAACAATAATGCGATCATAGGTTTGATCCTTCCAGCAATTCAGCAAAGGCTGCACTGTGATCGGGGCCGAAACCGTGCAGCTCCGCCTCTTCGCCGGTATGCGGGTCGCTGAGCGAAAGCGCACCATTGTCCCAAAGAGTAAGGGTGAATGGGGGCTGCGCACCAATGCCAGCCGCCGAGCGCTTCTTCGCAAAACGTCGCAATGTGGCACGAGTAAAGCCTTCTTCGCCAAAACCGATTACCTTTACCATTGCGCCGGTTGCAGCGTCCATCACAACCACAGCGCCATCTGCGCGATCTGCAAAGTGCAGTTCACGCTGCTGAGCAGGCGCGACATTGGCCGCCGCGCGTGACAATTGCGGATTGCCTTCTTGCGGCAAAAGGCCTGATGTTACTGCACCGGTCAGACCAAGCAGCACAGCAATCAGGACAGCTGCCGCTATCAAGGCTCCTCGGGGAACTGTCGGGTCGTGATCGTGAGCGTGCGTCATGCAGGCAATCCCTCCACCACCGGTTGAGGGGCTGCTTTTTCGGCGATCATATCCAATTGCATCGCTTGCGTTGCATCCAGCAGCATTTTGGCAAAACCTTGCGCATCAGGGATGGCCCGAAGCATGGGTTGCGGGCGCACAATGCGCAGCGAACGGGCATGCGGCCAAAGCATGGTATACCCCATGACCGGACGCCCTTTTAGCGCCAGCACGATGTTACCCGAACCGCCGGAAAGCAATTTGAGGTTAGCTGAGGCAATCTCTTGCAAAGGAATGTTGATGCATTTGTTAAGAGCAACCCCAATTCTGAGCACCACGCGCTTGTTCGTCAGTGTATAAACGCATGTGCGCTCAACCCCGAACGCATAGAGAGCAAAAAATGCGGTAATGAGAAGCGCGCAGCCGACCATTGCCATTGCCGCCCCCAAATCCCCTCTCAAAGCAGCGGCCGCGGCGAAAACAGCGAAATAAATCAACGCCAAACGGACATGCAACGCGGACGCAACCATGCGTGTCCACTTAGGCGATCCTTGCCATATAATCTGCTCATCGGCAGGAAGATTTTCCGGCAATCCGCGAATAGGCTCGTAATCGAATTCGCTCATACGAACGGCTCCTGTCTTTCGCGGTTCGCATAAAGGTAACCGCCGCCAAAATAGGCAACGATGCGTTCTTCCTCGTAAAATGTGATCTCACCAGCTTTTGCTGGGACGGGAGCAGAGGCGAATTGATCAGCATTGATCGCATCAATCTCTACCGTTTTCTTCTTGCCGTGCACTTTGGACATGCCCATCGGTGCGAGCACCTTTTTCTTGCCCGTATCGACTTCAAGATAGCGGATTTGGTGCTCTGCACGGTCAATCCAGATATCCGTAACGGTTCCAGCCGAATTGCCGTCAGCGCCGGTTACATCCATGCCGCGCGGGTCAGGATCATTGGCATGCACTGTTATGCCTTCAACTGCGCCTATCGGCACAATCCGATTGCGACCTTCGGCATCAAGATCAGCGTGCTTGGCGCGATCTGCCCATGCAGCTGGTCCAATACCGTCTTCAAGAGGATTTCCCGTGGGATAGTAAGGCGCGCCGGGAGAACGGAATGTTCGTTTGCCCGCCACGTCCACTGTTTCGCGGCCCTTAGTAGGCGCCGTCACAGGATCGCGCCCAAATGGCATGATAAAAGTCTTGGGGCTGGCCTGTGATAAAGGACCACCAGGCGTATCAATTCGGCCTGTCACTTCATCTTCAAGCGGGTAGCCCTCCCGGCGATCTTCGCGGCGCAGATAGAAGATCAGTACAAGAAAGAACAGCGTGAAGGCGAGGAACACCATCTCCGTCACGTCAAACGTGCCAACTATTTTAATGTCATCCATATCATGCTCTCCTATTCACTAGGCTTCCGGCTTTCAGGTCGGAAATTCCCTCAATCCAAACGCAGGTTCTGCGCTGCTTCCACTGGCAAGCTGCATCCGGCCAACAATCGGTCCCAAAATCACGAGGGTCGCCAAAAGCATCGCAATTTCCAGCAGGTAGACAGTGCCATATCCGGTAGCGCGCACGGCCAAGGTGCTTCCCAAACCATCAGCCAAAGCGATCTGTTGCATGCCGTCGCGGATCAAGCCGCCAAGCGCGATGCCCAGCCCAGCTGCGCTCGCCTGCACCGCGCCCCACGCGCCAAGCGCAACACCGCTTGCGCCATCGCGCGCGAGCGACATCGCAGCAATCATCGAGCCAACTGAAAAAAGTCCGGTGCCAAATCCAATCGCTGCCGCTCCAGCAAACAGCAGGGGAATGGATGACATGGGAGCGGCGAATACAATCATCAAAAACGCAGCTATGCCGACCACAACGCCCCATCCCGCCAGCCGCAATGGGTCAGAACCCAGAGGCAAGCGGCGTGCGCACATTGCAAAGGCTGCCAAAGCGCCCAAGGCCCATGCCCCGGTGAGGCTGGTGGTGGATCCAACAGACAATCCCATCACCTCACCACCATAAGGTTCAAGCAAGGCGTCCTGCATGGCAAACGCCATCGCGCCAAAACCGATTGCCAGCAACAAGCGCTTGGCATTGGGTTGACGGGTAAACTCATCCCAGGTCTGCGCAAAGGTCGACACAGGCTCTAAGGATAAAGCAATCGCTGTATTGCGCGCCTCTTGCTTCCACAGGGCAACAATATTGAAGGCAAGGGTGAGTGCGGCTGCGCCCTGTATAATCTGGACCAGCCGTGTCGCTGTGAAGTTGAGCAACATTTGGCCGATCGCCAAAGATGCCGCCATCATTCCAATCAAAAGCATGACATAAAGCAGGGCAACGACGCTGGGCCGTTTGTCTTCAGGCGCTATATCCGTTGCCAGTGCCAGCCCTGCAGTCTGAGTCACGTGCATACCGGCTCCTGTCAAAAGGAACGATAAGCATGCCGCCATAAGCCCGGCTGTGAAAGTATCGGAGCGTGTGAGCAAGATCAGCGCGAAAGGCATGATCGCTAATCCGCCAAACTGGGCCAACGTGCCAAACCATATAAAGGGCACGCGCCTCCACCCCAGAACCGAACGATAGGTATCGCTACGATGCCCAATGATTGCTCTGAAAGGGGCAATCAGGAGCGGAATGGCAATCATTAAAGCAACGATCCAAGTGGGCGTCCCAAGCTCAACAATCATGACCCTGTTCAAGGTGCCATTAAGCAGCACCGCGGCAATCCCAACGCTCACCTGAAACAGGGCCAACCGCAAGAGGCGCGGCAGAGGCAGGTCTGCGCTCGCCGCATCAGCGAAGGGAAGAAAACGCACGGTGACAGTCTGCCAAAAGGAGAGGGAAGAGCCGCGTTCGCTCATCGTCGCGTCATCCCCAAGGCTTGTGATTTGTAAAAACCGCTAGAAACACGCTGAGTAAAATCAATTTTCCAAGAGGGCATTTCAGCAGCGATCTTGTGAACAAGCTTGTCATGTGAGATCGGCTTGATCGCAGGCGAACGATCCGATCTCGGAAACAGCTTTCCCGCCACATGCATTGCCCGCAGCAATGCGGTTCCAGGTGCAAAAGTGAACGCGATATGGTTTGCGCGCCCTGACCATGCACCAAGCACTGATACAACATCGTGAAGCTCGTAATGGATCAGCGAATCCATGGCGATGACATGATCAAAAACACCCAATTCACTGGCGCGCATATCACCCACGCGCCAATCTATGCTGAGTCCGTCGGGCGCACGCTCCGCAGCAACATCAACCAACCCTTGAGAGACATCAATCGCGACAACTTGCGCGCCGCGCTGCGCTGCCTCAATCGCAAGCGCTCCTGTGCCACATCCCGCATCAAGCAAGCGCATGCCCTGCATATCGGTGGGCAAAGTCGATAGCAACAATGCGCGCATTTCATCACGCCCTGCGCGCACCGTTGCGCGGATACCACTCACGGGTGCGTCAGACGTCAGATCTTCCCATGCTTTGCGCGCGGTTTGGTCGAAGTATTTTTCGAGCCGGACGCGGCTTTCGCTGTATGAGGTAGAGGCGAGGCTTTGATCCATCTATTCAAAACCCAAAAAGTCAAAGATATCGCGATCTTTCATCGGCGTTGCTTCGACTTGGTCGACACCCGCATAAAGCGCGCGGGCGAGGTTCATATATTCCTCCCGCGCGGCTTCGACCTCGGGAGAATCGTCCATTTCAAAGAGCGTGCATTTCTTCAGCCTTGACCGACGAATGGCATCCAAATCTTTGAAGTGAGCGAGCCGGCGCATACCGGTTGCTTCGGCAAACCGGTCAATTTCATCGGTTTGCGCTGAACGATTGGCGACCACGCCGGCCAGTTTCACATTATAATTCTTCGCCTTGGCATTGATGGCTGCGACGATCCTGTTCATCGCGAAGATACTGTCAAAGTCGTTCGCCGCGACGACAATCGCATTGTCGGCATGTTGAAGCGGAGCCGCAAAACCCCCGCAAACCACATCGCCCAGCACGTCAAAAATAACGACGTCAGTGTCTTCAAGCAGATGGTGCTGTTTGAGCAGCTTCACCGTTTGGCCAACGACATATCCGCCGCAACCTGTGCCAGCGGGCGGGCCGCCCGCCTCAACGCACATGACACCGTTATACCCTTCGAACATAAAGTCTTCAGTGCGCAATTCTTCGGCGTGAAAATCAACCTCCTCCAGCACGTCGATCACGGTGGGCATCATCTTCTTGGTAAGCGTAAACGTGCTGTCATGCTTGGGATCACAACCGATCTGCAGCACGCGGTGTCCGAGTTTCGAGAAAGCAGCAGACAGGTTCGACGAGGTTGTCGATTTGCCAATGCCGCCTTTTCCATAGACGGCAAAAACCTTTGCTCCCTTGATTTCATCGCGAGGATCCAACGCGACTTGGACGCTGCCCTCCCCATCAAGTCGGCCATCAGGCGGTGCGTCGGTTCTATCCAGTAGTGTCATCGTTCCACGCTCCTCATTCCGCATGGATCAGCCCTTCAAGGCGATCCTCCAAATCATCGCTGGCCGCTTTAAGCGCCGCCAAAGTCTCTTCATCGGGGGTCCACAAATCGCGCTCTGTCGCCTCAAGCAAACGCTCGGCAACACGCGCAGAAGATTTGGGATTAAGCGATGCCAATCGTGCCCGCATTTCATCATCAAGTACGAATGTTTCGCTGATTTTCTGATAGACCCAGGGCGAAACCGTGCCCGTAGTAGCGGACCAACCCATCGTGTTGGTCACATGCCCTTCAATATGGCGCACACCCTCAAAACCATGTTTGAGCATGCCTTCATACCATTTAGGATTAAGCATCCGCGTGTGCGTCTCAAGGTCAATCTGCTCACCCAAAGTGCGCACTTTTGTATCGCTTTGCGTGGCATCAAGAATGTACACCGGGGCCGCCGTGCCGCGGGCTCTCTCAACCGCTTTGCTCATCGCGCCAAGCCCATCGACGTAATGGTCAATATCAGTCACGCCAAGCTCAACGCTTTCGAGATTCTGATATGCCAAATCGACTTGGGCCAGCCCGCTTTCCAGCAACTCACGATGCTGAACCGGCTCACCCTTGGGGCCATAAGCATAGCCTTTATGCGTCTCGAACATATCGGCAAGCTCTTCTGGATCGCTCCAACTGCCGGCGTCGATCATCATATTGACATTTGCGCCATATGCCCCCTCGGCATTGGAAAAGACACGCAAGCTTGCAGTTTCCAGATCGCAATTGTGTTCTTTTTGATGAGCAAGGCTGTGCTTGCGTACAAAATTGCGTTCAAGCGGTTCGTCCGCGATCGTCGCCAGCCATGTCGCCTCTGCAATCATGCGCGCCTGAAGCGGCAGCAAATCGCGAAAAATGCCAGACAGAGTGACAACCACGTCAATCCGCGGACGCCCAAGTTCTTCAAGCGGGATAAGCTCAGCACCGGCCAGCCTGCCATAATCATCGAAACGGGGCCGGGCGCCGAGAAGTGCGAGAGCCTGTGCGATCTGTGAGCCCTCGCTTTTCAAATTGTCCGTGCCCCACAGCACCATTGCGATACTTTCCGGCAATGCTCCGCCAGATTGTAGATGACGTGCGAGCAATTGCTCCGCTTGTTGAGCGCCTTGCTTGCAAGCGAAACGGCTGGGAATGCGGAAAGGATCAAACCCGTGAAGATTGCGTCCGGTTGGCAGGACTTCTCGATTGTGAAGAATATCGCCGCCAGGGGCTGGCCGCACATACTTGCCGTCCAGCGCATTCATAAGCGCGCCCAATTCGTCGTTCTGAGCTATCGCCGCGTGCATTTCGTCCCGGTCAACACCAGGCGTAGCCTGGACCATCGCCTCAACTAAGTTTTCGCTTTCTTGCGACGTCATAGCGCGGCCAAATACGTGCAGCCCCTCGGGTATCAGTTCACGTTCGATGTCATACAAACGCGCAGACAAAGTCTCAAAATCACCAGTTTCAATCTCAAGCTCAGCGCATTGGTCGTCGACCATTATCTCCAACTCACCGCGCTCGACATCATCTGTGCTTGTGCGATGACGCTCGACCAAGGCTTTAAGCTCGCTCAACGCCTTGTTGAGACCAGCCTCAGCAAGAGGCGGCGTAAGATAGCTCACCAATGTCGCACCTGACCGGCGTTTGGCGATCATGCCCTCAGAAGGGTTGTTCGATGCGTAAAGGTAGAAATTCGGAAGATCGCCAATCAGCCGCTCTGGCCAACAATCACCGCTCAGCCCTGCCTGTTTGCCCGGCATGAATTCGAGCGCGCCATGCGTGCCGAAATGCAGGCAAGCATCTGCGCCGAAATCCTCGCGAATATAGCGATAGAAAGCACTAAAGGCATGCGTTGGCGTAAAGCTGCTTTCGAACAACAGCCGCATGGGATCGCCTTCGTACCCAAAAGCGGGCTGTACTCCGACAAAGACGTTGCCAAACTGCGCGCCATAGACATGAATGGACTGCCCATCGCTTTGCTGGCGACCGGGTGCTGCGCCCCATTGCGCCTCGATCTCTTTCAGATGCGGCTCTGCCCGGACATGCTGATCGGCGCTGATCCATGCGGCAACATTCGCATCCGCTCCGAAATGTTCGGCATTTCCCTTCAACAGAGCTTCGCGCAATGCATCGACATTGGCAGGCAGCCCCACCTTATAGCCTTCATCAGCGAGGCGTTTCAGAGTGGCATAAAGCGATTCAAACACCGCCAAATGGGCAGCGGTTCCGGTTGCGCCAGAATTGGGCGGGAAGTTAAACAGAACCACTGCCAGCTTGCGATCCTTCCTCCCCAATTTGCGATTTTGGACAAGCTTAAGCGTCTTCTTCGCCAGCGCCTCTGCGCGTTCCGGGCACACCTGCATGGCACGCTGAGCGCCTTGTGCAGTGTCCGAACGACCGCCAAAGACACTGGGGACAATCGCACCGTCCAATTCCGGTATGGACAACATCATCGTTGTCTCAAGCGGCAACAGGCCTTGCGGGTTCTCACTCCAAGTTTCCAGCGACTGAAACTCAATCGGATGCCCTGCAATATACGGTACGTCTAGCGCGCCCAGTGTTTCAACAGCGGCTTCGACATCATTGTATGCCGGACCACCAACGAGCGAAAAGCCGGTCAGGTTGAGTATAATATCAACACACGGCTTACCGTCCCTTACGAAAAAAGCGTCAATCGCTGGCCGCGCATCAAGCCCGTTGGCAAAGGCTGGAATGACCTTAAGCCCCTGCTTTTCAAGCGCTTCGATCATGCCATCATAATGTCCGCTATCGCGGCCCAGCAAGTATGAACGCAGCATCAAGACGCCGACCGTGCCCTTGGGCTTGCGAGGCATTGGCAGCTTTCTCGCGTCTTCACTCATCTGGTCGCGCATTGCCGGATGATAAACGCCAACCTCGGGATAATGCCGCGGTGGCTGCGCTTTCATTGCCCCTTTCAGCGCCGCGCGCTCACCCGCCGCATAGCGGTCGATCAGACCCCGCACCATATCCACGACGTTGTCGTCAGAGCCAGCGAGCCAATATTGCAACGTTAGAAAATACTGCCGCACGTCCTGGGCTGCGCCAGGAATAAATCGCAGGATTTTGGGCAGCCGGCGCAGCATCCGCATCTGCCCAGCCCCAGAACTGCCACCTGGTTTTTTCGAACCGCGCAGCTTCTTAAGGATCGCCAGCGGCCCTTTAGCAGGCTTGTCCATCCGATATTCGCCCAAGCGTGTGAGCTTGACCACATCAGCAGCAGACATCAATCCAACAATCGCATCGCAGTGTTCTTGCCTTGCCACCATTGCAGGATGGATGGCGCGAACGTGATCTTCGAGGAAGAGCATCGTTGCGATGATGATATGAGCGTCAGATATAGCAGCTTTGGCCGCTTCAAGAACGTCAGGTTCCCGGTCCCAATCAGAGGCTGCAAACAGCGCAATGCTCACATTGTCTTTTGCAAGCGTTTGGTTTGCCCGCTCGACGGCGCCAGCAAGGTGGTTGTCAAGCGTGATGATCACCACGCGAACAGGAGGCAACTGGCTAGCGGGCATAATGCGCCTTTGCATCATAAAGCGTTTCAAGCTCGATCGTGTCGACACCCCTTTCGGCCGCGTACGTCTCCGTATTCTTCCGCGCTTTGCCTCGAACAAAGAACGGGATTTTTTTCAATTCGCGCTGGGCCTCATCGCTCCACACCGCTTCTGTGTCATTGGCAGGCAGGGCCACCTCCTCACGCTTGGGAGCCGCGTGGCCAGGCCCAAGGTGTGAAGGCTGTGCATCATCATGGAATTCAAAATCCTCGCGGAACATGGTCAAGAGGTGCTCTTCAAGGCCCATGACCAGCGGGTGAACCCACTCATCGAAAATCACATTCGCGCCTTCAAATCCCATATGCGGCGAGTAGCGGGCGGGGAAATCCTGAACGTGGACAGGAGAGGAAATGACTGCACAGCCGATGCCGAACCGTTTGGCAATGTGGCGCTCCATTTGCGTGCCAAGCACCAGTTCGGGCTGTGCATCCTCAATCGCTTCTTCAACGACGAGATGGTCGTCAGTGATTAGCGGCTCAACACCGTAGATTTTCGCCGCCTTGCGCACCTCACGGGCGTATTCGCGGTTGTAACACCCCAGCCCGACGACTTTGAAGCCCATCTCCTCATGCGCAATCCGCGCGGCTGCAACAGCATGAGTACCATCGCCAAAGATGAAGACGCGCTTTCCGGTCAGGTAATTGGAATCAACGGAACGGCTCCACCAGGCAAGGTTGGATTTGGCTTGGCTTAGGATCGGCTCAGCATCGACCCCGATCATTTCCGCAACCTCACGGATAAAATCCTGCGTCGCGCCAACCCCTATGGGAACCGTTCGAACCACGGACTGGCCGAATTCCCGTTTCAAATAGTCAGCAGCAAGATCACCTGTTTCGGGATACATGACGATGTTAAAATCCGCCTCGCCCAGCCTTGCAATATCAGCCGCGTTTGCCCCCAATGGCGCGACCACATTCACATCAACACCCATTTGATCGAGCAATCGGGTGATCTCGATAATGTCGTCGCGGTGGCGGAAGCCCAGTGCTGTAGGACCAAGCAAATTGGCACGAGGACGGCCATTTTCTGTCTTGGCTGGCTTACGCTCTTTATCCGCCAGCGACCGTACAATTTGATAAAAAGTCTCCGCCGCACCCCAATGCTCTTTGCGCTGATAGCTGGGCAATTCGAGCGGGATGACCGGCAATGGCAATCCCATTCGCTCGACCAATCCGGCGGGATCGTCCTGAATAAGTTCTGCCGTGCAGGAAGACCCCACCAGCATGGCGTCAGGCGCAAAGCGCTTGATCGCATCACGCGCGGCATCCTGAAACAAATGTGATGTATCCTTGCCCAAATCACGCGCTTGAAATGTCGTGTAAGTGACAGGCGGACGATGATCGCGCCGCTCAATCATGGTGAACAGCAAATCTGCATAGGTATCGCCTTGGGGCGAATGCAACAGGTAGTGAATGCCCTTCATTGCGGTTGCAACGCGCATGGCACCTACATGCGGCGGGCCTTCATATGTCCAAACCGAAAGCTGCATTGCTACACCTCCAATACGTCGCGGCGACGCAGTGGACGGGCAAAGAGTTCGGCAAGGTCACCCGCCTGGTCAAAACCGTGGATCGGTGAAAAGACAAGCTCGATAGCCCATTTGGTCGAGAGACCTTCTGCCTCAAGCGGGTTCGCAAGCCCCAGGCCACAAACAGTGAGATCAGGCTTGGATGCGCGCACTCTCTCAAGCTGCAGATCAACATCCTGCCCCTCGCTCAGCTGCACGCTGTGCGGAAGAGCTTTCAACTCGCAAGCAAGGTGGTCCTTGTGCAGATAAGGGGTTCCAACCTCCAATGGGATCATTCCCAGCTCACGCGCCAGAAACCGCGCAAGCGGCACTTCTAACTGCGAATCAGGCATGAAAAAAATGGTCTTGCCAGCCAACTTCTCGCGATGATGGCTCAGCGCTTTTGTCGCTCGCTCTTGATAAGGGGCAATCACAGCATCAACGCGTGTTGCATCAATCCCAAAGGCCTTTGCTGCCGCGCAGAACCAGTCGCTTGTCCCTTCGACGCCGAAGGGAAACAGCGCATCAATCCGGCTGGCACCGCGTTTTTCGAGCGCATGCGCGGTCTCATTAAGGAAAGGCTGCGCAAGAATAAAACGGGAGTTTGAGCCAACTCCGGGAAGATCAGCCAAGGCTCGCTCTGGCAGAAAAGCCACATCAGGAACACCAAGCTGGGCAAAGATGCGTTTGAATTGATCCTCAACGATATCCGGGAGCGACCCAACGATTATCAGATTAGCGGGCGCCTCCGGTGCGAGGGCTGGCATTTCCGGGACCAGTGCCTCAAGGCAAGCATCCTCACCTTGAGTAAACGTGGTTTCGATACCGCTTCCAGAATAGTTCAGCACGCGAACATTAGGCGCATGCTTAGCGCTCAAACGCTGAGCTGCTTTGCCAAGATCAAGCTTGATCACTTCGGACGGGCAACTGCCGACAAGAAAAAGCGATTTGACCTCAGGCCGCCGCGCCAGCAGCTGGTCAACAATCCGGTCAAGCTCTTCATTCGCGTCCGCCAGGCCCGCGAGATCCCGCTCTTCCATAATCGCAGTGGCGAACCGCGGCTCAGCAAATATCATCACACCGGCAGCTGACTGGATCAGATGAGCGCAAGTGCGCGATCCGACAACAAGAAAAAACGCATCCTGCATTTTGCGATGAAGCCAGATGATGCCTGTAAGTCCGCAAAAGACCTCGCGCTGCCCCCGCTCTTTGAGCACCGGAGCGCAATCTGCACCTTGCGGCGCCTCTAATGCTGTTGGCGCGTTCATGTCGCCACCATTGCGGAATGATCAGATTGTTCCCGAGCAATGCGCAGCTTCCATAGGAATTGCCCAGCATTGATCACATATGTCGCGTAGGCAGCAAGCGCCACATACATCTGCTGATGCGCAGTGCCCCAATCTGCAAAGACCATCACCACATAAGCCGTGTGAAGTGCCAGCACGACCATGCTGAACACATCTTCCCAAAAGAATGCGCGGGCAAACAACCATTCATCAAAGACCACTTTTTCCCATATCGAGCCTGTGATCATGATCGCATAAAGCGCGATGGTTTTAAGCAACACGGAGTATTGTGCAGCGAGCTGCCCCTCATCAGTCAGCAAGAATTGCATGACCAAATACAGGCTAACACCAAAGATCAGAAACTGAAGCGGGGCCAAAACACCTTGAATAAGGGTCCACACCGACTCGTCACGGCGGCGGCGCTGCTCAGGAGTGTAGAGCGCGCGCGATTCGGATAACCTGCTGTTATTGAGCAGATTTTTCTTCCGGCTGTCGGTGTATTGTGTTGACTCCTCTGCCAGGTAATTCGCTCCCTCAATCAATCGGGCGAAACTACCCCCGCACAGATAAAAGTGTCAAGTTTTTTGGACATCCAGAATGTTTGACAGTTTTCAATTGCAAATTTCGAGCTTTTCCCGTAGCCTGCGACTCGCGGGGGAGCTGGCGAAAGCCAGTAGGGCCGACGTTATGCTACGCCGACCAGACTTCGCGGGGAGAGTCTGAAACAATGGCCACAGGATTCCGAATTTCTGGCTTACGCTCGAAGTTTGAAGACTGGCGCTTTGGCCGCAAGCAAGCGCACGCTGAGACAAAAGGGGATGAGATGGCGTTGCCCTCACCTCCTTCTAGCGATAGCCAACTCTCTGTGCTCATTGAAAACTTGGTCATTCCCAAGCTGATCGCTGATGCCGGAAACCCTGCGCACAGGATCAGTGAACAAGGTTTGGCCGAAACGATCGGCACTGAACGAAGGCGGCCCATTTCGGAAGAGGATGTCGCAACCTTCACCGCATTGACCACGCAGGCAGAAGCGAGCGTGTTGCTTGATTTTGTCGACAATTGCCTTGCTACTGGTAGCTCTGTTGAAGCGCTTTACATCAATCTCCTTGCTCCGGCTGCGCGGCGGCTTGGCGAGATGTGGGAGGATGATACGGAGGACTTTGTCGATGTAACCATGGGCCTGTGGCGCATTCAGGAAATATTGCGAGAGCTCTCTCTTCGCGTTCCTCCCCCAAGCCAAAGCGACCATGGTCGGCGGTCTGCGCTCTTCTCGACGATGCCGGGTGAGCAGCACAGCCTTGGCACTTTAATGATTTCGGAATGCTTCCAACGCGCGGGATGGGATACTGATGTTCTAATTGAACCCAGCATTTCTGAGGTGACAGCCAAGGCGGCAAACCGCAGTTATGGCCTAATCGGATTGACGCTCAGCAATGACTGTCCTACTGGCGCGCTCTCTGATTTGATCCAGTCGCTGCGATCAGTTTCCAACAACCCGGATGTCCGTATTATGATTGGTGGCAGATTTGTGATTGCCAACCCGGAAATCGTCGAAACATGCGGTGCAGACGGCACTGCTGCTAATGCGACCGCGGCGATTGAATTGGCAGACAAGATTGTTCCCGCGCGCCCTGACATGCGCCAACCCTCAGCATAGAGAGAGTCGGGAAACCATGCGATCAGACAGTCCAGCAGATGTGCGGGTCCCGTTTGCAGATCCTGATGCAATGTTTGCAGGGTTTGACCGGAACGAGCTGGTTGATCTTGGCTATGAGGCTGGGGATTTTTTGCTCGCAATCGATCACGACAATTGCGTGCGCGATGCTGCACAAAATGATACCGATTGCCAGTTTGTGCGCCAATGGATTGGGGCAAAGTGGATTGATACAGTCACTG
This sequence comes from uncultured Porphyrobacter sp., assembly GCA_964505255.1. Taxonomy (GTDB): domain Bacteria; phylum Pseudomonadota; class Alphaproteobacteria; order Sphingomonadales; family Sphingomonadaceae; genus Erythrobacter. The sequence goes on from CAZDHB010000002.1 coordinate 51,826, forward strand.
TCGAGAGCAAGCCCAAGATTGAACAGATGCTTGATCCCCAGCACGACAAGGACAAGCTTTGGCGACAGGTCAATCATCCGGTTGATGATGAGACGATTCCTGTAAAATACCGTTTGTTTCGCCCCGCCGAGGGCAATTGGGCTATCGCCATTGGGCGCGATTTGCGGCCAATATCCGCGCTGCAGCAGCGGTTGCTCAAGACTCAGCAGTCAATGGAACGCGACTATCTCACTTTGCGGCAAACAGAGACCCGTTATCGTTTGTTGTTCGACAATATTGCTTATCCGGTAATGATTGTAGATGCTGAAAAACTGACTGTACAGCAGGCCAATCTATCCCTGCATCTGTTAGCCAGCTCGGCGCCCGGCAGCCTTGATGGCAAAAGCTTGCTTGACCTCTTTCAGACAAGCTCTCGTGACCCCTTAGTCGCACATATTGGCGCTGCCGCCGTGAGCGAGGCTGCAGGAAATGTTGAAGTTCAACTTGCCGGACAAGAGCAAACTCACCGTTTATCGCTGTCGTCATTTCGTCAATCCGGCAAACGCTATTGGCTCATCAATATTGATGAAGGGGAACGAGAACATCCCACACATCCCTCTGACCGCTACATTCTTGATGCGGTTGAGAAGATGCCCGATGCCTTCGTTTTGGCCAACAACAAGCAGGAAATTATCGCAGCCAATCGTGCTTTTGCTGATCTCGTGCAAGCGGGATCGGTTGAGCAATTGGCTGGGATTTTCCTAAACCGATTTATTGGCCGCCCGGATATTGATCTCAATCTGCTTCGCAAGCAGCTTAAAGATCACCAGGAAGTGCGCAATTTCAGCTCGATCGTTAATGATCTCAATGGGGGTGAGGAACCGGTCGAAATTTCGGCCATCATGATCGAACGCGAGCAGCCTGTGTTCGGCTATTCACTCAGGACAATCGGCAGGCGCGAACGCGATTTACCAAAGTCTGATCAAGAGCTGCGTTCTGTTGACCAACTTACTGAGCTTGTTGGGCGCAAGCCTTTGAAGGAAATCGTGCGCGAAAGCACTGACTTGATCGAGCGTATGTGCATCGAAGCCGCTTTGGTCCACACTTCGGATAACCGCGCGTCAGCTGCTGAAATTTTGGGGCTGAGCCGCCAGAGCCTGTATTCCAAGCTGCACCGTCACGGCTTGGGTAATCTTTCCGACAAAGATTAAACACGCCTGGCTAAGTCCAGTCTTTTAATGGCCACCCAAACCTCTGCCAATCAAGGCAAAGCACCACCTCATACTGTCCATTTATATTGACACTATGGTGCGTGAGGCATAGCCTCCAATTATGGCAGAAACGGTCATACCCAAATCCCATTCGCGCCAGCCAGCATTGCGCGATGTTGTCGAGCTGACAAAACCCGTCACTTGGTTCCCGCCTATGTGGGCGTTTATGTGCGGGGTGATTTCTTCTGGCGCCTTGCTGGCAGACAATTGGATTTTCCTTGTCGCTGGCATTGCGCTTACTGGGCCAATTGTTTGCGGAACCAGCCAAGTCATTAACGATTGGTGCGACAGGCATGTGGATGCAATAAATGAACCCGATCGCCCCATCCCATCAGGCCGTATCCCGGGTCGTTGGGGCATATGGATTGCGCTCATTGGCTGCGTTTTGTCTTTGATTGTCGGGGCATTGCTTGGGCCATGGGTCTTGCTTGCGACATGCGTTGCCCTGTTCTTTGGGTGGGCATACAGCGCGCCGCCCTTTCGCTTAAAACGCAGTGGCTGGCTCGGTCCCTTAGCCTGCGCGCTCAGCTACGAAGGGCTCTCGTGGTTCACAGGAACAGCGGTTATGCTTGGCGCCCTGCCCAATCCTTATGTCATCGCGGCTTTGCTGTTCTACAGCTTTGGCGCGTTTGGCATCATGACATTGAATGACTTCAAAGCGGTAGAAGGAGACCGCGAAACTGGCTTGCGCTCGCTGCCTGTCACGCTGGGCATTCACAATGCAGCGCTGCTCGCGTCAACGGTTATGACCATCGCCCAGCTGGCAGTGATGGCCATGCTTTTGAGCTTGCAGCTATGGGCGTCTCTCGCCTGCGTCGGCCTCCTCTTGGCGGGCCAAATTCTGTGCATGGTTCGGCTTTTGAAGAACCCCCGCAAATATGCCCCCTGGTACAATGCGACGGGCGTTTTGTCTTACGTGCTTGGCATGCTCGCTACCGCCTTGGGATTGGGAGGATATCTGTGACGCAGCGCACCGCCACTGAGGGAATAGGCTGGCTCGCAATCGTCCGGCTGGGCGCGGTTCAAGCCGCAATTGGCGCGATGGTGATGCTCTCAACATCTCTGCTGAACCGGGTCATGGTGGTAGAGTATTCTGTGGCCGCAGCGGTGCCAGCGGGGCTTGTTGCGTGGCACTATGCGGTCCAGCTTAGCCGCCCATTGTGGGGACACAAATCCGACCGAGCGCGGAGCCGAACGCCTTGGATCATCGGCGGAATGTGTGTCCTTGCGCTTGGCTCAATCCTCGCGGTGGACGCGACCATTTTGATGTCCCAGCCAGGCTTTGGGTCGGTCGTTCTGGCAATCATAAGCTTCACCATGATCGGTTTCGGCGTTGGGATTGCAGGCACGTCCTTATTGGCATTGCTTGCCTCGCGGGTCGCCCCTCAACGCAAGCCAGCCGCAGCAGCCATCAGCTGGACGATGATGATTGCAGGGATCGTGCTCGCCGCTGGCATATCGGGTGCTTATCTCGATCCGTTTAGCGAACCGCGCCTAGCAATCGTTTCCAGCATTGTCGTTCTAAGCGCATTTTGCCTGGCTATCCTTGCTCTTCACAATCTCGAAGCGAAAAACCCAGCAGTGAAGCAGCGCACCCCCGCTGAGCACAATCAAAGCTTTCCTGAGGCCTTGAGGGAGATTTGGCATGAAAAGGAGGCTCGCCACTTCACCTTCTTTGTTTTCATCTCAATGCTCGCCTATTCGATGCAGGATCTAATCATGGAACCTTTCGCGGGCTTTGTCTTTGACATGACGCCCGGCCAATCAACTCAGCTTTCGAGCATCCAGCACAGCGGCATATTGCTCGGAATGCTTGTCTCAGGCGTGGGTGGCAGTCTTTACGCCAAACGCTTTGGTCACAATCTGAAACTCTGGATCACTGCGGGCTGTGTTGGTTCTGCCATTATGTTGGCGGGCTTGTCTGTCGCTGCGACGCGAGGCTCAGAATGGCCGCTGATCGCCAATGTCTTCGGGCTTGGTTTGGCCAATGGCATTTTTGCAGTTTCCGCAGTTGGCGCGATGCTGGGCCTGGCCAGCAAGGGCGAGAATGCTGGGGAAGGCGCGCGCATGGGTGTTTGGGGCGCATCACAAGCCATCGCCTTCGGGCTAGGCGGTTTAAGCGGGGCAGTGCTGGTTGATGTGCTGCGGGCCATAACCGGTCAGGATGCGACGGCCTTCCAAGCTGTATTTGTTCTGGAGGCCTTGCTGTTCCTTGCCGCTGCGTGGGTGGCTTCGGGCACCGCCATGGCCCGTCCGACAAATCAAGAAGAAGGATTGACTGCATGACAACGCAACCGGATTTCGATGTGATTGTCGTTGGAGGCGGTCCCTCAGGAGCAACCGCTGCCAATGATCTGGCGTTAGACGGACACAAGGTCATGCTGCTCGATAAGGCTGGGCGGATTAAACCATGCGGCGGTGCCGTTCCTCCACGCCTTCTCAGTGATTTTGAAATACCCGATGCGCTTTTGGTCGCTCAGGCCAATTCAGCCCGCATTATTGCGCCATCACGCAAGACGGTCTCAATGCCGTGCGGCGAGGGATATGTTGGCATGGTGGACCGCGATCAATTCGATGAATGGCTGCGCGAGCGCGCCAAAGCAAATGGCGCAGTGCGGATGACAGGAATGTGTGAAGATGTCGTTCAGCATCCTGATGGCTTTGCAGCAGTATCCTATCGCGCTGATCGCAAGAGCCCTATCAAAACCGTAACCGCGAGGTGCGTTATCGGCGCAGACGGTGCGCGCTCGCGTGTGGCGAAAAAGTGCATTCCCAACGGCAGCAATGTGAAATGCGTTTTTGCCTATCATGAGATTGTAAAAGTGCCTCAGCAGACCAATGCTGATTACAAAGCTGATCGCTGCGATGTGTACTATCAAGGCCACCTTTCACCTGATTTCTACGCCTGGGTCTTTCCGCATGGCAAAACCGCCAGCATTGGATTGGGCAGCGCGGACAAGGGGTTTCCCTTGCGCGAAACCACCCGCCGTCTGCGCGAAGACGCTGGCTTTTCGAAATGGGAAACTGTCCGCAAGGAAGGCGCGCCAATCCCGCTGAAGCCGTTAAAGCGATGGGACAATGGAAAGAATGTTCTGGTTTCAGGGGACGCCGCCGGGGTTGTAGCTCCATCATCAGGCGAAGGGATCTATTACGCCATGACAGCCGGTCGATTGAGCGCCGCAGCGGCCAGCGAATTCCTCGCCACCGGTGATGCACGGGCACTCAAAGGCGCGCGCAAAGCCTTTATGAAAGCGCATGGGCGTGTTTTCTGGATTTTGGGTGTGATGCAATATTTCTGGTATAGCAGCGACAAACGCCGAGAACGGTTTGTCAAAATGTGCGATGATCCTGATGTGCAGCGGCTAACCTGGGAAGCCTATATGAACAAACAACTGGTGCGCCGCGACCCGATGGCTCACATCAAAATCTTCTTCAAAGATTTGGGCCACTTGATCGGTCTGAGGTCAGTTGAAGCATGACCAGGGCTTCTCTTCTACCCATCCTGATCGCCGGCAGCTTAGCGCTTATCACGGCGCTGGTAGGCGGCACGATTACAGTGCTTGACGATTGGTATTACAGCCTCGCTCAACCCGATTGGGCGCCGCCCGCTTATATGTTTGGCATGATCTGGACCGTTGTTTTCGCGCTCATCGCGATGGCCGGTGTTGCCGCATGGGGCAAAGCGCCAACCCGGCGCGATGCCGAGGTGATGCTAGGCATGTTTGCAATCAACGGCTTTCTCAATTTGCTTTGGAGCTTCCTGTTTTTCCGCTTTCAGCGGCCTGATTGGGCGTTTTTCGAACTTACCGTTCTGTGGCTTTCGATCGCAATCCTTATCGTATTTTGCGGCCGGTTCTCAAAGCTCGCATCGCTCCTTTTGCTGCCTTATCTTACTTGGGTGAGCATTGCAGGCGCGCTCAATTATCAGGTCGTGCAACTCAACAGTCCATTTGGCTAGCTGACCTGTGGAGCAGTTCTTCGCCAGCGGCCGCGCGGTTGACGTTGTTATCCTTGTGCTTGCAGTGGAGGCGATTTGGCTGAAATGGCGTGGAAACGCTTGGGGAGATGTGGTGCCGGCCCTCCTGCCTGCAGTTTTGATGATGGCGGCTTTGCGTGCAGCGCTGATGGGAATGGCTTGGCCTTACATCAGCGTGCCGCTGCTGATGGCTTTCCCAGTGCATCTCTACGACTTAAAGCGCCGAGCCATGCGCTAAGGCGACATTCGCTCGGGTAACGACCCGGCAAAGGAAAAGGGCCCGACCATTCCTGGTCTAAGCCCTTAAATCCCTCTTCTCTTTGATGGCCCAATCAGTAATCGGGTGCGTAATGGTGCTCAATCGCCCACAGATACCAATTGTCGACCACAGTTCCGGTTAACAGGATGCCAATACCGCCTGTGAATGTGCACAAGACAGCGAACCACCATGCCCAGCGGTGAATGGACTCCATTGTGGCATTAAAACCCATGGTCCAACGCCAGAATAGCGCAGCGCGTTCAGAGGCAGTCCCGCGGTCTGTGATCTGCTCAAGCTCGCGCTCACCGCCATAACGTCCCACCGCAAGTATGGTTGCACCATGCATGGCAAACAGCAGGGCAGAGCCATAAAGGAACACAATCGAAAGTGCGTGGAATGGATTGTAGAACAGGTTTCCGTAAAGCAGTGAGAAGTTGTTCGTCCACTCAAGGTGTGAGAAAATACCAAAGGGCACGGCTTCTGACCATTGGCCCATAAAAAATGGGCGAATGAAACCGAGCACAAGATAAAGCCAAATCGCGCTCAAAAATGCCCACGCTACATGCGTTCCCATCCCTAGCGCCCGGGCACGGCGATATGTCCGTACCCACCACAACAAGATCGAGATTGTCAGGAAAAAGCCAGCCAAAATCCACCAACCCCCTTCGTTTAAGGGGACAAAAGGTGAGAACCCATATTCGGCAGCAGGAGGATCAAGTGTCAGCCAAAAGAACTGGCGAACAAATTCAACCGGATCCCAATTGACAGAGGCCAGCATATTGAGACCAATGATCTCAATCGCAAGGAAGCCGAAGAATATCGAGGCGAGCCCTAACCATCCGAGATAAATCGGACCGATCTGAGCTTGGCCAAATTTGCCCATCCAATAGCTGAATGTGGTTTCTTTGGTCCGTTCGCTTTGTTCTTGCGGCGAAAGCGGAACACCCATTTCGGGATGATGCGCCAGTTGAACCTGGGTGAAGATGTTTTGATAGCGTGCCATGACCTATATTCCCTTCCTCACGACCAGATCGGCATGTTGCGCCACCAGTCCCACCATTCGGGAAAACTGCCGTCGTATAATGGCCCAGCGATGATAATGCAGACTGCGCTCCAGAAACCCGCGCTCAGCGCCAGGAACAGTCCAAGCCTGTGAATGCCGATTGTGCCCACCGAATAGCCGATGAAGTCGCGGAAAAACGTGTCCTCATATTCAGGGGTTTTGACTTCCTCACCCTGCTTTGGATTGACCGCCGATAGGATCAACGCACCATGCAGCGCGAGCGCAAAGGTCGTCACAAAGAAGAACGACACCGCGATCATGTGCGCCGGGTTATAATGAAAGTTCACATACTGATAACCAGTGTTCGACACCCAATCGAGATGAGAGAAGATGCCATACGGAAAAGCATGCCCCCATGCCCCCATCAATACAGGCCGAAACACAACCAAAGTGACATAAGCCAAGATCGCAAAACTAAAGGCAACAGGGACATGGTAGCCCATGCCCAGCTTGCGGCATATTTCAACTTCACGCAGCGCCCATGAACTGAAAGCAACAATCGCACAAATGGTTATAATCTGCCAAAATCCGCCTTCGGCTAAGGGCGCAAACCCCAAGCCGTAAGAGATATCTGGTGGATTGATGGATATCAGCCACGGGTTCCAGGTGGGCCCGATCGCCGCAGCATACAAAATCAACGCAGTGCCAAGAATTGCCGAAATCGCGGTGACCACACCGAAAAATCCGACATAGAACGGACCGATCCAGAAATCGAAGAGATCCCCGCCAATCAGCGTGCCTCCCCTGACCCGGTACTTTCGCTCAAAGCTTAACAGCGACATGGCATTTCCCCTGCGCGCTCACATACGCCCCCAACGCGTTGGAGGACGAAAATTGCAAATCTCTGCTCCGTAATAGCGGAGCAGGCCCATTGGGAGGCACAGCACATGCGTGCTGTGACCTCCATAGGGCCATGGTCAGGTTAGTCGTTCAGACTGTTCGATCATGGCCGTTTCCGCTGATCCAGCACCAGGACCCTCAATCCAGTTGAAGCGATCAGTGCTCAACAAGATGAAGTGAATCAGCAGTGCCAGGACGAACAGGAAAATCGCCAAAGCGACCAATGTCCGACGCGGGTCGAATATTAACCAAAGTCTCCACATAGTTCGTCTCCTATCCTAGCAACGGCGTTAGCGTGGCTTGGACCATGCGAATGCCGTCATCCAAGGCTGCATAGCCATTGACCCCTGGGAACCAGGGACGCCACATCCACACCAACACATGCGCGATAATCGCAATGATGGTGAAACCGATGAAGCTGCTCACAAAAATTTTGTGAAATTCCTTGGCTTCTTCTGGGGTCAAATAAGCCCCCGGACCGAAGCGGTCGTTATCTTCACTCATACGTCCTTCTCCATTTTAGCCCTATGTAAGCCACCCAAGGTGCCCCCCACAGGATTTGCTCGAACGGCTGGCAATTCAGCCGCAAGAGTTGCGAATGCCCCGGCCGATACCCGGTGCAAATTTTGAGAGCGGCATGTCATACGCTCGCTCCATCAAGCAAAACCGCCGCCAATCGGTCAGCGGTCACACGTGTTGCGCCCGCAAGGCGAGCCTGGCGCTCGGCGCGGTCGCGCAAATTTTTTGCGGCAGAAATGCGCACCAGAACTGGCTGCGCTTCGACAATCGCGTCGAACTTCTCCTTTGCTTCTTTGTCCCATTCGAGCGGTGCATCAGCTACCGTGCGTGCCGGAGTTGCTTCGCCAGCGTCCATTTGGGTTGAGAGCGGCAAGATGTGGAACAAAGCGTCAAACAATGCATTGCAAACTTCCTGAACCAGATAGGTCGCTCCGGAATATCCCATATAGGGCGTGCCGGTGTGGCGACGTATCGCAGCGCCAGGGAAGGATGCTGGAATGAAAATGCCGCGCGCGCCTGCCTCTGCGAGGTACATGCGTTCATTATAACTCCCGAAGACAATCATCGGCGGATTGCTGGTTATAGCCTCGCGCACTGCATGATTGTCAGGCTTCACCCCGGCGCTTCGGCCAAACGCAAACGAACACGGCAGTCCCATGTCATTTTCGAGGAAATTGCGAACACCGCGCGCATAGGTTTCGTTGGCTACAATTGCGAAATTCGCAGTGCCGAAAAAGTCCTGCGTAACCGATCGCCACAAGTCCCAAAGCGGCTTGATCGTGGTATGTTTTTCTTTCTCAATGAACGGTTCAGGATCAAGGCCGGTCATCTCGCCTAGCTGGCGCAGAAATTTGGTTGTAGAGTCAAGACCGATAGGAGCCTGCAGATAGGGCCGCTCGAGCATTTCGCACAAGTTGCGCCCAAACTCGCGGTACATGCAGATGTTCACGGATGCATTGGCCAGCTGGCGAATATCAGCAAGGTGCGTTCCCAACGGGAATACCATATTGACCTCAGCACCAACGCCCTCAATCAACCGCCGAATTTCGGCAAGGTCAGAGGGCATGTTAAACATGCCGTAAGATGGCCCGATGATATTGACTTTAGGCTTCTCACCCTCAGCCAGCTTCTTTGGCGCGGGCATTTTCTTGGGACCGAATTCAGTCCACAGCCAGGACAATGCGCGGTCTTCAGACTGCCACTGATCTTCATCAATAGTGCGCGGCAAAAAGCGCTTGATATTCGTGCCCTCAGGCGTGACCCCGCCGCCAATCATCTCAGCAATGGAACCGGTGACAACGACTGCGGGAAGATCCGGGTCAAGCGATTGCCATGCCCGCTTCATTGCCCCCTCAGTGCCGGTTTTGCCCAGCTCTTCCTCGCCCAGACCGGTGACAACGATTGGCAATTCATGAGGAGGCAGACCGTCAGTGTAATGCAAGACCGAAGTCACCGGCAGATTTTCGCAGCCGACCGGGCCATCGACGATCACCTGCAGCCCCTTGACTGCAGTAAAGGCGTAGACAGCACCCCAATAGCCGCCAGCGCGATCATGATCGAGGATAAGCGTCATGTGCCCACCGCCTCTGCCGCTTTGGCGGCCATGGCATTTTGCGCTGCGTATTTTTTCTTGAATTTCGGGCGGTCAGTCGGAGTTTCTTCCCAAATGCCGCTGGCATGGCCTTCACCTACACCCTCAAAAAATTCCGTCATCCGGTCAAAGCGCTCTTTGTTAGCCATCGCTGCATTGACGACTTGAGCAAGACTGCCAGCACCTGCTGGCCCCATAAGAGGCCGCGCCGAAATCAGATTGGTGAAGTAAAGCGCCGGAATCGCCTTGGCTTTCGCATGCTGAACAACCGGGGTTGTGCCGATTGCCAAATTAGGGTCAAACTCTTCAACCGCTGCGATATCTTGTTCAAGGCTAGCCCGATAATTGACCTGCACACCCTTTGCCTCAAGCCATTCACGATCAGGATCGGACCAGCGCGTTTGCGGGCATGCTGTACCCACATAAGGCACATCCGCCCCGCTTTCGATAAGCAGCCGGGCGACCAGTAACTCTGAACCTTCATACCCTGAAACGGTGATGCGCCCCTTAACCGGCATTGCCGAAAGCGCGCCGTCAATCGCTGGCAGCGCAGCGTTTTGCGCCGCTGCAATGTGCTCAGCGCTCGCGCCAAACGTCTCGCCGATTGCTTTGAGCCAGGCGGCAGTCCCCTCGCGTCCAACCGGTGCAGAGCCCACAATAGGCCGTCCTGCCGCTTCAAATTCGCGAATGCTGGCGGTGTAGAACGGATGGATGGCTGCGACTATCTGTGAATCAAGCGCGCTGTAAAGCTCGCGCCATTCGCGCGTGGGCACCACTGGCCCAGCCGCCAGCCCCAAAGGTGCAAGCAAATGCCCGATCCCCACCGGATCTGCCGGGAACATCTCACCCAGCAAAGCGACAGAAGGCTTATCAGCGCGCTCTTTAGGCGTAGCTACAGGCCCTTGCTCAGCTTCCTCGCGGGCGTATTTGAGCATCGCCCCGGCGAGCACGTCTTTCGCTTCAGCATGCGTGGGAACACCAAAACCGGGCACATCAATACCGACAATTCTCACGCCATTGATTGAGTCTGGCAACAAGCGCAGAGGCACTCCGCTTGCCGTCGGCACACACAGATTGGTGACCACAATCGTATCAAATTGTTCCGGGTCAGCCATCTGTTCAACGGCCTCTTTAATGTCCTCAAACAGCTTGCCGGTAACCAATGTTTCGGAACTGAATGGAACGTAGCCCACGCTGCGCCGCGCGCCATAAAAATGCGACGTGAACGTTAGGCCGTAAACACAGCAGGCTGATCCCGACAGGATCGTAGCCGTGCGCCGCATCCTTAGCCCTACGCGCAATGACCCAAATGCCGGGCACATGCTTTGCGGTTGATCGTGCGGGCCAACAGGATAATCCCGCTCATATTGATCGAGAATATCGCTTTTGCCCGCCTTCTTCGCAGCCTCCTTCATGGTGTCCGCGCCGCCATGGCAGCCCGATCCCTCGCGCTCGGTGACCGCCGGAGCAAGATCGATCCGGTCAGCGGTGCGTTTCGCAGGAACGGTGGCGGTTTCACTCATGCATCAAACCTCGTCGTAAACCACTTCAAGGCTTGGCTTTTCTTCGAAAACACCGCCGCGCATATCGGCCTGCGTTGCGGGAACAAGTTCGATATTGCCGCCGGTGTCTTCGGGAGAGAAAAGGTCAAGAAGGCCTTCCTGATCAAGCGGCTTGGGCTGCTTCGGCGGAGCATCAGCTACATTGCTGGCAAGCTCTTCGAACAGGCCGCCCCATTCACCATCAGGAGTTCCGATAATCTGATAATTGGCCGACTTGCGCCGAATATCTTCATTCGCGGGAATTGAGGTAAGGACCGGAACATCGACCGCCTTGGCAAAATTCTGGGCCTCGCCGGTGCCGTCATCCTTGTTGATGATCATTCCAGCAACGCCAACATTACCGCCCATCTTGCGGAAGTACTCAACCGCGTGACAGACATTGTTGGCAACATAAAGCGACTGGAGGTCATTTGAGCCTACAACAATCACTTTCTGGCACATGTCACGCGCTATCGGCAGACCAAATCCGCCGCACACAACATCACCAAGGAAATCGAGCAGGACATAGTCAAAGCCCCACTCGTGAAAACCCAATTTCTCAAGCAGTTCAAAGCCATGAATAATACCACGGCCTCCGCAACCTCGACCCACTTCTGGCCCGCCCAATTCCATCGCAAAGACGCCATCACGCTGGAAACACACATCTTCAATCGTCACTTCTTCGCCAGCGAGCTTTTTCTTGGACGATGTTTCGATAATGGTTGGGCAGCTTTTGCCGCCAAACAAAAGGCTGGTTGTATCCGACTTGGGATCACAGCCAATCAACAGAACCCGCTTGCCCTGCTGCGCCATCATGTAGCTAAGGTTGGACAGAGCGAAACTCTTGCCTGACCCACCTTTGCCATAAATAGCGATCACCTGAGTCTCAGACTTCACCTCTCCTGTGTGAACCGGATCGGGTTCCTGAGCCGCCTCTTCGCGCAATTTCGTTACATCCAATACGCTCATGCAGCATCTCTCCAATCGAGAACCATTTTCAGGCACTCAGGGTTTTCAAAAGCAGCCGGGTAAGCAGTCTTGGCCCGCCAAGCCGCGGAAATGTCAGTGATTAAGCCGCTCAAATCGAGCGCCCCGGTTTCAACCATGACGTTGACTGACGTTAGATCTTCCGGCTGCCATTCTGCCGCGACGCGCAGTCTCGCCTCGCGCTGGAAGGCGGGCGGAAAAGCGAACTGGATCGGCTGGTCATAGAAGCCTGCAAGCACCAGCTCGCCGCCCTTGGCTAACCGGCTGACGAAAACATCCATCGACGTCGCATCGCCGCTGGCATCGTAGATATTCGCATAGTCAGCACGGTTATCATCATCAGGATGCATGACCTTGTAGCCAGCCGCGCCAGACTGACGATGCTGCGCCGTTTCCCAGACCACTGGGGCTTTCGCTCCAGCGGCAATGGTCAATCGCGCCAACAGCCTGCCCAAGACGCCGTGTCCGATAATCAATTCAGGCGGCTTACCCTGAGAGATCGCATGCAATGCAGTAGCTGCCAACGCATAAAGAATGCCATCATGACCGAGCTTTTCTGAAACCGGCAGCGCGCGTGCTGATGGCAAGATGACTGACTTTGCCGAACCACCAAAGAGCCCACGCGCATCCTCATAGCAATTGGCCCCAGGGACAAACACCCATTCGCCGATGCGCGCTTTTGCGCTGGCGCCGGCATCGGAAATCCAACCCACTGATTCGTAACCGGGGACCAGGGGATATCCCATGCCCGGAAATGCAGGCATTGTTCCCATCCACAAAAGCTTCTCAGTGCCTGAGCTGATCCCGCTCCATTGAACATCGACCAACACATCCTCATCGCCCATCGGTTTGAGAGCGGATTCCCGCATGACCAAACTGCCAGGAGCATCAAGGATGATTGCCGCTGTATTCAAAGACCCTTCTCCCCAACCCGCCAAGAAACGGAAATTTATCACATGTTAATCTAATACGACGTTTGGAAATGTCAATTTTATTGGACACTTAATCTGTCAACGGGTTGCAAGGATGGCGCGCGCAACAATTGGAAGAGGCGTTGAAATCTCGCGAGATGAAGAAAAACCACTTTTTTTCAGTAGTTTATGGATTTCGTGACTGGCCCTTGGTCGACCAGAACCCATCGCCCAGAGATACATGCCGAAATAGGCATCCCCCATAGGTTTGGCACGAGGGGTTTGCGCCATGGGCTCAACAATCAACAACCGCCCCCCGGTTGGAAGCGAATCGCTCACCTTATGCAAAAGGCCCTCCGCAACGTCATCATGATGATCGTGAAGGATCCGTATCAATGTGATGAGATCAAATCCGGTTGGAAGAGAGTCTGTTTGGAAGCTGCCTTTATGCAAGGCCACTCTGCCTTCCATGGTCGAACCGGCAAACCTTTGGGCGGCCAGTGGAATAACATCAGGCAAATCAAACACACCCAGCTCCAAACCCAAGTGCGCTGCGCCAACCTGCTCTACAAATGCTCCTGAACCACCTCCAATATCGAGCATTCTTGAATGCCGGCCAAAAGGATAACGTCCGACAATCTGCCGCCAGACCATGGGCTGAGTTGCCCGCATCAATGCTGAATACGGCGCCGCGTCCTTGCTCGATGGCTCAACATCAGTGGCGTAATGCCAAAATTGTGCGAGCTGTGTTTGCGAGCGCTCCTGCAAACCCAAAAGGGCAATCGGATCTGCCAAATCTTTATACAGTAATTCATGGTGCTTGATCATGGCCAGCACGCCTTCATTGGCAGAAAGCGCGGCACCGGCTTCGCCCAACAGCCAAGAGCCGGCTTTCGGCTCTTCGGACAATTCCAACGCTCTTCCAGCCAGCAAAATTCGCCGTGTGGCTTCGTCAGAAAAACCGAGAAAGCGACCAATCTCAGCCTCATTTTTGGGACCTTGCGCTAAGCAGCCCAAGAGGCCAGACTTCACATAGGCCATAGTGATCTGGGTATAGACAAAGCCTGCCACCAGATCGAATTGAGCCGACGCTTTGCGCCGCGCAATGCTGCGCAAAACGGGTGTTTTGGCAGCCCATTCCTGAAATTTAGAGCTGCCCAAAACCTTGTTGCGCATAAGCACCCAGCGGGTTTTCCAGCCAAGGAAGGATTGCAAAGAGTCTTTTTTGTTTGACATTGTGTGTGTCCAATTATTTGGACTTATGCTATTGAGTCGTCAAATTGAAACTGCGGTTTTAAAACTCGGAGGGCAAAACTGGATCCGGTTGTCATCATTGGGGCAGGGATGGGAGGCCTAACCAGTGCAGCGCTTTTATCCGCGCGCGGTGTGCCGATTATTTTGCTCGAAAAAGAGACTTCGTCAGGGGGGAAAATTCGCCAAATCGAGGTTGGCGGCGTTCCGATAGATGCAGGCCCTACTGTGTTCACAATGCGCGATGTGCTTGAAGACATCTTTGACAGCGCGGGCGCAAATCTTGCAGATCACATCCATCTTGTCCGCGCCAATGTGTTGGCACGCCATGCGTGGGATGACACAGGTCATCTCGACCTTTACGCGGACCATGAACAAAGCGCTGAGGCCATTGGTGATTTTGCCGGAGCGCAAGCAGCGGCAGGATTTCGCAGCTTTTCGGCCGAAGCAAAACGCATTTACACCATTCTTAACAAACCGATGCTGCGCGCAAGCAAAGTGAGTTGGCCGTTGCCGTTGATGTGGCGGATTGGGTTGTGGCGCATAGCTGCGCTTCATGCCTTGCGCCCTTATGAAAGCCTGTGGAAAGTGCTGGGCGAACATTTTGCTGATCCGCGCCTGCGCCAATTGTTTGGCCGCTATACCACCTATTGCGGATCATCCCCTTTCCAATCGCCTGCCACACTTATGCTGATAGCCCATGTCGAAGCTCAAGGCGTTTGGGCCATTAAAGGCGGGATGAGCGCGCTTGCGTGTGCGCTCGAAACGGTCGCAACACAAAACGGGGCGCAGTTTCGCTATGGTGCGCCCGTTGAATTCATTGACGTCCAAGACAAACAAGCCAACGGGGTTCAGCTTGCAAATGGCGAGTACATTCGTGCCTCCGCCGTCATCTGCAACGCTGACCCAGCTGCCTTAGGCGCCGGGCTGTTTGGCGAACAGGCGCGTCACGCCTCACCCCCATTGAAAACCAAAGACCGTTCATTGTCGGCGATGGTCTGGCTCGCCAAAAACAAGGCAACAGGCTTTCCGCTCGAATATCATAATGTCTTCTTTTCGCGCGACTACGCCGCGGAATTTGAAGCCATTCAGTCTGGCCATATTCCAAGCGAGCCCACCGCTTATGTCTGCGCTTTGGATCATGGACACGCACAACCAGGCACAAGCCAGCGCTTTCAAATCATCGTCAATGCGCCAAGCAATGGCGACAGGCACACCTATTCACAGCAGGAGCAGGACCTATGCACTCAGAACATGTTGAACAGGCTCAACGCCTGCGGGCTCGAGCTGGAGAGACCGCTTCAATACGCCTTGGTCACGCCGAACGATTTCTCGAAACGCTTCCCGGCGACCGGCGGAGCGATCTATGGACGGGCTTCGCACGGGTGGGCGGCCTCCTTCCTGAGGCAAGGCAGCCGGACGAGGATCCGTGGGCTTTACTGCGCAGGGGGCGCGACTCATCCCGGCGCGGGCGTGCCGATGGCAGCCTTGTCAGGCAAGCTGGCAAGCGAAACCGCTCTGTGCGACCTTACTTCGACACGGCGGTTCCACCCGGCGGCTATCGCTGGTGGTATGTCGACGCGCTCAGCGATGACGGGAGCTACGGGCTGACGATCATTGGCTTTGTGGGAAGCGTTTTCTCACCCTACTACAAGAATTCGGGGCGCAAAATTCCGCTTGATCACAGCTGCTTGAACATCGCACTTTATGGCAAAAGCGGCGCGCGTTGGGTGATGACGGAACGTTGCGAAAGGGACACAGCCCAATCGCAAGATTGCTTGCAAATCGGACCAAGCGCGATGCGTTGGCACGATGACAAACTCATCATTGAAATCGAAGAGCGCGACATTCGCCTTGGCATACCCTGGCGAAGGCGGGTGGCGGGCAAGATCGTGCTGACCCCGCAAGTGCTTAACGCCCGCGGATTTGATCTGGACAGCCAAGGCAAACATGTCTGGCACACGATTGCGCCGCGCGCAGGTATCGAAGTCAACATGTCACAGCCGGACGTTTCCTGGTCTGGCAGTGCTTATCTCGATGGCAATCACGGCAGCGAACCGATTGAGGATGGCTTTCGCAACTGGCACTGGTCACGCGCTCATGCGGGCAAAGATGTTGCCGTTGTTTATGAAGGCAATCGCCGTGATGGTTCCCATTTCGCAAGTCTTTTGCGGTTCGATGCTCAAGGTGTCCCACATGAGGAGGAATTGCCGCCAATCGCTCCTTTGCCGCCGACATTGTGGGCGATGAAGCGTCAGACCCGTGCGGATCGCGGATTCGCGCGCGTGGCGCGGACATGGGAGGATTCACCCTTTTATGCCCGATCAGAACTCAAACTTGGAATATTGGGGAAACAGGTCACAGCCGTGCAGGAGAGCATTTCGCTTGATCGGCTCATTCATCCGGTGGTGCAGTTTATGCTGCCTTACAAAATGCCAAGAGAAGCAAAAGAGTAACGCATCACTTAGGCTTTTTCGCGTCCTTGGCGGCGGCTTTCTCTTTATCTTTGGCAATCTCGCGGTTGACTGACCATAACTGATAGAAGCCAAAGCCCAGCGCAACAGCACCGGAAAACACAATTTCAATCCAGCCCAGATTATCCCATGCACTCGCTTCCATTGCGCTCTCCTTAGTGCCCCGGCTCACTCAATAAATGATCTGACAAAACGCGCAATGTCCTGTGGATTTTCCTCATGCGCAAGATGACCAAGCGCTGTGACTTCTTCCAATTGTGACTGCGGAATGCGTTTGGCTGCCTTGGCAATGGCGCTGCGCGGTATCGCTTTGTCATTTTCACCATGCACCAGCATGACGGGAAAGCGGACATCGCCCAATCGTTTTTCCAATTCCGCCAAATCCCAGCTTGCCATCATCCGAATAGCGCCGTCGCAATGACCCGAATGGCGAAACAGGCGATGGTAAAATTCCACCCCATCTGGATCAAGCTGTGATCCGGTTGAGCGTTCAAGAAACAATCTGACATCATCGCGTCGGCGCGCCATGCGAGCAAAAATGATTGCGGTAAACGGATTGGTGAAAAGAACCTTCGCCAGCGCTGGAAAAAGTTTTGCCGCAAGTCCAGGAAACGGCAGCAACGCCGGATTAAGCGCAATCAGTGGTGCGAGCCAATCGCGCGTCAGTTGAAGCTCTATCCCAATTGCCGCGCCTGCCGAATGGCCGATGATAACATCGGGGCGCACTCCCAACTGATCCAGCAAAAGGCCCAGTGACCGCGCGAGATCGGGCAAGCTCACCTTGCGCGCGAGATTGGGCTTCGTAAAGCCATGTCCAGGTAAATCCAAAGCAATCACCCGGTGCGACTGAGCAAGGAGTGGCCCGAACTCGCGCCAGCTATGAGTTGCTGCGCCGGTGCCGTGAATCAACAGGCAAGAAGGGGCATCTTGCTGCACCGCCGCTATGTCCTGGACATGCCAATCATATCCATCCGCTTCGACGAATGCGCTATGCTCCCGATTGGGCCATCCTTCCCCTTGGACATTCCAATCGGGATAGCGCCCGCTCATACTGCTACGCTTTCACTGACGCTTTCAATCGCCGATACCATCGCTGCGCTGTTGGCGCGCGGAAGCGGCACATATCGCCCCGCCAATGCTGCCGCAAGGGACGCGGCTTCCTCGCGCGGTCTTGGCGAAATATCAATGACTATGGCGTGATGCCCGGCTGCTGCGATTTGCTGAGCCGCATCGCGTGCCTCTTGCATGGCCACGGGGCGGTCAGCGGCTCCGTTCAAAGTGATATTGCCTTTGCCATCAGTAAGCATTGCGATGACAGGATTTTGTCCCCGCTTCTCAGCTGCATCAGCCAATTTGCACGCCTCAATCAGGCTTGCGGCTAACGGTGTTCCTCCGCCGCCAGGCAATGCGCTCAGCGCTCGGCGGGCACGGGTTAGCGAACGCGTTGGTGGCAAGAGCAATTCCGCTCCGGATTGCCGAAATGCTATCAATGCGACCTGCGCGCGCTTCACATGCACCTGCGCCAACATCAGTTCAACGGCCCCTTTTGCTTCGGCAAGCCGGGCAAGCGCCGAAGAGCCAGACGCATCGACCACAAAAATGGTCAGGCTTTCGCGCTGTTCTTCAAACCTGCGAATGCGCAGGTCAGGCTTGCGGATTTGTATTCGCTCGACGTGCTCAGATGCCTCGGCTTGGCGCATAGTTTGCCACGGCGCAGCGGCCCGCAAAGTGTCTATCAGAGCCAATTTCTTGCCGCTTGCAGGAACACCCGGCAGCGCGCCAAGCGGTTTTCCGCGCCGCGCAGATTTTTGCTTTTGCCCAGACTTGCCCGATTGGCCAGCAACCGCGCGCTTTGTTCCGTTGGCAATTTGTTCAAGAATATGCGGCGGAATAGCGGATTGGACAGCATCAAGAACCAGATCCTCCAGGGGTATATCCGGCGGTGATTGGGTGCTTGTATCCTCATTCGAGGACTCATTTGACTGTATAGGATCCGGGCTTGGCTGTTCATGCTCGTGCGGCATGATGTCCGGGAGGTGCTGAGCGCGGTGAGCCAGAACCAGCATAGCGCTATCTTGCAATTCCTGATCGGTTGCAGATGCCAACCCGCGCATGCCAGCTAAAGCGCGTGCGGCTCGCTCGGCAAAGATAAGTCCCCGCAAAGACGAAATGCCCAAATGCGCAGCAGTGGAAGCCAAAACCTCACGCTGTTTTGTCAGCAAAGGCTTGGTCTTGGCTGCGCCCGTATCCAGCCTTAGCTCAAAATCAAGTGACCACGCGCCTGATACATCGCATTGGAATGCACAGCGTTCGGTCAAAGTGAGCGGCGGGCTTTCATCGCTTGTTATTCCGTCATCAAGGATGACTAAGGCCAGTTTGCTATGATCAACCGCTTGCGCCAAATGAGCGGCAACTTGGCTCTCAATGCGCTCTGCCATGCGAAGGACTGCCACCCCGCCACAAACTTGTGCGATGAGGCCTTGTTGCAAAACAGGTTCGCCCTGCGCAAGCGTTGCCGCCCAATCCAGCCCGCCGCACAAGTGCTCATGATCAACATTTGCAGGAATGGTAGCACGCGGCATTGCATCAGGCAGGGCGGCCAGAATCTGGCTCAGCAATGCATCACGCACAGGGCCTGCACCGCGCAGCACAATCCCGCCAAATGCAATCGGATCAGATACAAAAAGCCGTGCAGCAACCAGAGCGTGTTCAACATCGGCATCACCGTCCGAAGTGAGGCTCTCAAAGCTCAACCGAATAGCTCTTCCAGCGCCATTTCGATCCTGACAGTTGAACCGGTTTCATCCAGAACATCGCGGCGCAGCCGGTGCCGCAGCGCAAGCGGAGCCATAGTTTTGATGTGGTCGCGCGTCACTGACTTGTCGCCTTCAAGGGCTGCCAGAGCGCGCGCACTCCGCATCAATGTTAGCTCGCCGCGCAAACCATCTGCGCCTACAGCCTGACAAATATTGGCTGTGTCTTTAAGCGCTTTTGTAGACGTCTTAACTGCAGCGATCAGCCCTTTCGCTCGGCCAATTTTGCGTAGAATTTTGGCGTCATCTTTGGCCCACATTGCTGCAAATTTCTGCGCGTCTTTCTCCTGCGCATCGCAGCGCCGCATGATTTCAACTCGGTCCTCAATCGATTGCGGCGTGCGCACTTCGACGGACAAGCCAAATCGATCAAGCAGTTGGGGACGCAACTCGCCTTCTTCGGGGTTTCCGCTGCCGATCAAGACGAAACGTGCCTTGTGCCGTACGCTCAATCCATCTCGCTCAATCACATTTTCGCCAGACGCGGCAACGTCAAGAAGAAGGTCAACCACATGATCTTCGAGCAGATTTATCTCGTCGATATAAAGGAAGCCGCGATGGGCTTTGGCCAACAAACCTGGTTCAAAATGCCGCTCGCCTTTTGATAAGGCCTTTTCAAGGTCAAGCGCACCAAGCACGCGATCTTCTGTTGAACCCAGTGGCAAATCAACAAAGGGCACGGGAATTTTGCGCACCCGCTTTCCCGCCAAGTGGTCAGGTGAGCGTTCGTCATCATCAGGTGAGGAGTTAAAACGGCAGCCTTCAAACGTTCTGATCGGGGGTAAAATCCCGGCAAGAGCACGTGCAGCGGTGGATTTGCCCGTACCGCGGTCGCCGAAAATCATGACGCCGCCAATATGCGGGTCGACTGCCGAGACCAGCAAGGCAAGCTTCATTTCTTCTTGAGCGACAATCGCGCTGAAGGGAAAACTCATATCCGGGTTGTAACAGGCGCAGCCAGAGGGTCAATCATCCTTCGCTCGGCCATAAAGCGCGCTCAATAAAAGCGCTGCCGGTCTAACGCAAACTCATCCAGCGCTCCGGCGAAAGCAGCCACCGCTTGCAAGACTTAGGCGAGTTCACACGCAGCTACGCGATCGCGCCTCACGATGGTCGCTCGCCCAGTGTGGAATATCGCGATGAGATGAAAGCGCAGGTGTCTGACTGGCTTGCTGATCTCAAAAACGAACCTTGGGAGGCGGAGTTCTTTGCTCTGGAGGCTGAACGGATCGAAACATCAAGTGTGCAGCCGCACCTGCAAATCCGCATCTATGGCGCAGAGATAGAACTTTTCATCGGCCTTGATGATGAAATTGTCGCCGACATGACCGCGCATGAGGTCGAGGAACTGATCAAATACGTTGAGGCCGACAGATTGCCGCGAGCGGGCATGGACACGTCGGATTGGAGATTTTGGGCCGTACCAGCGCGCGCCCGCATTGATCAGAGCATCCGCGTCACCCAATTTGGGGGCAAGGAAATGACGCTCGTCATCGACACCGATTTCTCAGGGATCTATGGCCGCGACCGCCGCGTCGTGGCGGGCGTGCCCGAAGACATCTTGCCCGAATTTGCCTACCTTGAGGAGCGGCAACAGTTTTCCGGTGAAATCACACTGCGCATCGCGCTCAATGATCTGCCTCGCCAGTGGAATGCCGATTATCAACCTGTATGGCGCAAGATTGGCCATGAGGTTTGGCGGCGCGACAACGCTCCAATATAATGATACGTTAGCGTGACAGTACCCAATCGGATCGGTTTGGAGGAAGCGGCCTAGTGTGGACGAGTAGATGCGGGCCTTGCAAACAGAGACAAATGCTGGGGGTAAGTGGCGGAGAGACAGTCCGCATTTAAAATCCCATAAATTATTGAATT
>CAZDHB010000003.1:0-35661 GCA_964505255.1 uncultured Porphyrobacter sp.
AATGGACTTTATCTCAATCCTTTCGATTTTCGTGCTTGCCTGCTTTGTGGGTTATTACGTGGTTTGGTCGGTGACCCCGGCGCTGCACACGCCGCTGATGGCGGTGACCAATGCGATCAGCTCGGTGATTATCGTCGGCGCGCTGATTGCAGCGGCAGAGGCAGCAAGCCCGGTGGCCAAATGGCTCGGGCTGTTCGGGGTCGTGCTGGCCAGCATTAACATCTTCGGCGGTTTTGCGGTGACGGCGCGGATGCTCGCCATGTACAAAAAGAAGGAGAAGTAGACCATGGTTCTCTCCCTTCTTGCGAGCGGCAGCGATAGTGTCACTGGAACGCCTGCTTGGGCGATGCTGGCCTATCTTGCATCGGGCGTCTTCTTCATCCTCGCTTTGCGCGGGCTCTCATCGCCAGCCACCAGCCGGGCGGGCAACCGTTACGGTATGATCGGCATGGCCCTTGCGGTTGTCACGACATTGGTGGTGCATTGGCCGATGAAACTGGGCGATATGGCCAACAGCTATGCCGGACCCGACTTAGAGACCATCGGCCTGATTGCAGCAGCGATTGCGATAGGTGCTGTGATCGGCATCACCACAGCGCGCAAAATTGCGATGACGGCGATGCCTGAGCTGGTCGCAGCCTTCCACAGCCTTGTCGGGCTGGCGGCGGTTGTCGTGGGTCTATCCGCATGGCTCGATCCAGCCTCTTTCGGGATCACTGACAGCGCGGATCAGATTTTGATGGTCAGCCGGATTGAGCTTGGCCTGGGCATTGCCATCGGTGCGATCACTTTTTCCGGCTCGGTCATCGCGTTCCTCAAACTCTCTGGCCGGATGAGCGGCAATCCGATCCTTTTGCCGCTGCGCCATGTGATCAATCTGGGTACTTTGCTGGCGATTATTGCGCTGGTGGCGGCTTACGCTGTGTCGGGCGCAGGCGGTGCGGGTGAGGGGCAATTGATCTTATGGATCACTGTGCTCGCCTTTGTCATCGGGTTCCTGCTGATCATTCCTATCGGCGGCGCGGATATGCCGGTGGTCGTTTCAATGCTCAACAGCTATTCAGGCTGGGCGGCAGCGGCGATGGGCTTTACGTTGGGCAATACGGCGATGATCATCACCGGCGCCTTGGTCGGTTCTTCTGGAGCAATCCTCAGCTACATCATGTGCAAGGCGATGAACCGCAGCTTCCTGTCTGTTATTGCGGGCGGCTTTGGCGCGGATGAGGCAGCGGGCGGTGCAGAGGCGCGCGAGGTGCGGCCTTACAAACAAGGCAGCGCGGATGATGCGGCCTTTATGCTGGAGCAGGCGGAGAAAGTCATCATCATCCCCGGCTATGGGATGGCTGTGGCGCAGGCGCAGCATGTGCTGCGCGAAATGGCCGACAGCCTCAAGGAAAAGGGTGTCGAGGTGAAATACGCGATCCACCCCGTTGCTGGCCGCATGCCGGGGCATATGAACGTTCTTCTGGCAGAAGCTAATGTGCCTTACGACGAAGTGTTCGAGCTGGAGGATATCAATTCCGAGTTCGCGCAGGCTGATGTTGCCTTTATCATTGGCGCTAATGATGTGGTGAACCCGGCGGCCAAGACCGACAAAACTTCGCCCATTTACGGCATGCCCGTGTTCGATGTCGACAAGGCCAAGCAGGTCTTTTTCATCAAGCGGTCGATGGGCGGGGTTGGTTATGCGGGCGTCGACAATGACGTTTTCTATATGGACCAAACCATGATGCTCCTCAGCGATGCGAAGAAAATGGTCGAAGAGATCGTCAAGGCGCTGGACTAGTCCTTGAAGAAGTTCCTCATCCTATTGCTGCTGATTGCGGCGGGGGCCGGCCTCTGGTTTTATTATAGCGGCACTTTGGATGAAGTGACCGAGGCGCGGGTCAATGCGGCTTTGGTTGATGCGGGCGCGCCGCCTGAACTGGCTGATTGCATGGCCCCCAAGATGGTCGATGAATTGTCCCTTATCCAGCTCAAGAAATTGGAGCGGTTGCGGGCCGAAGACGGCGAGAGCGCGGTTCCCTTGTCGCCAAGGGAATTGATCGAGAGGGTTCAGCGGGTCGATGATAGCGAGGCTTTGCAAACCACCGTCTTTGCGGCGGGCACTTGCGCTTTTGGATCGCTGATAAACTAGGGCTCAAACCCAAAGCGGCTTGCATTCCTGACCTCCTGCGGCACTATGGCGGCAAGAGGGAGAGAATAGATGCTGAGATTGTCGATCATCGCTTTGGCTTTGGCGGGCGTGTCGCCTTTGGCCGCAGAAGTGCACAACATCGGCCCCGGCGAGGGCGCACAGGAACGCTTGCAAGAAGCGCTGATCCTTGCCGAACCGGGTGATGAGATTGTGCTTGCCGCTGGCCGCTATGCTTTGACTGACGGACTTAGTCTTGATGTCGATGGCGTGACAGTGCGCGGGGCGGGGATGGATGAGACCGTGCTCGATTTTACTGATCAGGCGGGCGCGGGCGAGGGGCTGCTGGTCACCTCGGACAATGTCACCTTGCGCGATTTCGGGATGGAAAATCCCAAGGGCGACGGGATCAAATCGAAAGGCGCTGACGCGATTGTCTACTACCGGATCGCGGTCACTTGGACCAATGGCCCCGATCCCTCCAATGGTGCCTATGCGATCTACCCGGTTGAAAGCACCGGCGTGCTGGTCGACGGGGTGAAGGTTTCCGGCGCGTCGGATGCCGGTATTTATGTCGGGCAAAGCACGCAGATTACCGTGCGCAACTCCATCGCAGAGGCCAATGTCGCCGGGATCGAGATTGAAAATTCGCGCGGTGCGATTGTCGAGAACAACCTTGCGACCCGCAACACTGGCGGCATTCTGGTGTTCGATTTGCCCGGACTGCCAGTGATGGGCGGCGGTGATGTGGTGGTGCGCGGCAATTTGGTGGTCGGCAATGACGAGCCCAATTTTGCGCCGCCGGGTAATATTGTCGCGGGGGTTCTGCGCGGCACGGGTATCATGGTGATGGCCAATGAAAATGTCGTGATCGAATATAATTTCCTGACCGATAACCCGACGTCAGATGTGATGGTGGTGGCCTATACTGAAAGCTTCGATGACGAGCGGTACAATCCTTTCCCGCGCAATGTCATGGTCGGTCCCAACCGCTTTGCGCGCGGCGGTGACGAGCCGCAGATCCCCAATGCAGACATGCTGATGGCGGCATTTGGCGGCGCTTTGCCGCCGATCATGTGGGATGGTCTAAAAGATGGCGATACCGAGGCGCTCTATGTGCTCGAGGGAACACCGGGGTGGAGCGTGGGCTTGAGCGAGCAGGGCACCGGCTTTGCCGCGGCCAATCCCGGTCCGCTCAATGCGCCCGTTCCCCCAGAGGGCATGCGGGCTGGTTTTGAGGAAGTGGGCGCCCCGGCAGAGCTCGAGGCGCGGCTTAAGTGATCCGCGCTTGGGTTTTGTTGGCTCTGGCAGCGGCCGGTTTGATTAGCGCTGTTTCTGCGCGGTCTCCGGCCCCTGTCAATCATGCGGCAATCGCTCAAGGCATGGCGAAGAACCTCTCGGACTACGGGTTCTTTGATGACCTCGCTCAGCAAGAGGGCGCTTTTTTGCAAGGCTACCGCCTGAACACGCCGCTATATTCGGATGGCGCAGACAAATTGCGCTTTGTCTTTCTGCCCGAAGGTCTGCGGTTGAGCGCAGGTGCGGATGGATTGCTGCAATTCCCGGTCGGCAGCGCGCTGATTAAGACTTTTGCGTTTGGCGAGGGGGAAGAGCGCCGCTTGATTGAAACGCGCGTCTTGCTCCACCGCGCGGATGGCTGGGCCGCGCTGCCGTATCTTTGGAATGAGGAACAAAGCGATGCGCGATTGGTGCTGGCAGGTGCGCGGGTGCCGATTAAGATCCGCAATGCATCCCAAGAGCTTGAGGAAATCAGCTACCGGATCCCCAATAAGAACCAATGCAAGCAATGCCATGTCAAAGATGGTTCAGTGACGCCAATCGGGCCAAAGCTGAATAATCTGAGCGCGGTATTGCTCGAAAGTTGGACCGAGATGGGCATGCTGGAGGAGAACCTCTTCCCCCTCCGCTCCGCCGCGCCCGGCCCAGCCATGGCTTCTATGCCGTTATGGGATGATCCCAAGGACGGCACCGCCGAAGCCCGCGCAAGAGCCTATCTCGATGTCAATTGCGCCCATTGTCACAGGCCAGGCGCCTCGGCCTCCAATTCGGGGCTGGATCTGCGCTGGGAACAGCAGGACCCGTTTGCTTACGGCGTTGGCAAACCCCCCGTTGCAGCTGGGCGAGGGTCAGGCGGGCATTTGGTCTCCATCGCGCCCGGCGCACCGGAGCGCTCGATCATTGTGCACCGGATGGCCTCCGATGATCCGGGTGTGGCTATGCCGGAACTTAGCAAAGCGACGGTCGACGCGCGCGGCGTGGCCGCGGTCAGTGATTGGATCGCGGCTATGCCCGCCGAAGGAGCCGGCAAATGAAGTGGTTTTTGCGCGCACTGGCGGCGATATTCGGGATCTTTGTGATCGCGCTGATTTTCATGCGCGTGCCCGATACTGATCCCGATGCGATGCTGGCCAAATATGGCGCGCCGCCGTCGCAATTTGTGACTTTGGACGATGGCTTGACGGTGCATTACCGCGATGAAGGCCCCTTGGCCGAAGATAGCGAGGCCCCTCTTCCGGTGGTTCTGCTGCACGGGTCCAATGCCGATTTGCATACGTGGCAGCCATGGACCGATCAGCTGAGCTCTGAATACCGGATCATCCGGTTTGACCAGATCGGGCACGGCCTCACCGGACCGGCCATGGACGGCGAATATAGTCTGGACCAGTTTGTTGATGATGTGGACGAGGTAGCGGACAAGCTCGGGCTGGAGCAATTCGTACTGGCGGGCAATTCCATGGGCGGCACCATTGCGATGGCTTATGCGATGGAGCATCCAGAGCGGCTCGCCGGATTGGTGCTGATTGATGCAGGCGGCGCCGATATCAAGCGCGAGGGCGGCGGAAATCTGCTTTTCACGCTCGCCCGGATTCCCGGGGTGAATTCGGTCCTGAGTACAATTACGCCGCGTTCAATGGTGAAACGCAGCCTTTCGCAGAGCGTCACCAATCAGGAAATCGTCACCGAGGCTGCGGTGGACAGATATTGGGAATTGGCCCGATATCCGGGCAACCGTGCGGCAACGCTGAAGCGTTTTGCCGCCCCGCGTCAGCCCTTTTCAAAAGAAGCGGCCGGAAAAGTAACCGTCCCGACCCTTGTGATGTGGGGCGAGCTCGATAGTCTGATCCCCTATGAAGCCGCCAATTGGTATATGGAGGCGCTGCCCAATGCGACGCTGATCTCCTATCCTGATATTGGCCATATTCCGATGGAAGAAGCGCCGCGGCGCAGCGCATCTGATCTGGCGGTTTGGCTTGACGGGCTTGCCGTGCCTCAGGGTCAAGCGGCAGCTGAGTAAGCTTAGCCGGGCCGTCATGGGCAAACTATCGACAGGTGCGCAGCAAGTTCGCGCTCTGTTCACGTTGTCGGCTCCCCCGCTGTCGCATAACTCTGCGCTGATATGACCCTTGCCCCTTACGCGACCGATCCAGCCCGCTCTAGAGGCCGCGAATTTTCCAGCGGAGAGGCGGGCACGCGCGGGCCGCGCAGCGCGTTTCAGCGGGACCGTGACCGGATCATCCATTCCATATCGTTCCGCAGGCTGCGTTCCAAAACGCAGGTCTTTATCGCGCCTGATGGCGATCATTACCGCACGCGTTTGACACACAGTCTGGAGGTGGCTCAGATCGGGCGGGTGCTTGCCCGGGCATTGGGTCTGGATGAGGACCTGACCGAGGCGCTGTGTCTCGCTCATGATATTGGCCATCCCCCGTTTGGCCATGCCGGTGAGAAAGCGCTGCATGAGGCGATGGCTGATGCCGGCGGATTTGATCACAATGCCCAAGGATTAAGAGCATTGGCGCGGCTGGAATCGCCTTATCCTGCGCATGATGGCCTCAATCTGACATGGGAAACCATGGAGGGGCTGGCCAAGCACAATGGCCCTGTCGAAAACCCATCATGGGCGCTGGCTGAACTTGATGCGGATTTCCCGCTGGACCTTACAAGCTGGCCTTCGCTTGAGGCACAGATCGCGAATATTGCCGATGACATCGCTTACGATAATCACGACATCGATGACGGGCTGAGAGCGGGCTTTCTGGCGCTAGACGATCTGCTCGCGTTGGATTTTGTTGCCGATCAATGGCGCGATGTGGAGCGGCGGTTCCCGAACGCGCCGCGTGACCGCTTGCTCAGAGAGCTGGTGCGCGGGCAAATCGGACTGATGGTCAATGATGTGCTGGAGCAGACCCGGGCAGAGCTTGAAGGGATCAGCACAGCGGACGATGTGCGCGCGGCTGGGCGTCAATTGGCGACCTTCTCGCCCGCCATGGCCGAGCATGAGCGGCGGCTCAAATCCTTCATGTATGACAAGCTCTATTTCCACCCCGAGCAGCTGCAAACTGCGCAAAAGGCAACCGATGTCATTGCCCGGCTCTACGCCGCCTATAGCGAGGACGCACAGACCATGCCCGAAAGCTGGTTGGCGGCCATGCCCAGTGACGGCATTGGCCGTGCGCGCCATATCGGCGATTTTATTGCCGGCATGACGGACCGGTTTGCGATTGACCAATGCCGCCTTATCTATGGCAAAGCCCCGGAGGGATTGAGCAATGTCTGAACCGATGCGGATCGCGCTGGTTGGCGCGACTGGCCTGACGGGTCGCGGGGTGATGGAATTGTGCATCGGGCGCGCGGATGTTCGGCTGGGCGCGATTGCGCGGCGCGAGGCGCCTTTGCCCAAGGGCGCGCAAATGGAAATGTTCATTGCCGAACCTGACAAGTGGACAGATGTGCTTGAGGCTTTGCAGCCGACCGCGGTTATTTGCGCTTTGGGTACGACCTGGAAAAAGGCCGGCGAGGATGAGGATGCCTTTCGCGCAGTGGACCACGATTTGGTCCTCGCCACAGCCGAGGCGGCCAAACGGCATGGCGCAAAACGGTTTGTCACGATCAGTTCGGTTGGTGCTGATCCGCATGCAAAACAGTTCTATTTGAAAGTGAAGGGCGAGACGGATCGCGCTTTGGGAAAAATCGGGTTTGACCGGCTCGATGTGCTGCGTCCGGGCTTGCTGGTTGGCAAGCGTCAGCAGGACCCGCGTTTTGCAGAGCGGCTGGGCATTCTCGCCAGCCCGCTGATCAGCCCGCTGCTCTTTGGCAATGCGCGCAAATATCGCGGGATCAAAAGCCATATCGTGGCCAAAGCGGCGCTCAGTGCGACCTTGCGCAAAACCCGCGGCCGGTTCGTGCATGAAAATGACGGGATCATCAAACTGGCCGATCAGTTGCCAGAGCCACTAGAAGACTGAACTGCTATAGCTCTGAGCTCCGAGCGCGATAAACTACCGCAGAGCCAAATCGCCGCATGGCCGTAACCGGCCTTCTAATACGCTTGGCAAGCCGGCGCTTTTACGCTTAGATTGCCGTCCAGAGCCGAGCCATGCAGCCCTAGGACTGTGCGGTAAAAAAACAGCGGATCAGCGGAGAGAACATGGACCCGACAGCAGATTTCAAGACCTTTGATGAATCCATCGCCTATTGGGCTAAAGAGCGTCCAGACAGCACTGCATTTGAGCAGAACGGCGAAACGGTGTCTTTTGCTGAACTTGATGATCAGACCAAGCGGATCATATCTGTTTTTTCCGCGCATGGGATCGGCAAGGGTGACCGGGTTGCGTGGCTCGGTAAGAACCGGATCATCTATTATGTGATGTTTCTTGCCGCGGCGCGCATGGGGGCGGTGATGGCACCGATCGGCTGGCGCTTGGCGCCGCCCGAGGTGGCTTATATCCTTCAGGATGCGCAGGCGAAATTACTAGTCACCGGCGAGGGTTTTGCCGAGGTGGTGCAAAAGCTGGCCCCTCAGATCGCCGAAAAGGTTCAGATAATCGACGAGGCCGCGATGATTGCCGCCGTTGAGCAGGCTGCTCCGGCTACCTTCACCCCGTCTCAGGCCGATGATGCCGTGCTCCAATTGTACACCAGTGGCACCACCGGCAACCCCAAGGGCGCAGAGCTTTCGAATTACGGACTGGTTGCGCTGCGCAAGCATTCCAAAGCCGCCGGTGATCCTTGGGCCAATGTGGGGCCGGACGAATGTATGCTGGCGGCGATGCCATGCGCGCATATTGGCGGAACCGGCATTGTTATATCCTCTGTCAGCAATGGCATCCGCGCGCTTATCCAAGAGGAATTTGAGCCGGGCGAATATCTCAAAGGGATCAGTCAGGGGGCAACCCAATCCTTTATCGTGCCCGCCGCATTGCAAATGGTGATCCAGCATCCAGAGGCGCAAAACACCGATTTTTCCGGGATCAAATATTTGATGTACGGCGCTGCGCCAATGCCGCTAGAATTGCTGAAAGAGGCTGTGCGGACCATGCCCAATGCCGGTTTCCTTCAGGTTTACGGCATGACCGAGACCTGCGGTTCGGTGACGATGCTGAGGCCAGAGGATCATGAGCTTGAGGGCAATGAGAAAATGCGCTCGGCCGGACGCGCTATGGCCGGGGTAGAGGTGGAGATCCGCGATAGCGATGGCCAAGAAGTGCCGCGCGGCGAGATCGGCGAAATTTGCATCAAATCGCCGTCCAATATGATCGGCTATTGGCAATTGCCCGATGCCACGCAAAGCACTTTAAAGGATGGTTGGCTCTATACCGGCGATGCCGCGATCATGGATGAAGAGGGCTATGTTTTCATTCAGGACCGGATCAAGGACATGATCATCTCTGGCGGCGAGAATGTCTATCCCGCTCAGGTGGAAAGTGCGATTTACGGCCATCCCGATATTGCCGAGGTTGCCGTGATCGGCGTGCCCGATGATACCTGGGGCGAGGCGGTTAAGGCCTGCGTGGTGGCCAAGCCCGGCCACAATGTCGATGCAGAGAATGTGATTGCCTATACGCGCGAACGGCTGGCAGGTTTCAAAGTGCCCAAATCGGTCGATATTATTGCGGAGATGCCGCGCAATCCTTCTGGCAAGATTCTCCGGCGCCAATTGCGAGCGCCCTATTGGGAAGGCAAAAGCCGCGCGGTCAATTAGAGGTCCCTTCAGCCATGAAGCGTCATGCCCCCGCCACTGCGCGCAATTCCGAGGCGATCGCCAATGTCCTTGCGCAGGAATTGCCAGATAGCGGGCTGGTTCTGGAAATTGCCAGCGGGTCGGGCGAGCATGCGGTGTTTTTCGCACGCAGCTTTCCGAAGCTAATCTGGCAGCCGAGCGACCTCGATCAGGAGGCGTTGGCATCGGTCGACGCTTATGCACAAGAGGCAGGCCTCAGCAATTTGAGACCGGCGATAAAGCTGGATGCGGCGGGCGGGGATTGGCCGGTCCAACAGGCGGGCGCGCTGGTGTGCATTAACATGCTCCACATCAGCCCGTGGGAGGCTGGCATAGGCGTTTTTCGGGCCGCTGCGCGGCTGTTGGAGAGCGGCGCTCCGCTGATTTTTTATGGCCCCTTTCTTGAACGCGATGTTGCCACAGCGGCGTCCAATCTCGCTTTTGATGAGAGCCTGAAATCGCGCAATGGCCTGTGGGGTTTGCGTGATCTGGCCGAAGTGGACGCGCTTGCTCAGACGCAGGGGTTCACGCGCACCGCGCGCCATGCAATGCCGGCCAATAATCTGACACTGGTTTACCGGCGCAACTGAACCGGGATGGACAAAGCGCAGTTTTCCATCGCGAAAACCGCCGGGCATTCCTAAATGGCAGACGCAATGGATTTTCTGGATCGCATCACCTTTGCCAGCGACGCAGAACTGCTTGCGCTGTGGGGCGCCGGTTTTGTCATGCTAGCCGGGATTGCGGCGCTGGCTGACAAACGCCGTGCCTCGCGCAGGGACATCGAGCGTCTGGAGCAAGTGGGGTGGGTCCCGTGGACGCCGATCTTTCTCGGCGCGCTGGTTATCGGCGGCGGGCTTTTGGCGATGAGCCTGCCGGTGGTTATCGGCAACCTGTGATTGTGCCCAAGGCCTGAGGCCTGCAAACCAAACTTACAAGCAGGCCTCGAGGAAGGCTTGATCAAAGCCGTATTGGCGCGCCTTCTCAAGCGTATAGGGCCGCAAACCTGAAGGACGAAACTCGCCGATGATCTTTCCGTCATCGCTTTCATCGAGATATTCGAATTTGAACAGGTTTTGCGTCACGATCACATCGCCTTCCATCCCGATCACCTCGGTGATGTCAGTCGTCCGCCGTGAGCCATCGCGCAGACGCTTGACCTGAACGATCAGATCAACCGATTCTGCAATCTGACGCGAAATCGCTTCCTTGGGGATTTTGATATCGCCCATCAGGATCATGTTTTCCATCCGGCCCAGACACTCGCGCGGGGAGTTGGCGTGAAGCGTACACATCGAGCCATCGTGACCGGTGTTCATCGCCGCCAGAAGGTCGAAACATTCCGCGCCGCGAATCTCACCCAGAATAATCCGGTCAGGACGCATACGCAGGGCGTTTTTAACAAGGTCACCGATTGTAATCGCGCCTTGACCCTCAAGGTTAGGCGGACGTGTTGCCAGCGGCAGCCAGTGCGGTTGCTGCAAGCGCAATTCCGCCGCATCCTCAATCGTCAGCACACGCTCGCCCGGATCGATCATT
The DNA here is from genome assembly GCA_964505255.1 of uncultured Porphyrobacter sp. Lineage (GTDB taxonomy): Bacteria > Pseudomonadota > Alphaproteobacteria > Sphingomonadales > Sphingomonadaceae > Erythrobacter. Next base: position 10,695 of record CAZDHB010000003.1, read on the forward strand.
TTCGACAAGGCGTTGAGCATGGTCGTTTTACCCGAACCCGTACCGCCCGAGATAACGATGTTCATCCGGCTGGCGCCCGCGATCTTGAGCGCGGTGCACATTTTCTCGCTCATCGAGCCAAAGCCCTGCAGCATGTCGAGGGTGATCGGCTTTTCGGAGAATTTACGAATGGAGATCGCTGTGCCGCGCAAGGAAAGCGGGGGCACAATGACGTTAACCCGGCTGCCGTCTTTCAAACGGGCATCGGCCAGCGGCGTGGTTTGGTCGACCCGGCGGCCGACTTGGTTCACGATCCGCTGCGCAATGCCGAACAGATGTTGTTCGTCGCGGAAACGGATCGGGGCAATAACCAGCTTGCCGCCTTTCTCGATGTAAGTCTGGTCAGGTCCGTTGACCATGATGTCGGAAACGTCGGGATCGCCCAGCAATTCCTCCAGCGGGCCAAAGCCAAGCAGCTCGTCGACCAACACTTTCTCAAGTGCGAATTGTTCGCGGCGGTTCAGCGTAACCTTAAGCTCAGCCAGCACTTCGAGAATGATCGGACGGAATTCTTCGGACAGCTCTTCTTTCGACAGCGTCGCAGCCGCTTCGGGGTCAATCCGTTCCAGAAGGCGCGGAAGCACTTGTTCTTTGATCTTGTGAACGCTGGCTTCAAAACCGCCGATGACAGATTCGCCCGAATGGGTGGAATTCATCCGGTCATCAAGCCGGGCCAAGGCGTCATCACCGCCAGCAGCCGCGCCGCCTGCGGCGTCTGCGCCGCCGGATTGCTCGTCTTCGGGTAAGGGGGGGAACTGCTCGCCCGGATCGCCTTCATTGGCGCCTGGCTCTGCACCAGCACCGCCCATCGGTTTGGCGACGCCAAACTGCGGACGTGCGCCGGCCTTCATCCCACTAGGTCCATTCTTTCGACCGAAAGCGCTCATGAATGAAAATCCCTGATATTATCGTAGTTTAACCGAGTCTGTAGGCTTTGGTTGCGCAGAGCCTTTGAACGAACATGGTGAATAGATTGGAAACCTTGATTTTTTCCTAAAGCGGCTTGTCTTGTGGACAGTCAGGTGGCAGCGCCCGTGACAGTGAGGAGGAGAGACCTGCTGTACCCTCGGGCATTGTGTCTTGCAGGGCAGCGGTGCGTTTGCATCCGGCATGTGCCGGCTGGGCCAAGGCGCGTTCGGCAATATGGAATGAACAATCATAACCAGACATCGCAGGGCGTTTTGATGGCTCTTGCCGGTTTCGCCTTGCTGTCATGCGGCGATGCCGTGGTCAAAACCATGTCGGCCGACTGGTCGCCTTTGGGGGTTGCGGCTTTGCGTTTTTCGATCGGGGCAATCGGCCTCTCGGTCTTATTGCTTATGAAAGAGGGCGCAGCGGGGTTTGTTCCGCAAAGCCTGCCTTTGCAAATCGGCCGAGGGGCCTGTCTGGCGGTCGCAAGCCTCTGTTTTTTCTGGGCCATTTTTCTGATGCCCTTGGCCGATGCGATGGCGATTGCATTTATGGCCCCGATCTTTGTTGCTTTGCTGAGCCGGCCATTACTGGCTGAAAAAGTCCCTCCTGCGATTTGGCTTGTGTGCCTTATCTCCTTCGCGGGTGTTGGATTGATCCTGCGGCCCAAGGTCGGCGCATTCGGTTGGGCGGCTTTCTTGCCATTGCTGTCATCGATCTTCTTTGCTCTGATGGTCATTCTAAACCGGGCCAGCGCCGGTCAGGGCAGCGTTTTGTCAATGCAGGCTTTTATCGCGATATTTGCGACCCCGTTTCTGATCGCGGCGGCATGGCTGGGCCATAGTTTTGGCGGGCCTGGCTTGCATATGGATTGGCCAAGTTGGGACGTGGCGGCGCGCTGCGCCTTTGTCGCGGTCAGCGCAACCAGCGCCCATTGGCTGATCTTTATGGGTACAGAGCGGGCGGGCGCAGCCAGCATTGCGCCAACCACCTATGTTCAGATGTTGGTCGCCATTACGCTGGGATATGCGGTGTTTGGTGATGTCCCAGATTGGCTGACATTGGCGGGAGCAGCGTCGATCATAATTGGCGGCGTAATCCTGTGGCGATCAAGCCGTCGGGGGCCGCGCGCCCGGCCATAATCAAAACGCTTTCAATGCCATTCAAAACGCTGCTTATGTGCCGAAATGGATTGGTTCAGCGCACGGTAATTGATTGGCGAGGATTTGGCGTTATGGGGTTTCCCAAAAGGTGCTAGGATACGCATTGTTTAGGCGCTGCACCCTTAATATTTGACGCCCTCGTTTAAGGAATTTGCTCCCATGTGTGGAATTATTGGCATCGTTGGCAATTCGCCGGTGGCCGACCGTCTGGTCGATGGTCTGAAGCGGATGGAATACCGCGGCTATGATAGTGCTGGAATTTGTACGATTGATGGCGGGCAATTGGTGCGCCGCCGGGCCGAGGGTAAATTGGTCAATCTGGTCGAGGTGCTCAAGGACAATCCGGCTGACGGTTTGGTCGGCATCGCGCATACCCGCTGGGCAACGCATGGCGCGCCGACCACCAGCAATGCGCACCCGCACGCTACCCCCGAAGTGGCCTTGGTGCACAATGGCATTATCGAGAATTACAAGGATCTGCGCGATCAACTGGGGCCTGAAAACCGCTCCTTCGAAAGCGAGACGGATACCGAGGTTGTCACTCATCTGGTGTCCTCTCAGATTGAGAAAGGCGCCGCTCCGCAAGAGGCTGTGAAAGCGGTTTTGCCAACTTTGCGCGGTGCATTTTCGTTAGCGATCGCTTTCAAAAGCCATCCGGACATGCTGATCGGCGCAAGGCTCGGCTCGCCTCTGGTGGTGGGTTATGGCGAGGGCGAGATGTATCTCGGCTCTGACGCGCTGGCGCTCGCTCCGCTAACGCAAAAAATCGCTTATCTGGAAGAAGGCGACTGGGTCATTATAACCAAGGATGGCGCGGTCATCTATGATGCTGATAATCAGGAAGTAACGCGCGAGATTACCACCTCCGGCGCATCTGCGGCCGAGGTAGAAAAGGGCAATTACCGCCACTTCATGCAGAAAGAGATTTTTGAGCAGCCAACCGTGGTCGCTCAAACGCTCAGCTCTTACCTGCGCCAATCCGAAAACGCGGTTGCCTTGCCGCAAGTGGAGTTTGATATCTCGAACATCCGCCGGGTCACCATGGTTGCTTGCGGAACCTCTTATTACGCCGCGATGGTCGCCAAATATTGGCTTGAACAATTCGCCCGTGTGCCGGTCGATTTGGATTTCGCAAGCGAGTTTCGCTACCGCGAGCCGGTGCTGGAGGAAGGCGGTCTGGCGCTGTTCATCAGCCAGAGCGGCGAAACCGCGGATACGCTGGCGGCGCTGCGTCATTGCAAGGCCAATGGGCAAACCATTGCCGTGGTGGTCAATGTTCCAACCAGTTCGATGGCGCGCGAGGCGGATTTGCTGTTGCCGACCCATGCCGGCCCGGAGATCGGGGTTGCCTCGACCAAGGCCTTTACGTGCCAATTGGCGGTGCTCGCGGCGCTGGCGGCGCATATGGCGGTCAAAAAAGGCTATATGAACCGCGCGGAAGAAGCCGAAGTGGTCGAGCATCTGCTCGAAGCACCCGCCAGCCTTAATGCCGCGCTCAAACATGATGATGATATCGCGGCGATGGCGCATTTGATCGCGCCCGCGCGAGATGTGCTTTATTTGGGCCGCGGGCCGGACTTCCCTTTGGCGATGGAAGGCGCGCTAAAACTCAAGGAAATCAGCTATATCCATGCAGAAGGCTATGCCTCGGGCGAGATGAAACATGGTCCTATTGCGTTGATTGATGATGCTGTGCCGGTGATCGTTATCGCGCCGTCGGGTCCCCTGTTTGAGAAAACCGTATCGAACATGGAAGAGGTGCGCGCACGCGGCGGGCAAATCGTGCTGATCTCTGATGCAGAAGGCATTGCCAAGGCGGGCGAGGGCTGCATTGCTACGATCGAAATGCCGCAAGTGCACCCGTTGATCGCGCCGCTGGTGTATGCCGTGCCGGTCCAATTGCTGGCTTATCATGTCGCCTGCGTCAAAGGCACGGATGTGGATCAGCCGCGCAATTTGGCCAAGTCGGTCACCGTCGAGTAAGCGCGGCCGGATGGCCAGCGAGACCATTTCAGGCGGCTGTCATTGCAAGGCGGTGCGATACCGCGCCAAAATCGATGTGCCGGCGGAATTGCTGATCTGCAATTGCTCGATTTGCAGTGCCAGCGGCTATGAACATCTGTTTGTGCCTGAGGATGATTTTGAACTGATCAGCGGGCAAGATAGCCTCACCAGCTACCGTTTTGGCAGCGGCGAGGCCGAGCATCTGTTTTGCAAGATTTGCGGCGTGAAAAGCTATTATTACCCGCGGTCGCATCCCGGTTCGGTCAGCGTGCATGTCCAATGTTTGGACGAGCCTTTGCAAGGCCCGGTGACGCGGACGCCGTTTGATGGGCGCAATTGGGACGCGGCCAAACAGGCGCTCGATCAAGGGTAAAGAAGTAATTTTTACCGAAAAGACCAATCCAAATTCAGCGCCAAATCGGGGCCGCGCGCGCCGGTAAGATGCCGCTCAGACACAGCGCCGGGGCATTAAGCGCTGAACCCTTTTTTTCGAAAACTTATCTCACGAATATGTCGGTTTTTTACAGAGCTATAACCATTTGCCGATAACGGCAGAGGCGTGAAAGATCAGAATCAAACCGACTTCCAGATGATGGGCGCACCTACGACGGCGGAAATTCTTGGCTTGGTTCATCCAGCCAAGGGTCATTCGTCGCGTCTCGCTGGGTTCCATTACGAGGAATTGTCGAAGCGCTATTTTGGTCGATTTGCCATGCATGTGTTGCTCGTCATCACCATGACAAGTCTGTTTTTCAATCAATTGCCCTTGTGGGCCAGCCTTGGCTGGGCCGGTGCGATGACCGTGTTCCTGCTTCAGGCTGCGCGGTTCGAGCGTGCGCTGGATGGTTTGGACACGCGCCCGCTCAGCAATGCAGAGTTCCAGCGTCATACCGCCAATGCCGCGATTAAAGGCGTGATGTGGTCCTTGCCGTTCTTCGCCCCGCTGCTGGCACAAGGTTCGGTCACTGATCCGGTTTCGATGGCGGCGGCATGGGCGATTGCTGCTTTGCTGTTCATGTCGAGCTCGATGACGCGTTTTAATTCGCCGCTGGGCGCAATCCTGTTCTGCGCAATCTTGGGTGTGGGCGCGGCGAGTGCTTTTGCGATCCACGCAAGCTACATCATGTCCGCGATTACGGTGACCACCGGCGTGTTCGCGATTTTCGCCACGATTGAAGGTGCCAAATCCGACTTTCTCTCGCGTCAGGCCCAACATGGCATGCATGAGAAAAGCGAAGTGGTGTCGCTTTTGCTGCGCGAATATGAGGATAGCGGCGCGGACTGGCTGTTCGAGCTCGATACCAATCGGCGTCTGCGCTCGGTCTCTCCGCGTCTGGCATATGCGCTCGGCCATGAGCCTGCGGAAGTCGAGAAGAAGAGCTTTCTCAAACTCATTTCGGGCGAAAATTGGGACAGCGGTGATTTTCCGCCGAGCTTGCGCGAACTGGCCAACAAAATTCGCAATCGTGAAAATTTCTCAAACCTGACGGTCCAAGTGGAGATCAAGGGCGAGCGCCGTTGGTGGGAACTTTCGGGAACGCCGATTGTCGAGGATGATGGGCAATATGCCGGTTTCCGCGGTGTTGGCTCTGACGTAACGGCGCAGCATGAATCGTCGGAAAAAATCGCTTATCTGGCGCGCTATGATACGCTGACCTCCTTGCCTAACCGTCTTATGCTGCATGAGGCGCTGGGCGATGCGCTCAAGCATTCGGAGAAATGGCGGACGCGCTGTGCGTTTCTGATGATTGATCTCGACCGGTTCAAAGCGGTCAATGATTCGCTCGGTCACCAGATCGGCGACCAATTGCTCGCACAAGTGGCCTCGCGTCTGCAAAGCCTGATGGGTGAAGGGGAGCTGTGCGGCCGACTGGGCGGCGATGAGTTTGGTGTGGTCTTGCGCGATGCATCCGACCGGACGCGCGTCGAGGAGATCGCCAATTCGGTCATCTCGCGCTTGTCAGAACCTTACAAGGTCAACAATCATATCCTTTATGTCGGCGCCAGCGTCGGTTCGGCCTTGGGTCCGCGCGATGGCAAAACGGTTGAGGAATTGATGCGCAATGCCGATTTGTCGCTGTATCGTTCGAAAGATATCGGCGGCGGCGAACATTGCGAATACGAACCCAAATTGCATGCCTTTGCCGAGGAACGGCGCCAGCTTGAATTTGCGCTGCGCCATGCTTTGGCGAAAGAGGAATTGCTGCTCAACTTCCAACCGGTGGTGGATGCGCATTCCGAACAAATCGTCAGTTTCGAAGCATTGGTGCGCTGGATCAGTCCGGAGCACGGTTTCGTCAGCCCGGTCAAATTCATTCCGCTGGCCGAAGACACTCGGCTCATCGTCCCGATTGGTAAATGGGTTTTGCGCAAGGCGTGCCAAGAAGCCATGGCATGGCCGAGCCAGATCAAGGTCAATGTCAATGTGTCGCCGGAACAATTGATTGAGCCGGACTTTGTGTCGACCGTGGTTCAGGCGCTATCGGACAGCGGATTGCCTGCTCACAGGCTCGAGATTGAAGTGACCGAGAGCATCTTTATGCGCGATGCCAATATCGCCGGTGCGGCGCTGGAAAGGATCATGGATCTGGGCTGTTCGGTTGCTCTCGATGATTTTGGCACGGGCTATTCCTCGCTCGGTTACCTGCGCCAGCTGCGTTTCTCGACCATCAAGGTGGACCGGACATTTGTCCAGGGCGCGTCACAGAACAGCTCTGAAAGTCTCGCGATTATCCGGGCGGTTGTCGCCATGGCGCAGAGCATGGATGTGACCACAACGGCCGAAGGTGTTGAAACCGCCGATGAAGCGCAATTGATCCGCGAGCTGGGCTGCGACAAGATCCAAGGCTATCACTTTGGTCGTCCGATGCCGATTGAGGAAGTCAACGAGCTGTTTGCGGACAAGCATGGCATGGATGTTTTGCGCAAAGCATGAGCGGATCGAGCCCGCGTTTGGCTATGCGATAGCCGGTCTCAGGCAAACCCAATCAGGAAACCGCCAGCGCCTTCAGCGCAGCGTCAAACACGGCGCGGCCATCGCACCCGCCATGAGCCTCTTCCATCGCTCTTTCAGGATGGGGCATCATACCCAGAACATTGCCGCTTTCATTGAGGATGCCCGCAATGCTGCGCTGTGAGCCGTTGACCGGCTCAGCATAGCGAAAGGCAATGCGGCCCGAGCTTTCCAGTCGATCAAGGGTCTGCTCATCGGCGAAATAATTGCCGTCATGATGCGCGACAGGAAGCGAGATGAGCTGATCCTTGGCGAAACCAGAAGTAAACTGGCTGTCGGTGTTCTCGACCTGCAGATCGACGTTACGGCAAATGAAATTCTGACCTGCATTGCGCATCAAGGCGCCGGGCAAAAGACCGCTTTCGCACAGGATTTGGAACCCGTTGCACACGCCAAGAATAGCAACACCGCGCGCGGCTGCTGCTTTCACCGATTGCAGGATGGGGCTGTTCGCGGCCATGGAGCCAGCGCGCAGATAATCGCCATAGGAAAAGCCGCCGGGCAGAGCGATAAAATCCAGCCCGTCCGGCAATTCGGCATCTCCGTGCCAAACGCGAATGGCCGGTTTGCCAGTGACCAGTTCCAGTGCCACCGCCATATCGCGGTCGCAATTGGATCCCGGAAAAGTGATAACTGCGCTGCGCATACCCCTCAGTCCAGCTTTTCAATCTGGTAGTTTTCGATGACCATATTGGCGAGCAGCTTTTGACACATATCATCGAGCACCGCGTCGCTGGTGCCATCTGCCACATCCAATTCGACCAAGCGGCCGATCCTTGCATCTTTCACGCCTTCAAAGCCTAAGCCTTCGAGCGCGTGATGGACGGCTCTACCTTGCGGGTCGAGCACGCCGGGTTTCAGACTGACATGGATGCGGACCTTCATTTGGAGCAATGCCTTTCGAATTTCTGTTCGATTGCCGCGTTATGCGCCGCAGCGCAGCCGTGCAAGCATGCGGGCGCCCTCCATCCTCAGTCTTGTCGATTGATCGCAGCTTTTATGCGCCGCAATTGGGGCTGATCGGGCAGTCAGGCGTCCAAGCCCGCGTTTGCCTTCACTGATCCGGCGCGGGCTTCGCCATCGCGGGATCAGGCAGAACGGTGAATTGCACCGCCTGATCAAGCGCGAGGTAGCGTCCCGCCAAATCTTTAAGCTCGGCCGCAGTGATCGCCGATTGCCGCGATTTTGCGCTGAGGAAGCGGGCGATGTCTTGGGGCCGTGATTGCGCCCGATCCGTCAAACCCAGCCATCCGCCATTGCTTTTAAGCCGATTGTCGAGCGCCTCGATCAGCGGCTGTCTGGCGCGTGCCACCGTATCCTCGCTCGGGCCTTCCTCGATCAGTTTTTTGACCGCGCCGCGCATGGCATTGGCCGCATCACTCACGGCATCGACATCAACGCCTGCCCCAATCGTGAAAGTGCCATAGCCGATATAGGTTTCAGACTGGCTTGAGCTTGCGCTTGGTGAATAGGTTTGACCCAATTCCTCGCGCAGCACTTCGTTGAGCTCCAAACGCATGACGCGCGCCAGCAAGGACAAACGGCTGGTCAGTTCCCAATCGCTATTGTCAGCCGTTGGCCAAACGAGGCGCACCAGCGCCTGATCCGGTTCGCCTTGATGATAGACGGTGCGGGGCGAGCGATCGCGGGTAAAGCTGCGGGTGCGGCGCGGCAGGTTTTCCGGATCGTCATAGCTTTGGAAAGCGGTTTCTCGCTGAGGCAAGGCGCCAAGGGTTTTTGCAACCAGCTCGATCGCGCGGTCCTCCTCAAAATCCCCCACCAATGCAATCTCGAGCGCCCCATTGCGCATCCGTTCGCCAATCGCCGCCTCCAGCCTTTCGTAGGACAGCGCTTGATAAGCCTCAATCGGTTGGCGCGTGAAGCGCGGATCATTATCTGACAAAGCAGGGCCGGTCGCCTCGCTCAAAGCGGAACCGGGTGTGCGCCCAAGGCGGGCGAAGAAATCGGGCAGTCCGCTGCGCCATGGGCCAAGCCCTTCTGCGCGGTATCCGGGGTCGGTGACAAATGCCGCCAGCAATTGCAATTGCAGCTCCAGATCGCGCGGGGTTGTGCCGGTATTGCTGACAAAGCTGCGCGCGGCGGCTCCGAAACCGGCTGAAACAGATTTGCCCGCCAAAATGGATTGCAATTCGTCGCTGCTATGCGCGGCCAATCCTCCGGCGGGAATAAGCGGCGTGAGTGCAGCGGCCAGCGGCTGCGCGCGGCTTTCGACCATTTGCCCCCCATCAATAGACAGTTTGATGGCGATCCGGTCATCGGCCAAATCGGTCGTTTTGAGGTTGAGCATTACGCCATTGGCAAACCGCAATGTACGAATGCCAAGCGCGTCTGTTCGCGTGTCAGAGATCACTTCGCTTGGCGGCCCGAAATCGGTGTAAGCAAATGCAGCGCTTTGGGTTTGTTCGGGGGGCGCGATGGGCTGCGCAAATGCCTGCGCCACCGCGTCCCTGACCGCTTCAATGCCGCCCTCTGGCGCGGTTTTGCCGGTGAAACGGATCAAAGGGTCATCTAACGCCACAAATTCCTCTCTCATCGCGTCCAGAACCGCCTCAGGCGTGATCTGCGGGGCAAAGGCCTCAAACGAGGCGAGCGCCTCCTGAGGCGCGATCCTCACGCTTTCTGCACGGGCTATGGCGAAAGCGGCGCTGGCAAAGCGGGCATGAGAGCGGGTTTCGGCATTGGCCGCACGGTTTTCAAGGCCGGTGCGCAGATTGGTCACTTGCTCGGCAATTTCCGCCTCGGTGAAGCCATATTCAAACACCCGCCGGTATTCCGCAATCGCTGTGCTAAGCGCGCGCTGCCATTCGCCTTCCTCGGACGATATGGCCAGCTGGGCAGTCCGGGCATTCTCGAAGAAATCGCTATTGCCAAAACTCGCGCCTTTGAAGGGCGGGTCTTCGCTGCGGCGCAGCCTTTGGAGCCGGCGTGCAGCAGCGCCTGCCCCGACAGAGCGCAGCAAAGCCGCCTTGCGTTCGGCAAGCGTGTCATGCCGGTCGATGTAAGGCGCATGACGCATCAAGGCGATGCTCTCTGATAGGGCTGGATCAAGATAGATGTCGCTTTGCCCGGCCAAATCGAGATCAACCGGGCCGGGATCGGGCTGCTCGGGCGAGGGTGCTGCTTGCCAATCGTCAAAGCGGGCGATGATTTTCGCCTCGACCAGCGCCGGATCAAAATCCCCGATCACCACCAGAACCGTATCGGCTGGTACATATTCACGGCTCCAGAAAGCGCGCAGCCGGGCCGCATCGGCCGCCTCGATTGTCTCCAGCGTGCCAATCGGCAAGCGGGCGGCGAGGCGCGCATCCGGATAGGCAAATTCGAGATTGTCGATGACGTTTTTAAGGGCGAAATTATTGCGCGTGCGGCGCTCGGCAAGGATGACGCCTTTCTCGCGCTCCACCGCATCAGGGGCAAAACTCAGCTCACTCACCGTCTCGCGCATCAGCATCAGCGCAGTATCGAGCAATTCTTCATCAACCCGGGGCAGGTCGAGCATATAGCGCGTGCTGTCAAAACTGGTCACGGCATTGGTGTCGGCGCCAAAGGCAAGGCCGAGCCGTTCCAGCAATTTGATCATCTCGCCTTCGGGGACATTGGTCGATCCGTTGAAGGCCATATGTTCGACATAATGGGCAAAGCCGCGCTCATCATCGCGTTCATCCAAAGAGCCGGTGGCAATTTCCATGCGGATGATGGCTGTGCCTTCGGGGCGATTGTTGGGCCGGATGATATAGCGCAGGCCGTTTTCAAGCTGGCCAAAGGTCCAGCCCGGCTCCGGGGTGAACTCGCTGTCTTCGAGGTCCCACATGGCCGGGTCCCATCCCTCAGCAGGAGCAGCGTTGGCCGTGATAGCGCGCGGCGCCGTTTCGGCCGAAATCTTTGGCGGATTGGCTTCTGCGGTGGTTTGCGGGTCAGGTTTTTGCGGCTGAGCGAGAAGCAGAGCGGGTGTGAAAAGGCCCAAAGCAACGAGGGCGGGGCGAGCAAAGAAGCGTTTGATCATGTTCCGATCACACTAGGCCGCGCGCGGCTTGGTTTCAATCGAATGCTGATGACCCTCGCAAAACGAGCCGAGAACCGCGCCGCGTGCACGGCCCAACGGCGAACCTCATGCGCAGCAGTGGCCGAAAATTACGAAGAACCGGCCAAAAGCCAGTCGTTCAATTCCGCGATCAGTCCTTGCGCCGTTTGCTGGGCGAGCCGCGCAGCCGCCCGCGATGTTCAGTCATATCGAGCACTTCGCCGGGACCTGTGCCTTCATCCTGCAAAACACCAAGCCGCTTGGCGACTTCTTGGTAGGCTTCTTCCTCGCCGCCCAAATCGCGGCGGAAGCGGTCCTTATCCAGCTTCTCGCCTGATTTCATATCCCACAAGCGGCAACCATCAGGACTGATCTCGTCGGCCAGAATGATACGGCTGAAATCGCCTTCGAACAGCCGGCCAAACTCCAGCTTGAAATCGATCAGGCGAATGTCAATCGCAGCAAACATCCCGCTCAGGAAATCATTGATGCGAATGGCCATGGACGAGATGTCATGCATTTCCTCGATCGAGGCCCAATTGAAACACGCAATGTGTTCCTCCGCGATCAGCGGATCACCCAAGGCATCATCCTTGTAACAATATTCGATCAAGGTGTGCGGCAAAGGATCGCCTTCGGTGAGGCCCAGCCTTTTGCAAATCGAGCCCGCCGCGACATTGCGGACAATCACCTCGACCGGAACAATCTCAACCTGCCTTACCAATTGCTCGCGCATGTTAAGGCGGCGGATGAAGTGCGTCGGCACGCCGATATGCGAGAGCCGCGTGAAGACATATTCGCTGATCCGGTTGTTGATCACGCCCTTGCCGTTAATCGTGCCCTTTTTCTCGGCGTTAAAGGCGGTCGCATCATCCTTGAAATATTGGATGATGGTGCCCGGTTCCGGCCCTTCATAAAGGATTTTGGCCTTGCCCTCGTAAATCTGGCGGCGTCGCGACATGCACTGGGTTCCTAATATTGCGCGAAAGGGGCTTTCGAAACATTCGCTCAGGATTGCGGCTTGGACATAGAGATATGTGAAGGGCCGCAGGAGAAGGGCGGTCACTTACACAGGAATCTTGAGCGACGCAATCCGGCTTAGATGAGCCCCCAATCCTTAAGCGCAGGCGAGCGCAGCCGGTGCTTTACCCGGCGATCGAGCACGGTATCGCGCACAGACTGCCAGCCATCAACGGCCGGGCCAAAATCGGCGTCAATTTTGGCCTCGTCGCTGGGCGCATCCTTGCCCCAATGCATCGAATAGGGAATGCCTGCATCCTCCAGCGCCGCGACAAAGGCTTTGGCGGCCCGATCTGCTTGCCGCGAGAAGCGTTTTTCGAGCCCGTCGACATTGATGATGGCGCAGCGATCCCACCTCAGAAAAGACAGGCTCGCCTGACTTTTTTTGGCAAAGCGCACGGTGTAAACAAAATGTCTGCGATAATTTTGAGCCGCGGCAAAGCCAATGTCCAGCACCCGTTCCAATTCATGCAAGGGAACGGCAAAAGCTGCATTATAAGGATTGATCCTGAAGGGGCCGATTTTGCGCGGATCCCAAGTCTTTAAGAGACGCTTCAACGGCCATCCTGCATGGGGCGAGGAATGCGCTTCCTTGGCCATAGTGCCCATCACCATTTCGCCAATATCGATCAGCCCTTCGTAACCGTCATCGTCGAGCCTTTTAAACTGGGATTCGGAATGTCCGCTGCCCGATTCTTCCTTGATGATGTCGAGCGGATCAAGCGTTTGCGGTTCCGTCATGGCGCGCGGCGTTCCGCTTGGGCAATGGACATAGGCGATCTGACTGACATCTCCATCGGCGCGAAAGGGATCGAAGGTGAGTTCATAAAAGAAGGGGTCATGCCCTTCGCGAAGATGATCCATTGCGTCTGCAAAATTGCCCAATGACAGCTGGGCCAGACAATCGCTGGGCAAGGGCGCAACGGTCTGGACGCTACCGAGCAGAAATTCGGGCACCACTTCCAGCAGTACGGCGTTCACCAGGCCCAAACCGCCTAAGTGTATGAGCGCGTCGGGGAAATGTTGATGCGGCCCGTGCTCGGCAAATTGTGCGATGAAATTGTCGCTGAGAACCTTGTTTTGCGGGTCTTCGATCCAGAACGAACGATCCCGCCCGCCTGCGATCAGCATGCCCCTGACATGGCTTTCAAAACCGCTTTCTTCGAGCGCCGAGCCATGGGCCCCGGTGGCAAACATGCCTGCTACCGATTGGCCATTGTGCGAACCGGCAGTGCGCAGCGAAAACCCGCGCACCTCTAGCCAATTGACCAGCGTTGCAATGCGCGTACCGGCAGCGACCATCACAAATCTGTTCGCCGGAGTGGTGACGCCTGCGTCCAAGGCGTCGGCCGGAATTTCCCAGATCGCAGAATCGCGCTCGGTCACGATTTGCGAGGCAAAGCTCTGGAACAGTTCGGATTGCGACCAGCTGGCGCCCGTCAGACACAGCCGGTGGCCTTGTCTTGCTTCCTGATAGAGCATTTCGCCCAAGGCATCCGCCCGTTGCTGGAGCGATTCCACCAGAGGATCATCGCCGTCTTCTTCTACGTGGGTAACGCCGTTCATATTGAGCGCGATGTTGCGATGTTCGTTCCTGAAGACAACGGCCCCTTCATAGCGGATTTGCAGCATGTTTATTCCCCCGAATACCCCAAAAACTGCCCCAGAAATGACCTGAAAAGAGCAGATTAGACCCGAGGGTGCTGCAAAGATAATGCTATGTCAAAGAGTTATGATCGGCGTCCAGACACCCGTATGGGCCCAGCTGCGCGCCCTAGAGGATCATCATATCCGCTAGAGGATCATAAAGCGGGCGTTGAGACCAAAAGCTCCGCCGCCTGAGAAGGCCCCGCTCGGGCGCACGCGGAAATCCGTAATCGCCGCATCGCAGCCGTCGCCGTCTAACACCGGTTCATAGAGCCAGCTTGCGCCATTATCCTCGGAAAACTCCAGATCATCGGTCAGGTCGGTGAGGCCGAGATAATTATAGGCCAGCAGGGAGGAGGGGGAGCCGTCATTAAAACGGATCGGACCGCTTCCTGCCCCATCAAGGTCGGAAAGGCACAATTTTGTTTCTGGGGGAACCGTATCGGTTACGAAGACTGATTCAGTATCCGTATCTGACACGCCATTGTTCGACACCAGAATGTTGTATTCCATGATTGCGCGCGGAATGGCCTTCGGATCGCTGGTGTTGTTAACCGGATCGGAGAACACGGCGCTTGTTTTCAGCACGGAAAGGCTGGTTGTTGGCAAGCAATAGGTGAGGTCATGGATTGAGGCTGCTTGCCCGTCCGGGTTGGCCGGAGCGGTGGAGGCATTGCCGTACACCATGACGACCTGATCCACCGGTTGATCGAAGGTGATGACGACATTGCCGTCCGATGATGTTCCATCCGAGCCAGCGTCACCCACGGCCGTGTTGCCAACCACATAATTGGCAACGCCATTGGTCAGGATCGGCGTCACTGGATTGCCTTTATAGCTGCCTGTGACGGTTACGCGGTCGGCAAAGTCATTCGCTGCGTAATCGATGTCGAACATCGTGAACTGCAGACCCGGCAGACCATTGGGCAAGTCGATTGTATAGACCGATTCTTCGAACGGATCGGCAAAATCGATAAATTGATGGAGCGACAATTCAGGGACCGCGAGGCCGCCTGTGTTGGCCGTCGCCAAAGCTGGCGTCTGACCGCCAAAGGCCGGATCGTTCACATACACCCCTTGGGAGGTGAGCGTATGTGTCACCGTCCCAAGCCCGGTCAGATTATAGCTATTGGTGAGCGAGCCTGCTGGCCAGGCCTCAACGTCCCAGTCATGGAGCGTGCTTCCAGCTGGGCAAAACAGGGTAGGGGCTGTGCCCGCCACACGCGTCCCTTGAACGGTGAAACTGACTGTTTGCAAGTCGTCTTCGCCCGCCTGATTGTTGCCGGGCGTTGAATCGGGGTCGAATGTATCCGGGGTCGCAAACACCTCGGCGGTATTGGTGACGGTGACCCCGTTGGGAGCTGTCACCGTGCCGTTGAGGATGATCTCGCGCGTTTGCCCAGAAGCGATCGAGGGAAGCGTCCAGGTGCCGCTCGCCTCATCATAAGTGCCATAGCCCGAGGTCGAGGTCAGATCGAAACCGACCGGCATGATATCACGGACCTCAACATTGGTGCTGGTGTCAGGTCCATCATTTGTGACGCGCAATGTATAGAACAGAGCAGTGCCATTGGCCGGCGTTGGATTGCTAACCAATTTGGTAACAGATAAGTCGGCGGTATCGACATTGGGCTGCTGCCAGACAAAATCCGAAATGCCGATATATTGCCAATTGCCCGAGGGGGTTGATCCCGGATTGTCTTGCCCGAACATATAGCGGATGCGCACGCGTTCGACTGTGGTTGTACCAAAATCGACCGCAATATCGCCCGTCGTACTGGTAATACCGCCGCTGTAATTGCTGCCATCCCAGCCAGCGACCCCGCCAATCGTGGCGGTGCCGACGGCTGAGCCCAGGGTTGTTGCCCCGGCCAGATTGCGCAAGTTGCGCCATGTGCCATCGCCTGTGTCGTAATGGATGACGATGCCGTCGTGAAAGTTCACATTGCCGAAGAAGGTATCGACATTACCGACTGTAAATTCCAGCTCTGTTACCGCTGTATCGAGGGTGAATGTCGTTTCAAAAAAGTCGCCAACATCAAATACGGAATGATCCATGCTGTAAAGCAGGGGGCCGGTATGGCTGCTGACCTGACCGGCGTAATAAGACATCATGCCAGTTGAGTAGAAATTGGTGAAATCGCCATCATTGGCGTCCCCGTCGGTGACAATCGTCTGATTGATCGTGACCGAGTTAATCCCGAGATCGAGCACTTCGCCATCATTCACCACTTCAAGGCTGGTCTTGCCCAGATTGGTCCAATCCGCGGTAACGGTGGTTTGGGCAAAGGCATGCCCCGGCGCAAGCGCCGCGAAACAGACGGCAATCACCGTCAAAATATTACGAAATGCAGATGTCATCGGCGCAGAAACTCAAAACTATCTGCATCCAGTTTCAACCGGACGCTGGCATAGATCCCCTTGTCTGTGGTGCGCGCCGCCGAGAAGTCGGGGTCGCGGAAACCTGAAATATTGTAGCCAACCGTCAGCAGCACGCCCTCGGTCGGTGAGACGCCGATTTGCGGTCCAAAGGCAAAGCTGGTGACCTTGTCATCCAGACTTGTGCGCAGTGTTGCGCGGGCGCCGATCTCGAAATTCTCGCCAATCCCGATCCGGGCATCGGCGCCAACCAAAGCCGTGGTTGTGCCAATGTCGAAGCCTTCGAAACGGTCGAAATTGTGGCGTAGGGCAAGGAACAGATCATATTCGTCACGGCGGGTGATCTGACCTTCGCGTGTGTCATCATCATCTTCGCCGCGCGGCGAGAAATTGGTCGAAACGCTAGCGATCAGGCGGCGTGATATGGCATCGCCATCCACCAAAAGCGCTGTTCGGCCCTCTGGCCCTTCGGCGCCTGCAACGGCATCGGTTACCGCATCGCTGCGGAACTCAAGCTTGCTGAGCATGGCGAAGGGCGATGCGTCAGGGCGCAGGGCAAATGCCACGGCCGCATCGAAAATCTCGGTGGCCGCGCCGCCTTCGGCATCCGCTTTGGTCCAGGTCAGGCCCGAACCCAATGTTTTGCCTTCGCCCAATTGGCGGATCGCGCCGAAAGTCAGGCCCTTGCGATCGGCAAACTCGCCGTCGCGATATTCGCCGCGGAGCGCCGCGCTCCAGCGGTCCTTGCGATAAGCGCCGCCCAAAGTCACTGCGGTAAAGTCTTCAAACTGGGCAGTGCCAAGGCCTGATTGCGACGCGCTAAGCTGTCCGCCGCTAGCGACCGGCTGAAGCGGGTTCACAATATCGCTGCTGGCCGGCGTGCCGCCAACAGTGCGGGTGCCATCAAGGGTCGCATCAATCGTAAATTCTGGGCTCACTGCGAAAGACTGAGCCAAGCCGAAGGCGGCGTAAGTGCGTTCGGCTGCCTCGTCGATCCGCTGCTGATTGAGCGAGCTTACGATCCGGCCGCCGGTCCATGGGGTCACTTCGAGACCGCCGCTGAAGGTGCGAGCATTGATATTATCGCCTTTCGCGCGCTCGTACTGGCCGATCAGACGCACATCATTGGTGATGGCATAGCGGGCGGCAAGCCGGTGACGGGCAGGCAGATCAATGCTTTGCGTATCATCCAGCGCGATGGAGGTGCTGGCGCTTAGCTCAAGCTTGTTATCAAGCACGCGCTGTGTCGCGCCCGCCTCAAGCACGGTCGAACGGTTGCGGCTGGCGTCGGGCAGGCGATCTTTGAAATGGGCAATGCCAACACGCAGATCGGTCTTGTCACCGCGGTAATTCGCCTCGATCCGGCCCGCGCTGCGGCGTGATTTATCGGACAAGGCATCATCCTGCCACGCGCTGCCGACGATCGACAGGCGCTCGTTCAGACGAACACGGGCGTCTACGCCGACCTTGCGGCGACCCAGCTCTGCACCATTTTGCTGGCCAACACCGTAATCGCTGCCGAGCGAATGGGCGTAAGCCAAAAGATCGAGCATGCCGCTTTGATGCTGCAATTCGACCAGCCAACCGGTCGAGGTGTTGCCCTCGCTCCGGCTCAGCCCCAGTTCGGCCCGCAATTCGGTGTTTTCGTTCAATTGCGCGCGGACGTCCAGCCCGCCAATATTGGTCCGGGCATTGTCGCCGCGGTCGCTGATCGCGCTAGCACCAATGCGCAAAGCACCGGATTTGCTGGTCCAGTCGGCCCTGAGGCCAGCGTTCATCTCGCCCCCTTGCAGGTTATCGATCTCGTAACTGATGACGATAAACTGCGGGTTGAGATCGAAATCGCGGCTCAGCACCGGCTGCTTGAAAGTAATGGTTCCAGACAAAAGATCGATATCATAGTCAATAAAGCGTGTAAGGGTCTGCGAAGAAACGATAACTTCTGAACGGAAGCGATCGCGAACCTCGAGCGTCACTTGCTCGCTATTGGGCACGATTGCGCGGCTCGAAAGATTATAAGGTCCACTGATGCCTTGGCCTTGGATCTCGTCGCGGCGGAACCTTGTGCCGATTTCGGCGGCAAAAGCAGACAATTTGACTTGGCCGACACGGGCCTCGCCCTTCACACCGGTGGCGGTGCGATTGTAACGGGCAAGCCGGGTCTGGTCGAAACCGGTCTGGAAATCGCCATAGATTGCGTAGAAGGTGGCGGTCTCGATCCGCACATAGAGGTTTTCGCGGCTGGCCGCATCGAACCGGCGGCTGGAGCCATCGCCAAAGACCGTGTAATAGGCGTTAGGGTCGAGCGCGCCCAGAACCCGCTGATCATCGCGCTGTTTGGCGCTATCATAAGCGAGGGTGAGCAAATATTTGCCGAGCACGCGGCCCTTCAGATAAAGCGCGACGCGCGCATCATCGCCCAGATCGCTATGGAAATCGCCGGCGCGCTCCATATTGTCAGCCACGCTGCGCGCACCGATCGTACCTTCTGCAAGGCCGATGACGGTCCATTCGATATCGCCCGGCTCGATCCAGCTTTCCAATTCCTGTTCACGGACGACTTCGCCATCGTCAAACCGGAAATCGAGCCGGAGCGAGCCGCTGACCATAGTCGGAGCCAGTTCAATCAGCGCAATGCCTTTGTCGCCGCGCACGACCCAGCGTGCCTGCGAATTGCCGAGGCCGGTGAGCTGGTTCAATTGCTGGCGTTCGAGCTGCTCGGCGCTCTGGTAAGGCTCGTTGATCATGAACTCACCGGCGACGCCTTCGCGCAGAGGTTTGTTGTTGCGATCCAGCACCCGCACTGCGACCACCGGACGGGTCCGGCCATCCGCGATCAGGTTGGACAGTTCTGGCACCAATTCGACCTTGGCCGGAATATTGGTGAAGAAGACCGGGCGAGTGAATGTCTGGAGCGTTGCGCCGCTCGCGTCTTTCACAATTGCTGAAAGCTGCGTGCGCTCACGCAAAAGCGGAACACCGCGCCAATGGCTGACTGCAAAGGCACCGTCTGGCGAATTGCGCGTGCCATCAAAGGTCAAGGGGTCTGCGGTTTCGCCGTCCACTTGCAATGTCACCGTGTGACCCTGACGGTGGCGAATTGCGACCCGGATCGCCGGTGCACGCGGGTTGGCGTTCGCTGTTGGTGTCAGCCAGCCGTCTGCGCCATCGCCTTCAGCGATCCAATCCACATCCAGCGCGCTTTTGGAGGCTTGGATGTCAATCGGCGCGTCAGCACCCTCAATACCGGTATCGATTGGCACTGGGGCGCCCACGGGCAGCTTTGCAGGAGGCGCGCTTGGTGCTGCTTGCGCGGCACCCGTGTCGGCTTTGCCTGTTGCAACCGGGCCTGTTTGACCGAGGGCAAGTGGCTGCGGGGCTTCGTTCTGGACAGATAGCAGTTTCAGATCGTCGAAAATCGTCTGGCTGGTCTGGACGTAGAAATCGGCCACTTTCAAAGAGCCGCCTTGCCCGATCACGAAATGCGAATAGGCGCTGCCCGCTGTGCGGGTGGAGAGGTGGCAATCTACGAACTGAGTGCCTTCGGGCAGCGTCATACGCGCGGCCTGAACGACATGCGTTCCGGGCACGACGCCCTCGAAGTGATAGCGGCCATCGACATCGGTTACGGCAAAGCTGCCGTCTTCCATCATGACCCGCACGCCGGGTACGCCGACCCTGGGCTGGTTGTAATCGCAGCTCGGCGCAGCCGTGACGCGGCCGATAATGGTCATGCGTCCGGCGATCGTATCGCGAACCAATTCGATTGATGCGCTGGCGAAGGATGTTCTGCCGATGGAATCGGTGCTTTCGACGCGGTTTTCAGCGCGGCCTGGCGGCGCATCTGGGCGCACAGTCATGGCATATGTGATCCGGCGCGTCTCACCGCCCGCAATATCGCCCAAAGCAATGGTCAGCGAGCTGCCATCGGGTGCAAAGCTGACCGCGCCGGGTGCCTCTTCGCCGTCGACGCGGATGGATTCGGTGCGCAAGCGCAGCCAAGGCGAGGGAGTGTCCACCAGCGTAACGCCGCGTTTTATACGGTCGCCGTCGGGATTGCTCGCCGTAATGGTGTAGAAGACCGCGTCTCCCGGCTGCGCATTCGCGCGCGAGGCAGACTTGGACAAGGAAAGCTCGAGGCTAGGGCGGTCGAGCGGAATATCGACTTCCACCGGCACAGGACTGTCGAGGACAAACTCGCCGCCATAAGAGGCATCGAGGATGACAAAATTGGTCCCGTCAGGCTTGGTCAGCAAAGCAAGGTCGGCCGGATCAACAACCGACGGCGCAGTGTAGGGCGCTGGTGGTTCTATTTGTAGTATATAAGTTCCCAAATTGGTTAAAGGGAACCAGTATTCACCGGGCGCCATGGGGAAGGTATTGCCCGCCCCGTCGGTAATCGGCGAACCAGAAATAACCGTTGATGGCCATGGTGTGACCCCGTCTTCACCAAATACGGTTGCTGGTTGACCAGTGGCAGCGTCGATCAACGTCACCACGGCTCCATCAACCGGCTGGCCGGTCTCACTATCGAAGACCACTCCGAATGGATCGGCGAGCACATCGACATCGGTTGATACGATGACCGCGTCGCGGCCCTCCGGCGTAACCGAGATCGAGATCGGCTGATCGTTCTCAATGCTGAGAACGCAATCGAACTGGACCGGGGCAGGAGGGCTGCGGCGGGTGTTGATGCGGCCAACGAAAACACCCGTATCAGCGGCCGTTTCGAAGATCGTAATGACCTCCTCATCGCCGCCGGGTGTGGTTAGGGTCGCATCGAGGCTATCAATCGCATTAGGATCGAGGTTTGCAGGCTCGGCGGTGACCTCAAAATAGAGGATATCGCCCGCGGTGATCACGCTGGTCTGCTCCACCGAGGTGGAACTTGCCTGCGGGATTTGCCCGCTCGACTGGGTGGTTTGTCCTGCAGCACAGAACGGCTGACGGAAGGTCAGCGTGTTTGTCCCCGAACTTGGCCTGAAGGTAACGATGTCCGCCATTGCAGGCTCAACCGGTGTTTCCACCTGATTGGATTGGGCATCGTAATCATTGCCTTGGAAAGTCCAATTGGCCTCGGCAATATTGGTAATCAGCTGATCTTGCGCACTCACTCCTGTGACGCCGAAAAGCAGCAATGCTACATTGAGCATTGCCGCTAATCGGGTCAAAGAGGAGCGAATAAGCATAAGGTGTCAGTTCAGCACCCGGCGCGCATCAAACGACACGCGCCAGGTCAATGCCTTACTGGATAGTCACCCGGAAACGCAGCGAACGGGTGGTGCCCGCCGGTACGTCGCTCAGCGCATTGTTCACAACTGTGGTGCCGGTGGTGTAGCTCTTGTCTACGCCGGTACCGCCAGCACAGCTGCCGTCGCCATCAATCATGATGTCCTCAACCGCGCCATAAGCGTCAGGCAGGAAATCAAGGCTTGCATCCTCGGGCGTGTAATCATCGTTGATGACCACATTGGTCGCCGTCGCAGCGCCAGCAGCGTTGCTAACGGTGATGCAATATTCAACCACAGCACCTGGAACCGCTTTCGGGTTGGTGGTGCCATTGACTGGGTCGGAAATGACCGTGCTGGTCTTTGCAACCGACAGATCGGCGGCTGCAACGACATAGCTGTCCATGTCCGAATGGTCGCCTTCATTGGCGCCGTCATCGTTCGGTGTGCCAAGGTCGGCCAGAACCGTATCGATACCGGCGGTGTTTGCACCGGCTGTATCTGTGTGTTCTGTACCAAGGACACCGGCACCGCCGGCCTCATGCGCGTCAGCAATCAGGAAGATCTCTGCTGTATCGCCGTTCATTGCCGTGATTGGAACATCACCGACAACGTGGACAGTTACAGTCGCGTCTTCTGGTACTTCGTCAAGGAAGGTGACGAGCGTATCTTCCGGCCCAAATGTGCCGTTCCCGTCATCGACATAGAACTGGACATTGGAGACGTTGAAATCGTCAGCCACAGACTGCGATGAGTCGAGTGCGAAATCGACTGTGTCGTTCGAATTGTTCGTCACAGTGAAAGTGGTCGCCGCCTGCGTTTCGCCGGGCGATACGCTGGTCGCAGCGCCGCCGACTTCGGCAACGGTTACGTCGACGATACGGTCCACTGTGAAGGTGTCACTGGCCGTTTCGGGTGTTTGTGTAACACCGCCCACGTCATAGGATACCGAGACGTTGTTGGTGATCAAATCACCAGCATCCGTCCCAGCAGCCAGCGCTGGTGCGCTGGTGAACGCAATGAGCGACACAGCGCTCACAGTTCCCAGCAGTTGTTTTGCCTGTTTCATTTACTTGGTCCTCTTTGATTGCCCTGCATTCATCCCACCGCCTGCAGAGCGCGGCGGTAACCGTTCGCTTTTCAGCGAATGATGGCTGGATATTGGAGCTCGCCGGCGTCGCCTGGATTGACGACCGCAAGGGTCCAACGAATATGTGTGACATCGCTGTGCTCAGCAGCGCGCGGAGTGCCGTCTTCAGCGGCGACCGTCAGGTCGGCCAGCTTGCCCCAGCTTTCCCCGCCATCAACCGATACGGTGAGGTCTGGGTCGGCATCGCTCGCGAGGCGCACGGCCTTTGGCAGCGGGTTGGTGACGACGAAATTGTCGGCTTTCTCAGCGCCTGTGTGACGATAGCTGGTGATGAACACCAAACGGTCGCCCGGAACAATCAGATCCGGCTTGACCAATTGCGTATCGGTGTTGCCAGCGGCGTCGGTTACGGTTTTGACGGCCTTCACATCCCCTTCGAGAGCGATCGCTTGGTCTTGGGCTGCGACCAGGGTTGGGCTGGTCAAAAGCGTCAGGCCAAAGGCGCAAACTGCGGCAATTTTTGAAAAGGTTTTCATCGAAATTTCCTTTTTCTGAACGTAGGTTAGTCGATCACGACGTCGAAAGTGATGGTATGGCTGGTGCCCGCTGCGACGGTGCCAAGATCGACCGAAATACCGGTCGCGCTGGCCTCGCCTGCGTCATCACCGCTGGCATCGGTGAGTGATGATGCGTCAAGCGTGATGGTCTCATCGGTGTAGGTGGTGCCCACCGGGAAAGCGTCGGTTACGACGAGCGAGGTGACCGACTGGCTGCCGGTTACATTGGCGTTGATCGTGTAAGTAATCGTTGCGCCAGGTACCGCGCTGCTGCCGCCGAAGGGATCGACGACGACTGCGGATTTGACCAATGCGACAGACGCAATGCCTACGCTCAGCGATCCGGTGGCCGCCGCGTCTGCATTGGTTGTGCCAACCACGGCATCGCTGCCGTTTTCGCCTTGCCCGGCAAATGTGGTGCCCGGTGCGCCGGTACCGGTGACCGCTTCAGCCGTCAGCTCGACATCGCTGGTATCGGTATCAACGACACCGCTCGGGACTGTGACCAGAACAAACACTGTCTCGGCCTCGTCAGCGGCGAGCACTGGCGTCGTCTCAGGGGCGGTGAGGATCTGGTCAACACCCGGATCGTAAACGCCGTTATCATTGCTATCGATAGCGATGGCATCAACCGTCACGTCGAAATCATTACCTGCCACGGCCGGGTTAGCGGTTAGCGTGAACGCCTCGGGTCCATTGCCGGTATTGGTGATCTCGAACGTCAAGACCTCTGATGCGTTCGGGGCAGTGCCCACTGCACCGGGGTCGAGCGAGGTCAATGTCACGTCGAGCAATTCGTCAACTTGCAGGGAGACGGTGTTGGAATCCAGCGTCTGCGATCCAGCGCCATTGTCGTATGTCGCGCTGGCCGTGTTATCGATCAGGGTCCCGGCAGGAACACCTGCGGCATGGACTGTCTGGGCGAAGATCAGGGCCATCGATGCGGCGATGGCTCGAACTGCGAGCCTCGAGGTGTGAAGGTTTTTCATGCGCGTTATATCGCAGGAATTGGTTATCGACCATTTAAGGATTGGGCGCAGTTAAGCGTTTTCTGGGGGTACCGCGTTAACCAGTTGCTAGCCCGGTTTGGCAGGCAAAAACTCTTCGGGGCTTGGGCCTGATGGGGCATCGAAGCTGATTTCGAGTTTCCGGTCACTCCTAGGTATCTGAACTTAGAAAACCTGTTAGAAACGGCTCGCATGGATGCTCAGGCAGTGAGGCCAAGCAATCTCGAGCATTTGCCGGAGCTTTTCTAGCTGCAAGCCAGACATTAGGCATTGCAATAAAGCATCTGAAACATAGTGTTTTTTTGGCGCAGGTCTGGATCGGGTGTCCAGGGCGAGAATGCTCGTATTCAAACGCCTGACTGGATTTTATCTTAGAAGATTTCTAGGGAATGATGCGTGATAATCGGAACTTAATTTGAAATCGAAGAAAATAGAACAAATTATTGATTAAAAATGTAAAAAATGTGTCATAAAGCACTTCTGCGCTAAGGTTGAGCTTCTCTGATTGAAGAGCAGGCGCCGCGATTTTGTTCATCTGGGGCTCATTTTCAAAGTTCGAAAACGTCTGAGATATAGGCTTTATGCCGAGGCTTAAGAGCCTCTGTTATTGAGAATGGTTCGAAGCTTTTTAGTCGTCAATATCCGATTGACTGTTGTTCGGTGCGAACCGCTCAACATCTCCGACAGTGTGGTTTTTGCGGGGTCAAAAGTTAACGCTGCTCGAAATTTTTCGCGAAAATAGTCGCTTTGTGTTGATCGGCGTTCAGCTCTTTTGAGAAGGTATCGCGGTCCCAACTGGCCTTGCGATTAACGTTCCTAAAGACCAGCGCTGGCGAGCATAGCGCTGCCCCCTCTTTCGGCCGGATCGC
>CAZDHB010000003.1:35761-44585 GCA_964505255.1 uncultured Porphyrobacter sp.
TCCTAAAGACCAGCGCTGGCGAGCATAGCGCTGCCCCCTCTTTCGGCCGGATCGCTGTGCTGGCGCATCATAGCGAACAGCTCCCGTCCGGTGCCGTGATCATAGGTAGGGGGCGATGCTGGCTCCCGCGCCTGCCATTCCTTTGCGTCAACCAATGCCTCCAGCGTGCCAGTTTTGGCGCACACGCGCACGCGGTCACCATTGCGCAATCTGGCCAATGGTCCGCCCTTATAGGCTTCGGGTGAAACATGGATCGCAGCGGGTATTTTGCCGCTGGCGCCCGACATGCGTCCATCGGTCACGAATGCGATTTTGTAGCCGCGATCCTGCAAAACGCCGAGCGGCGAGGTCAATTTGTGCAATTCCGGCATGCCATTGGCCGCTGGTCCCTGAAACCGGACCACCACAATACAATCACGCTCCAATTCGCCCGCTTTGAACGCGGTGATGACCTGGTTCTGATCGTCAAAGACGCGTGCCTCTGCCTCGATCGTCCAGCGCTCCGGCTCTACCGCGCTTATTTTCATCGTAGAACGGCCAAGATTGCCCGACAGGAGGCGCAGGCCCCCATCGGCACGGAAAGGGGCGCTAACCGGCCTCAGCATGGTCTCATCGCGCGTTTCAGATGGTCCTTCGCGCCATTCCAGAGCGTCCTCGCCGCTCAGGAACGGTTCGCTTGCCCCATCGAGCAGGCTGTCACCATAGACGGTCATGATATCGTTATGCGCAAGACCTGCGCCCACCAGCTCGCGAATAACATAGGCCATACCGCCAGCCGCATGGAAATGGTTCACATCGCCCGATCCATTGGGATACACACTGGCGATGAGCGGGATCGCGCCGGACAATTCGTCCATATCATCCCAATCAATCTGAATTCCGGCTGCGCG
The DNA here is from genome assembly GCA_964505255.1 of uncultured Porphyrobacter sp. Taxonomy (GTDB): domain Bacteria; phylum Pseudomonadota; class Alphaproteobacteria; order Sphingomonadales; family Sphingomonadaceae; genus Erythrobacter. The sequence goes on from CAZDHB010000003.1 coordinate 36,652, forward strand.
GGCAATCGCGGGCACATGGATAAAGTGATTGGTCGATCCGCCGGTCGCGAGCAGCCCGGCCACCGCATTGATAATTGCCTTTTCATCGATGCAATGGCCCAAGGGACGGTAATTGTCGCCATCCCAGCCAATTTCGGTCACCCGGTGAACGGCGGCGCGGGTCAATTCCTGCCTCAGCTTTTGCCCCGGATTGACGAAGCTGGAGGAGGGCATGTGCAAGCCCATCATTTCCATCATCATCTGATTGGAATTGGCGGTGCCATAGAAAGTGCAAGTACCAGCCCCGTGATAGCTGGCGCTTTCCGCCTCCAGCAATTCATCCTCGCCGACTTTGCCCTCTGCGTAGAGTTGACGAATGCGGATCTTTTCTTTGTTGGCCAAACCAGAAGGCATTGGCCCGGCCGGCACAAGGATCGCGGGCAAATGACCAAAGCGCAGCGTTCCGATCAACAGGCCCGGCACAATCTTGTCGCAAATGCCGAGCAAGAGCGCGCTTTCAAACATGCCGTGGGACAAGCCGACCGCGGCGCTCATGGCAATGACATCGCGGCTGAAGAGGGACAGCTCCATCGAGGGCTGACCTTGCGTCACGCCGTCGCACATGGCCGGTACACCGCCGGCGACTTGCGCTGTGGCCCCCATCTCACGGGCAAAAACTTTGATCTGCTCGGGATAGCGGCCATAGGGCTGATGCGCGGACAGCATATCATTGTAAGCGGTCAGGATGCCAATATTCATGGCCTTGCCGCCGCGGATCATCGATTTGTCATCCCCGCTTGCCGCAAAGCCATGAGCAAGGTTTCCGCAGCTCAGATTGGGGCGGTGAACGCCGTCCCCGCGTTGCTGTTCGATCAGCTCTAGATAGGCCTTGCGGCTGTCTTTTGAGCGTTTGATGACGCGCTCTGTAACCCTGGCAAAAGTGCTGTTTAGCGGTGCTGCGCCAGCAGAAGAGGCCGCGTTCATGTCTCGCTCCCGAAAATATGCAAAGGTGAAGTGCTGGCCGCGATATAGCGGGCAATGGGCAAGTCATGCGCGCCTGTGGCGGCCGCTTCGATAATGGCCAATTTATCTGCTCCCTTGATCGTCAGCATAGCGGCTGTGTTGTCCAATAGGGCGGGCAAGGTCCAACTTAGCCGGTCAAACGGCGCCTCAGGCGGCAAGGGATCAGGGGTTAGGCGGATGGCGGTTTTGGGCGCATCAAGCGAGGGGTCTGTGCTGGGAAAAAGCGATGCGATATGACCATCTGCGCCCATCCCGAGCCATAGCAGATCGAAATGGGGCGCCCTTGCGCCGTCTTCCAAGCCGATGATTTTTGCGCCGGTTTGGGCAAACGCCTGACGCAAACGGCCAAGATTGGAGGCTGGATGATCCTCTGGCACAATCCGGTCATCGGTCAGCACAATTGTCACGCTGTCCCACGCGATATCGCGCTCGGCCAGCAGGTCGAACACGGGGAAGGGCGTGCTGCCGCCCGGCACTGCGATAGTTTTGTCGCCGACACCGCCGAGATAGCCGGCGACATGATCGGCAATCCGCTCCGCATCAAATTCTGCCGAGCGATGCCAGACAATCTCACTCATGCCAGCTCACCCCGTCTCTTTCGGTGAGCGCGACACTGGCCGAGGGGCCCCAACTGCCCGAACCATAGGACTTCGGCTCCAGCGCATTGTCAGCCCAGGTCCCTCGGATATGATCGATCCAGCGCCACTGCGCTTCCACTTCGTCGCGCCGGACAAACAAGGTCGGGTCGCCGTCAATCAAATCGAGCAGCAGCCGCTCATAAGCGATCCTGCGCCGCGCCTTGGCAAAGGCTTGAGTCAAAGAAAGGTCAAGCGGCACTTCGCGCAAGACCACGCCCTCGCGGTCCATGCCCGGTTCCTTGGCCATTACCTGAAGGCGGACATACTCCTCAGGCTGAAGCCGAATAACCAACCGGTTAGCGGCCAGCTTCCCTCCGCGCTGAGCGAAGATATTATGCGGTACATCCTTGAATTGAATGACAATTTCGCTTCGTCTCTCGGCCAGACGTTTGCCGGTCCTGAGGTAAAACGGCACGCCCTGCCAGCGCCAATTGTCGATATGCGCCTTGAGCGCGACGAAGGTCTCGGTATCCGATGCACTGCCAAGGTCATCAGCGTAACTCGCAACCGCTTCGCCCGATACGGCCCCCGAATTATACTGTCCGCGAACCATTTCTTCGGCGGTAACCGGCCTCAGCGACCGCAAAACCTTGACCTTTTCATCGCGTATGCTCGCCGCATCAAACTCTGCCGGAGCCTCCATCGCGGTAAGGGCGAGCAATTGCAGGATGTGGTTTTGCACCATGTCGCGCAGCGCGCCTGTATCGTCGTAAAAGCCGTGACGCCCTTCCAGCCCGACCGTTTCGCTGACGGTGATTTGGACGTGATCGATGCTGTGCGCGTTCCACAAGGGCTCGAACAGCATATTGGCAAACCGCAGCGCCATCAGGTTCTGGACGGTTTCCTTGCCAAGATAATGATCGATGCGGAAAATTTGCTCCTCAGAAAAAGCAGCCGCAACAGCATCATTGATCACCGCCGAACTAACCAAATCGGTTCCAAGCGGTTTCTCGAGACCAATCCGCACATTGTCGCCGGTCAAACCAGCCGATTGCAGGCCTTTGATGGTTGGTTCGAATAAAAAGGGAGCGGTGGAGAGGAAAATCGACAATCCGCCGCTGATATCGCCAATATTCTCAGCCAAAGCGTCAAACCCGTCAATCGTCGAGGCATCGAGCGCCGTGTAACTCAGCAATTTGAGGAAATTGTCGATCTTGCCCTCGTCCTTGCGGTCGTCAGGCAGGAAGTTTTGCAAAGCTTCTTTGGCCATATCGCAAAAGCCAGCATCGTCGATGTCGCTGCGCGCGGTGCCGACAATGCGCAAATCCTCGGCGATCAGCCCGTCCTCGTAAAGCGCATAGAGTGAAGGAAGCAGTTTGCGTTTAGCCAGATCGCCGGTTGCGCCGAACAATAAGAGAGCAGCACAGGAGGAAGTCATATCGGGAAAGCCGGGTTGGGAGTGTGCACGGGCGCGGGCATCCTTGCTGAGCGGAGAGGTGAGCGTTCCATGCCTTTCCCCCGGCCATCGCGTCAGCCGGGCGATCATGCAATTGCACTCACAGATTTGCTAGGGGTTTATCGCTCAGCATTGCTCAAGTCGATTGGTAAGATGCAGTTTTGCGCAATCAACAAGGCTGCGCGAGGCGGCTGGCTTGTCGTTTTGTCTTTGCTGCGCCCGTGAGCGGTGCGAAAGGCGTCCTTCGCCGCAAGCTGAGCTTTCCATAGCCCAGCGAAATCTGTCGATCAAAATCCGTCGATGGGAGGGGAGAGGGGCAGTCTCCTCCGGCAAAGGGGCCGGTGGTGCCTCGAGGTGGATTCGAACCACCGACACCACGATTTTCAATCGTGTGCTCTACCAACTGAGCTATCGAGGCTTACCCGAGCAAGAGCCGCGCGCATGCATCGCCCCTCGTTCAAATGAGGCTGGCGCTATGGCGAAGCAAGTCGTCCTTGGCAAGTGGGAATCTTGCATTGAGCCCAATTGGACCCATTGCTGACAGGGGCCTAAATTGGTTTACGCTGATCGGCTGAACACGGCTGGACCAATGCGGTCGGCGCGCTGGCGGAGTGAATAGGTCCATGCACGCTAAAAGAAGCGCCCTCAGTCATTATCCCCGCGGATCACTTCACTCGCGATTTCTTCCGGGCTGGCCGCGCGGCCCGGTACGGCATATCCGTCCCCAAACCACTGCGCGAGATCGCGGTCCTTGCAGCGCAGCGAGCAAAATGGCGCATGCGCAATTGTGTCCGCCTCAAACGGTTTTTTGCAAATCGGGCAGAGTTTGGTTTTGCTCATGCGGAGATGATTTGGGCCTGCGGCGCCTCAAGCGCAAGGGATGGATCGCTCTCAATCCGCACCTGTTTGCCGCTCAGTTCCTGCAATTCAATGATCCAAGCCTCTGCAATCGCGGCTTTGACCGCTGGATGACACTTGATCAGCAATGTGCCTGCGCCCTCCAACCTTTCTGCCTGCCGCAGAGCATAGCGTGCGCATGCTACGGCACGCGAAAAAGTCAGCCGGTGCAGCAGCGATGGAATTTCGAGCCGTCCCACCAATTGAACAAAGCCAAAGCCGTTCATAGCCGTGCGCTCATGCGGCCAGTCAGACAGCGCCTTTGCCAAAGCCTCGTCAACCTCGCGCCGCTCAGCCTTTGCCGCAATAGACGGAAAGTCGATCCCGATATTGCCGCCAAGATCGAGCCAGCGAATTGCGCGTGCAATCGCGGGAACAGCGGCAAGCGACAATTCGCGCGGTGAGCCTGCTCCGTCGATATCGATCAAGGTCATCGCGGGGGTGGGCGTGATCACGATGGCTCCCCCGTCAAACGCCAATTCCCCCGCTGCTGCGAGCGACCAGACCTCTTCCCAAATACCCTTTGGCAGGCGGCGCACCGCTTCGCCTTGGCCGAGCACATCTTCGCTGGGGATCGCATCGGCGGCAGGTTTGTCGCCCCAATACCGGCCCTTGGCGCGTTTCAATCGTCCGCGCTCTGCCATGGGTTCGCGGTGTATCATGATGCGCGCCTCGCTGCCCTCGCTCACATCGCGCGGCAAGTCTGGCACATCGACCTCGTGCCCCGCCTCTGGCGCTATTGTGACGCATAGAGCGCGCTTGCTTGCCTTAGGGCGCTTCACCACTTTCGCCCTAGCAATCGTGCCTGCGCAAATTTTGCTGAACCAATGGAGGCGCGCGGCGATTACCGTGTCGCCGCTCAGCAGCACGGTGCGCTTTTCGCCAAAGCTGTCCTCGTGAAGCCAGCCTTCCTTGGGCTTATCAGTCAAGGTCAAACCCTGCCGCTTTCAGCAAAGCGCGCGTTTCATAAAGCGGCAATCCCATGATCGAGGAATGGCTTCCTCTGATCCATTGGATGAGCCCTTCGGCGCGGCCCTGAATGGCATATCCGCCTGCTTTGCCCTGCCACTCATCGCTGGCCAGATAACAAGTGATTTCCTCGCGGCTGAGCGGTTTGAAGCGCACGGTATTCTCGCTCAAACGGGTGCGCATGGTGCCATCGGGCGCGCGCAGCGCCAATGACGAAAGCACTGTGTGTCGCCGTCCGCTGAGCAGCTTTAGACAGGTTTCTGCCTCTTCCACCTGCTCTGTCTTGGGCAGAATGCGTTTTCCCGCGGCAACCACCGTATCCCCGGCCAGAACAAAATGGGTATGAGAGGCCGCGGCCTCGGCCTTCTCGCGGGCCATCCGCATAGCATAATCGCGCGGGATCTCTCGGGGCTCAGGCGTTTCGTCAATGTCGGCGGGCGCAATCGTGTCAGGGCTGATGCCCAGACGTGCCAACAGATCGCGCCGACGCGGGCTGGCTGATGCGAGAATTAGGTGAGGGCCGCTCATCAACAAAGCCCCTTAGCGGCTAGGCAGCGGGGCCGGGGCCTTGGCCGGGACCACCGCGGCCGGGCATAAAGCGGTAAGTGATGCGCGCTTTTGTCAAATCGTAAGGCGTCAGTTCGCACAGAACCTCGTCGCCGACCAGAACCCGAATGCGGTTCTTGCGCATTTTGCCGGCAGTATGGCCGAGCACTTCGTGCCCATTTTCAAGCTCTACCCGGAACATCGCATTGGGCAGCAATTCGACCACCTTGCCGCGCATTTCGAGGAGTTCTTCTTTTGCCATGTATGTCCCGTAATTTACCGTTTGAGTTGTCTTGAGCGCAGCGCTTAGCCCCGCTTGGTGGAAAAGGGAAGCCCTGAGGTCCATTGAAGCCGGGGCGTCGCAAATCGCGCCAGCGCGGCGCCTTGCAGCATAACACGCAGGCGAGCTTACAATTTGCGACAATTTAGCCGCTTGTCAGCCAGTCAATATTCCCTCAAAGGGGCGCGGCGGGGGGGACGTAAATTCACCAAGGATGGTTTGAATGCGCCCGACGGATGGCCAAACACGAAAGATAAGCCAGCGGCGCAAGCGCGCCCATCTTGCGGCTCCGCTGTGGCTGGTGCTTGGCGGTGCCATGCTGAGCCATGGATCGCCGCTTTTGGCGCAGAGCGGGCCCGATCAAGACACGCGCGATGAGGCGGATTTTGATGATGCACCCGGTGTCACTGATGGCGAAGTCATCATCGTGCGTTCGGGCCGCTTGCCGCAGCAATTGGACGTGCCGCAGGCCCCGCTGGTGGAGCTTGATCCCGAAGATATCGCCGGATTTGGCGCTGGCTCGATTGCCGAACTGGTCACTCAGCTAGAGCCTGCAACCGGATCGGCGCGCGGGCGCGGCGGCGGCAGACCGGTGTTTCTTATCAACGGCATCAGGGTCAGCAGTTTCCGCGAGTTTTTCCGCTATCCACCCGAAGCCTTGCGCAGGGTCGAGGTGTTGCCCGAGGAAGTCGCGCAAAGGTTCGGTTTTCCGCCCGACAGACGCGTGATGAATTTCATCCTGAAAAAGGATTTTGCCAGCCGCGAGATTGAGGCGGAGTATGAACAACCTGATCGGGGCGGCTATTCGCGCACAGAGCAGGAGTTCGGCTTGCTCCAGATCGCGGGTGAAGGGCGGCTCAACCTCAATTTTGAGCATAATGACACCTCGCTTTTGACCGAGAGCGAGCGCTCGATCATCCAGACACCCGGCAGCGAGCCAAGTCTGGCGAGTGACCCGGACCCGGCCGAGGCGCGGTCTTTGGTTGCCGATGCACGCAGCTTTGAATTGCGCGGAAACTGGGCCCGGGCCTTTACCGAGAGCGGATCGACGCTGAGCATCACCGCCAATCTGGAACGCGAGGAAAGCCTTCGCCTGTTCGGCCTCGATAGCGCGGTGCTGACCGGCATTACTGCGGTAAGCTTGCTCAGGACATTCAACGCGGATGATCCGCTTCGGCTTCGTTCGGATACAGATAGCGCCTCGCTGGACCTTGGATATACGCGGCAAGTTGGCGATTGGCAGCTAACCGGTACGCTCACCGGCAGCCTGAGCGACAGCCGCAGCCGGATCGACCGGCCCGCAGATACGGCCGAGCTTGAGGCGCAGGTCGCAGCAGGCCTTATTTCCTCGGAGGGTCCGATCCCCGATGCGCTGAACAATGGCCTCGCCGCCGGATTTGACACAGCCAATACGCAGACCCGGGCGCTCAGCAGCAAGGTGACTTTGCGCGGCAGGCCGGTGCTGCTGCCAGCGGGCGAATTGGGGCTGACGTTTGATCTGGGCTATAGCTGGGACCGGATCACCAGCGATGATACGCGCAGCGCGGTCGATACGCGGCTGAACCGCGGCGATGTCGAAGGCGGGGTCAATATCGCATTGCCATTGACCAGCCGTTCGGAAGGTTTTCTGGGCGCTGTCGGGGATTTTTCGGCCAATTTTCAGGCTGGTTTTAACGATTTATCGGATTTCGGCACGCTGTATGACTGGAGCGCCGGTCTCAATTGGGAACCGTTTGACGATTTTCAGCTGAGCGCGACTTATGTTTCGGCGGATGCTGCGCCCAGTTTGGCGCAATTGGGCAATCCTGAAATCACCAATTTCAATGTGGCAGTGTTTGATTTTGCGCGCGGTGAAACTGAGCTTGTCACATTTGTCTCTGGCGGCAATCCCGAGCTTGTGGCCGAGCAGCAGCGTGATTGGAAGTTTTCGGCCAATTGGCGCTTGCCAACCCGCGCCAATATCCGGCTGAATGCCGATTATGTGCGCAATCGCTCGGAAAATGTCTCAGCCAGTTTCCCAGCCTTGACCGAGAATGTCGAGGCGGCTTTTGCAGATCGGGTGACGCGCGATGCGAGCGGGCGTTTGATTGCGCTTGATGCGCGGCCCGTGACCTTTGCCGAGACACGGTCTGAGCGCGTATCGATTGGATTGAACTTGCGCGGACGCTTGGGCGGCGCGGCGCGCGGGGGAGCCAGAGGAACAGGC
>CAZDHB010000003.1:44685-59931 GCA_964505255.1 uncultured Porphyrobacter sp.
AGGAACAGGCCAAGGAACAAATGGGTCTGCTGAAGCGGGCGCGGGCGCGCCTCGAGGCGGCGCGCCAAACTCTACTCAAACGGCTGCTGCCCAGACTTCGACTGCTCAACCAGCGAGCGCCCAAAACCCGAACGCTGAAAATCCGAACGCACAATCTGGCAATTCTCAGGCCGCACCAGCGGCGCGCCAACGTCGCGGCGGACCTGCGGCGATGTTTGGCCGCGGCCGCAATAGAGGCGGGCGCTATTTCCTTTCGCTGACGCATAATATCGAGCTGGATAACACCATCCTGATTGCCCCGCTTGTGCCAGTGCTCGATCAACTGGAGGGCGATGCCACCTCGACCTTTGGCCTTGCGCGGCACACCACGCGCTTGTCAGGAGGGCTTTTCAAGGGCGGCGTCGGCATCCGTGTGATCGGCAATTATGCGGGCAAGGCGCGGATCAATGGTTCGGGTGAAGCGGGCACGAGCGATCTTTTGGTGAGTGATCTTGCGACTGTGAACCTGCGCCTCTTTGCTGATCTGGGGCGTGTCTTGGGCAAAGAAGAGGGCGTGCTGCAAGGCCTGCGCCTCAGCCTCAGGGCCGACAATCTGTTTGATGGCCGCAGGATTGTGCGCGACGAGGCAGGCGATATCCCGCTGCGTTTTCAGCCGCTGCTGATTGATCCCACCGGCCGATATCTTGGCATCCAATTGCGCAAGCTGTTCTGAGTTTAACGGGCCAAGGCCTCTCCGGCGGCATGAGCGCTCGCCCATGCCCATTGGAAATTATACCCGCCGAGCCAGCCTGTTACATCCACCGCCTCGCCAATTGCATAAAGTCCCGGAACATGCCTCGCCTCCATCGTTTTGGAGGACAGCGCATCGGTCGCAATCCCGCCAACGGTTACCTCTGCCTTGGCAAATCCTTCGGTGCCGTTTGGATGAAAGCGCCAAGCGGACAATTCTGCTTGCGCCCGGCGAAGCGTCTTGTCGGCAACATTCGCAAGCTCGCCTGAAATACCAAGTTTCTCTGACAATTTCTGCGCCAGAATATCTGCCAGACGAACGGGCAATTGGGCCCGCATAGCGGTTTGCAAGGAGACCCGCGGCGCGCTCTTCTTATGCGCAATCAGCCAATCCGGTTCGGCCTCCGGGGCGAAATTGATGATGACCGGCTCTCCCGGATACCAATAGGATGAGGCTTGCAAAATGGCGGGGCCTGACAAGCCTCTATGGGTAAACAGGGCGGCTTCTGTAAATTGGCTATCCCCCGCCTTAGCAGCCACATTGGCGGAGACGCCGGAAATCTCACGAAACAGCACTTCTTCCCCGCCCAGCGTGAGCGGGACGAGCGCAGGGCGCGGCTCGGCAATTTTTAAGCCGAACTGCCGCGCCAAATCATAAGCATAGCCGGTTGCACCCATTTTCGGGATCGAGGGACCGCCCGTTGCAATCACCAGATTGGGCGCTGCGAATGTGCCGTTTTGTGTTGTGACGGTGAAGCCCTTGTCTTCAGCCGGAGTATCCGAGCCACCCGCTCCCGCCACCCTTCCGCCCGGATTATCTCCCGCTAGGTTCCGGGCGGCTTGGGCACCTAACAAAAGCACCTCGACTGCCGTGATCTCTTCGCCGCAGCGCACATCCACTTTGCCGTTGCTGCATTCTGCCATCAACATCTCGACGATCTGCATCGCCGGGCCATCGCAAAACAATTGTCCCAACGTCTTTTCATGCCAGGCAATGCCATAGCGATCGACCAAATCGATGAAATCTTGCGGCGTGTAACGGGCGAGGGCAGATTTGGCGAAATGGGGATTGGCCGACAGGTAATTTTTGGGGCCGGCGTGGATATTGGTGAAATTGCAACGCCCACCGCCCGATATCAGGATTTTCTTGCCCGGCGCCTTGGCCTTCTCCAGCACAAGAACGCGTTTGCCTGCCTGCCCAGCAATGGCTGCACACATCAATCCGGCTGCGCCCGCGCCGAGCACTATGGCGTCATAATTTTCGCTCATGGGTCAGCCTGCATCGCTGCTGGAGGGGGCAGGTTCTTTTTGCCGTCCCGCGGCAAAATAAAGGACCGTCCCCAAGGCCAACAATCCGCCTAGCACCAGATAGGCTTGCTGGCTGGCATGGGTCGCGACCCACAGGCTGCTGATGAAGGCAAATGCGGCAACAAGCAGATGCACTGGGTCAAGTTTTCCCTCGCGCAGCTCCAGTACAGGCAGGGCGGCGCAGCTGATGAGATATGTGACGAGCCGGGTCAGCGTGCCCGCAACCGCGAGAACTTCGAACCCTTCCCACAGGCCGAACAGGATGCCCAGCGTCCCGTAAAACAGGATGGAATTGGACGGGGTGCGGTAACGCGGGCTGACCTTGCCGAACCATGCCGGCAGCATCTGGCGCTCGGCCATGCCATAAGTCATGCGGGGCAGGCTGATCCCGCCTGCAAAATTGTTGGCGCCGATACTAAACGCGGCGGCAATAACAATCAGGACTGCGCCCAAATCGCCCATGCTGGCGCGCGCGGCTCCGGCCAGCGCATTGTCATCACCTACCTGCGCCGGGGCGATCGCGAGATAGGCCCAGATCACCGCCATATAGAGCGCGGTCACCGCCAGCAGCATAGTCACCAAGGCGCGCGGCACATCGCGCCGCGGATTGGTCATTTCGCCAGCGGGCAGGGTGACCCCCTCAAAACCGATGAAGGCGTAATAGGTGAGCAAGATGACCGTCTCCGCCTCGCTGAACTCGGGGAGGGTAAAACTCACATCCGCCTTGCCCGCAAACACCGCAGAGAGAACCAGCAAGCCAAGCGGCACCAGCTTGATCGCAGTCATAAAACCCATGGTGCCAACCGATTTGCGCATTCCGAACAGATTGATGGCGGTCAGAATTGCAATGATGGTGGCAACCGCTCCCTCGCGGATGATCGGCTCTCCTAAAAAAGGAAACAGCGTGGCAAGATAGGTCACCATCACATGGGTGTTGGCGGCGACGGTGACGATCGCGCTGGCATAACGGGCCCAGCCTGCTTGAAATCCGACAAAGGGTCCAAACGCCGCCTCGCCGTATAAAACCGGCCCTCCACTGTTTTCAAAACGTGCGGAGAGCCACGCAAAGACCAGGATCAGCGGCAAGAACAACAATCCGCCCAGCAGCATCATCCAAGGCGCAAAATCACCGACAGCGGCAACCAGGACCGCCGGTAGCGCAAAAATGCCCGCCCCGATCATGCCGTTCACAGGGAACAGGGCGGTGCCCCAAAAGCCCACAGTGCGCGCTGGTTTAACGGCGCCAGCGGGCGAGCGCTGTGAAGGGTCGGCTGAGTTCATACCCCGAGCGAGTGCCCTTAATTGCCGCATTCTGCAAGCGCCCAGGCCATGCCATCCGCCGCTAATCTGCCGAGAACAATGCCGCGGCGATTGAGCTTCCCTGAAGCGGAGCCTAACGTTAGTGAACCGATGGCGATGAACAAATCCAGCTCTCCTAACGAACCGCGCGGCCCGCAAAAGCCGCATGAAAAGACGCGCTTCAACGAGGAAGGCGCGGCCTATACGGTTGCCAGCGCGCGGCCCAATCTCGACGCAGGTGTCGCCGCCATCCGCGAGACGGTCAAAACGCTGAAACCTTCGCCCGGCGTCTATCGCATGCTCGATACGCGCGGCGATGTGCTTTACATTGGCAAAGCGCGCAGCCTGAAGGCGCGGGTCGCCAATTACACGCAGATCGCGGGTCTGACGCGGCGGCTGCAGCGGATGGTCAGCCAATGCCGCAGCATGGAAATCGTGACCACCAATTCCGAGGCTGAGGCGCTGCTGCTCGAGGCGCAATTGATCAAGCGATACCGCCCGCCGTTCAACGTGCTGCTGCGTGATGACAAGAGTTTCCCCTTCATCCTTTTGCGCGCCGAACATGACTTTCCAAGGCTGCAAAAACATCGCGGCGCGCGGCGGGCCAAGGGCAATTATTACGGCCCCTTTGCCAGCGCAGGCAGCGTCAACACCACGATCAATGCATTGCAAAAATTGTTCCTGCTGCGCAGTTGCACTGACAGTTTTTTCGCCAATCGCGACCGGCCTTGCCTGCTGTATCAGATCAAACGCTGCAGCGCGCCATGTGTCGGCCGGATCGATGAAGAGGGTTATGCCGATCTGGTGGAGGAGGCGAAACAGTTCCTCTCGGGCAAATCGGGCGCGGTTCAGGCGAAAATCGAGAAACAAATGGCCGAGGCTGCGGAAAAGCTCGATTTTGAAACAGCGGCGATTTTGCGCGACCGGCTAAGGGCAGCGACCTTTATCCAAGGCTCGCAAGCGATCAATGCCAGCGGGGTCGGCAATGCCGATGTCTTTGCGCTGGCTAGCAAGGGCGGCCATGTCGCAGTGCAGGCATTTTTTGTGCGCGGCGGGCAGAACTGGGGGCACCGCGCCTTCTTTCCGCAGCACACCAGCGACGTAAGCGAGGGCGAGGTTCTGGCGCGCGTTCTGGCGCAGTTTTACGAGGAAGTGCCGCCGCCCAAGACTATTCTGGTCGACCGTGAATTGCCTGAACAAGCGCTTTTGGCGCAGGCTTTGGGCGAGGCATCTGCGCAAAAAATCGCGATCTCCGTGCCGCAGCGCGGCGATCGGCGGGCCTTGATGAAACAGGCGAGCCGCAATGCCAGCGATGCGCTGGATCGGCGCTTGGCGGAAAGCGGGACCAAGGCCAAACTCAACCGGGAATTGGCCGAATTTCTGGAGCTGGAGGAACCGCCGCAGCGGATCGAGATTTACGACAACAGCCATATTCAAGGCACCAATGCGGTCGGCGCGATGGTGGTGGCCAGTCCGGAAGGCTTCGAAAAAGGGCAATATCGCAAGTTCAACATCAAATCGGCCCAAAGCGACGATGATTATGCGATGATGCGCGAGGTGATGGAGCGCCGGTTCGCGCGGGCCATGAAGGAGGATCCGGACCGCGAGACGAGCGGTGATAAGGCGGTCTGGCCGGATCTCGTTCTGCTTGACGGGGGCAAGGGCCAAATGAGCAGCGCGCGCGAGGTTCTGGGAGAGCTTGGGATCGAGGATGTCCCGCTCATTGCTATCGCCAAAGGTCCGCATCACGGACGCGAGGGGCGCGAGGTGTTTCATTTTCCTGATGGACGCGAAAAAATGCTGCCAGAGAATGCCCCGCTCTTGTTTCATCTCCAGCGGCTGCGTGATGAGGTCCACCGCTTTGCAATTGGCGCGCATCGAACCAAGCGAAGCCGCGCGATCTCAGCCAGCCCATTGGACGAGATTCCCGGTATTGGGCCATCGCGCAAGCGCGCATTGCTGCTGCACTTTGGCACGGCGGGTAAAGTGCGGGCCGCCTCGCTTGATGATTTGCAGCGCGCGCCGGGGATCAGCGAAGGGGTCGCGCAGACGATCCATGATTTCTATCACGCCGGGTCTTAAGTTCGAATCCGCCAAAAGAAACAGCCAGCGAGACGGGTATTGCCCGCCGCGCTGACCGCTTTGTGTTTGTCACCAGATCAAAGCGCGAGGCATGGTTCCACTCAGGAATAGCTGATCGAAAATCTTGTCTGAGATTTGCCCCGGCGCATGCTGGCGCCGATCGCACCGAAACCGAGGATCATCAGCATCCAAGTGCCAGGTTCCGGCACAGCGCCCTGATTGGCGAGTGAAACAGTCAGCGTGCCAAAAGGCGTGCCACCGGGAGGCGCGTTGACGCTAATCTCATTGAGATCGAAAACGCCCGGCGTGAGCATGGGAGTGGCTTCGCCATTGGTGAAGAGCGTTGATCCGGCAAGGCTTAATAACGTTGAAGTGCCGAAAATATCGAGGCCCCCGCCGCCAAGTGTATTGTAGAAAGTGATATTGCTGGTTTCCGCGCCCCCGGCGAAAGTCACACTAATGCCGCCGACTTCAAAGCCTCCTGGGTTCGTATTCAAGGGAGTGGGATTGCTATCAATTTCGAAATTGAAACTGTTGGCTGCGTCATTGCCGACGAAATCGAAAATCAGCGTCGCGGCTGCGGCCGGGCTGGCCATGACCAATGCTGCGCTGCTGGATGCTGCCAAAAGAAACTTTTTCATTGTTTGGTCTCTCATTTCACACAGTGAAGGGTATCTGATGCCCCGCCACAGATGCCGATTATAGCCCTTCTTGACCCGGGCTTTTGCTCCGAGATCGGCTTATCGACAAGAAAAGAGAGCCGTTTACCATTTCGGTTCTTTCTGTCTCAAATCGGGACAGTTTCTGTATATTTCGCGCTATTTCGGCCGCTTTTAGAGTTATTCTGAGCGGAATTTGGGGTCAGCGGGCCGTAAAAACCCCAAACTCTATATTAACCCTACTGCTCTAGTGAATCCCCGCAAATAATGAGGGAATTTGAACCAATGGCACAGGGCAAAGTCTCGCTGGAAAAGAAACCAGCGAGCCTGAAAAATGTGTTTGAGCGCGAGCAAGTCGAAGACAATTTGCGCTATGCGATGGCGGCGTCAATTGCGGGCATGTTCAATGCAACGGTGGCGCTGATCGCATTTTGGAGCGCTGCCTATGCGCCGGCTCTGATCGGATGGTATCTGGCGGTCGCTTTAGGGGCCACTCTGCGCGCCTTTAACCTGCGCTCGCACAAGCGGATGGTTGCTGAGGCAGGCGAAACAAACGACGCCAAATTGCCGCGCGATGCGATTTCCAAGCAGCGCAGGATGATCGAATTCATTGCCTTTTACAATGGCGCCTGCTGGGGGCTGGGCGCAGTCCTGATGGCGTTCATTGCCAGCCCGATGCAATATGTCTTGCTGATTATCTTATGCAGCGGGATGATGGGAGCATCGGTCACAACTTACACCTCCATGGCGCGCGCCGCAGTGCTGTTTATCACGCCGCTTACTATCGGCAGTTTGATGGTTCTGGTGATTGGCACCAATGCCCCGACTGTCATGGGTTCGGTCTTGCTGGGCTGCTATTTTCTGCTTTTGGTGAAGGCATCATTTGCCCGGCAAGAGCGGTTCTTGGCGCGGGTCAAAGCGCGCGAGGAACTTCGCGAAACCAGCGAAACGGTGAAATTGCTGCTCAATGATTTTGAGGCGCAAGCCTCCGACTGGCTGTGGGAAGTCGATGCTGGCGGCAAGATCACAGAGCCGTCCGCCCGCTTCGCCGAGGCCGCCGGCAGAGCGCATGAGGTTCTCGAGGGCAGCAATATTGCCGATCTGTTCGAGGTGTCCTCGGAACGCAGCACGCTGATTGATCACATCGAGAGCCAATATGGCTTTCGCAATCTGACGCTGCGGCTTGATCTTGGCGGCGATGCCCGGTGGTGGACGCTCAGTGCGCAGCCAAGCGCCACAGGCGGCATGCGAGGGGTTGCCTCGGATGTGTCGGCCCAGAAAGTGGCAGAGGAACGCGTCAGCTATATGGCGCATTATGACGGCCTTACGGGGCTGGCAAACAGGTTTCAATTTAACGAGGCCTTGGGATTTGAGCTCAGCCGCCGAAATGAAACCGGCGGGGCGGCGATCCTGTATCTCGATCTCGACAGCTTTAAGGGGGTCAATGACACTCTGGGGCACCCCATGGGTGACAAGCTGCTGTGCGAGATGGCTCAGCGTATCGCCAGGGTTTGCGAAGAGGAACATATGGTCGCGCGCTTTGGCGGTGACGAGTTTGCTGTCCTTCTTTCCGGCATGGGAGCCGCAGCCCGGGCAGAGGGTGTCGCTAAGAAAATTCTGGCCTCTGTTGCCGAGCCGGTGAAGATCGACAACTCGCAAATGGTGGTCACCACCACGATTGGAATTTCGACATCTGGCGCCGATGTTCAAACGGCGGCGGATTTGATCCAGCGGGCTGACCTTGCGCTGTATGCAGCAAAAGAGACCGGCAAGAATTGCTATATGTTCTTCGAGCCGGGCATGGACCACGCTGCGCAAGAGCGCCGTCAGATCGAAATGGACATGCGCGAGGCGATCAGGAACGGTGAGTTCGAGCTTCACTATCAACCGCAAGTCAAGATCGAAACCGGCAAGACGGTCGCTTATGAAGCGCTGATCCGCTGGAACCATCCGACACGCGGGGTTGTTATGCCGGATGAATTTGTCCCCATTGCAGAGGACACCGGCCTGATCGTACCGATTGGCGAATGGGTCCTGCGCGAGGCGTGCAATGCCGCGGCCCAGTGGCCTGAGGATTTGCGCGTATCGGTGAACCTGTCGCCGATCCAAATGCGCAGTTCAAACCTCGTCACGGCCATTTTTGGCGCGCTGGCGGTGTCGGGTCTTGATCCGCGCAGGCTGGAGCTGGAGATTACCGAAAACGTGCTTTTGCATGATAGTGAAACCAATATGGCGACGCTGCACAAGCTGCATGATTTTGGCATTCGCATCGCGCTTGATGATTTTGGCACGGGCTATAGCTCGCTCAATTATCTGCGCAGCTTCCCCTTCGACAAGATCAAGATCGACAAATGCTTCATCAATGACATTGGCGATTCCAGCGACAGTCTGGCGATTGTCAAAGCGGTAACCGGCCTTGCGCAAAGCATGGGGATCGAGACCACGGCAGAGGGCGTCGAATTGCAAGACCAGCTTGAGCGATTGAAGTTCGAAGGCTGTACCGAGGCGCAAGGCTATTTGTTCTCCAGACCGCAGAACCCCGAACAGTTCTCGGATATGCGCAGCGGTAACGGCGTTCAGCAAGTTCCCCCGCCAGCAGAGCGGGCGAGCGTAAGCAAGATCGAAGAAAGCACTGCGAAATCCGGTGGATCGGATGACGCAGAGCTGCGCGGGCCAGACCTTTCCAAAAAGGCAGGTTGACCTGCGCAAAGCGGCCTTAGCTAGCCTGTTAGCTCTGGATTAAGCGATCACGCCCGGTCCAGGTGGCGTGCACACCCGAGCACAGTTTGTGCGGCAAGGCCATGCGGCAAATGGGCCCGCGGGCAATGTCAGAGGCATCGAGTATCGCAGCCTCAGACGAGCCTGTGTTCTCATCGATCAGGAAGGTCACCAGATAGCCGTCATCCTCTTGGCCGCTCGCCCCTTTGCGCGGGATCATCGGGCTTTCGCTGGCGTAGACACCTTCGGGCAGCTCATAGAGCTGTTCCTCGCCAGTCTCGCTGTCTTGGCGGCAGAATCCATTGAACAAAAACCAGCCCGGTTTGGCCGTGGTTGACCAGACGTAGCGGGATTTGCGCATGGCGAAATCGGGATTGATCATGCCAAATTCGGTGACCCGTTTGCTGAGGCTTTCCTCGCGGCATTGGCCGGTTGTCAAATTGAAACGCCAGCGGTGCAGCCTGCTTTGGAAACTGTGTTCGTCGATATAGGCCATCATATGGCCATGCTCGCCCGCCTCTTCGATCGGGCCGGGCATCGGCTCGCTCTGATGATAGCCTTCGAGGATGACTTCATCGCCATCAGGGCCGCTTTCCTCCCACGCATTGGT
Source organism: uncultured Porphyrobacter sp. (assembly GCA_964505255.1). Classification (GTDB taxonomy): domain Bacteria; phylum Pseudomonadota; class Alphaproteobacteria; order Sphingomonadales; family Sphingomonadaceae; genus Erythrobacter. The sequence continues at coordinate 54,091 of CAZDHB010000003.1, forward strand.
CCAATGCAGCACATAAGTCGGAGCCGCCTCGAACCAGCGAATATCATCGGCAGAGCCGTGGCGCGGGATGAGGGCAAAGCGGGTGGGCACGCCCTCATGCAGCCTTGCGGCGTGGATATCGCGTTTCAGCAATTCTGCGTCCCAGAACAAGGGCATGTCATTCAGGATCGACCAGTTTTTGGTGATCGCCATATCATGCGGCAAGCGGGCCCCGGGCAAATCAATGGGCACATAATGCGTTCGGCGGCCGCTGCGATCGACGACGCCGTAATGCATATGGGGGGCGTGGACCGAATAATTGAAGAACATCAGCTCGTCCGTCTCCTCATCCACTTTGGGATGAGCGGAGACCCCGTCGAGCGGTGCCCAAGGCGCTTTGCCCAGCGTCTCCAGCGTGACCGGGTCCACCATCCAAGCCTCGCCGCATTGGTAAAAGGTCGCATAGGCTATGCCTGCATGGACGATAATATCGGTACTGCCGGTGTCTTTGAGACCCCCATGGGCGCCAAAGCCGGGCCGTTTTGATGTGCCGGGCGGGTCCATTAATCCGCCCCACAAGGCGCCGCCGGCATGTTGTTCCGCGATCAGGCCATCGGTGCGGATATAGCGATTGCGATAGCTGGCCTTACCACCAGAAATATTGAGCTGATGGATCATGGCATCGCCATCAAAGGGGTGATGACGGCCAAGGGGCTGATGCAGCTGATTCTCGGTATTGCGCAGATAGATGCCGTCGATATCTTCCGGGATATGGCCCGAGACCACTTCCAATTCATCTACCGTCACTTCCTCGCTCAGCGGGGTCCATGGCCCGGAAAGATAGGGGTGATTGCTCGGCTTCAATGTGTGAAGCAGCGGCTTTTCACGGGTGATGATCATTGCGCCATTTCCTCTCGCGATACCTGCGTTTGGCAGGCTATTGATAGGCAGACTAACGCGCATCGCCTCAATAGGGAAGCGCGGCAAAGGCACTCAGTTATAGGACCCAGCAATGGTACCTTAGGGCGGCTATGGCGCGCTGCCATCACGCAGCGCTTGGCCGCTTGCCTAAAATCAAGGCCCCAGCGCTAGCCTAGGGCCTTTCGCCTGCGCATCATGCCTTCTTGCGCGACACTGGCCACCAATTCGCCTGCGCGATTGAAGATGCGGCCCCGGTTAAATCCTCGGCCCGAGCCGCTCCACGGGCTGTCAGTGACATAAAGCAGCCATTCATCCGCTCGTGCCGGACGATGAAACCATAGCGCATGATCGAGGCTCGCCCCGACCAGTTCGCCGCGCATCCAGCTCAGCCCGTGCGGCAGAGCGCTGGTGCCGAGCAAGGTAAAATCGCTCGCATAGGCAATAATTGCGCGGTGCATCGCTGGATCATCGCCCAGCGGCGCGCGGGTGCGAAACCAGCTATGGGCTTTCGGCGGGCGCGGTTCGTCATTCATCCAATGCAGCCGGTCACTGGTGCGAATATCAATCGGGCGCGGCCGCAAGGCAATTTCCCGGCTCGCCTCTGGCATCCGGTCGCCCATTTTGGCAACCATTTCGCGCCGGATATCCATGTCGGGCCGCAAATCTTCTGGCGCAGGCACGTCGGGCATCACAACATCATCATGCGACAGCCCGTCTTCAGGACGCTGGAAACTGGCGGTTAGGTTGAGGATCGGCTTGCCGGTTTGGCTGGCCACGACCCTGCGGTTGGCGAAACTGCGTCCGTCAAAATCACGCTGTGTCTGATAATCGAGGGCAATGCCTTCCTCTCCGCCCCGCAGGAAATAGGCATGCAGGCTGTGCGCCGCAAACCCTTCGGGCGCGGTCGCCTGCGCGGCTTGAAGCGCCTGAGCGATGACTTGGCCGCCAAAGACACGGCCCATGCCGCCGGGTTGCTTGGGCCCTTCAAACACATCGTCGGCAGCGCGCTGCACGGTTAACAGGCGAACCAACCCCTCGACCAGTTTTTGCGCCTCGGATGGATCGTTCTTGCGGGAGCCTTGGTTGGCAGCATCTTCACTCATGTGTCGCTCTTGCTCAGTCCCGGCCCATGCGTCAAGCGCCCCAAGCTTATGCCGCGCTTATGCCTAGCCTATGCCGCGCCCAGTCTGCGCAGCATACGCTGAGCGAGGGCTTTTGCGCGGTTGGTGGAGGGCCAACGTTTCGGCGCCCGAGGGGACATTCCCAAAGATCGCAGGCGGGCATTAAGGGCCCGCGCGTCGGCCTCAGCAAAGCTCCAGTCGCTACGCCACGTGATCGAAAGTGAGATCGAGCTGTGCGGGCCATTGCGAACGAAATGCGGCGCCATGACAGGCACGAACACGGCCTCGTTCGCGCTAAGCGGGCATTCCAAGCCGCCATCGGCCAGTTCGTCATGCCAGCTCAGCTCGCGCGCGCCGCCGGTGTGATAGGCCTCATGCACATGATCGGGTGCATAGCGCGGATGACCGGCGGGAAACTGGGTCATCACCTTATCGCCCGTCAATTGCAGCAGAATATTGTGTTCCGGGTCGAAATGGTAAGGTGTCACTGCATTGGGGCTGGAGATGAAGACATAGCCTTGCGGGCGCAGCATGGCCCCGGTTTTCGCCTCTATCTCTGCCCTCAGTTCCCCGAGCAGCTGCAACAGCAAGTCATTATAAGCGGGCACTTGCTCGATATTCTTGAGCACGGCCCAGCTGTTCGAGGTGGCGATGTGATGGATCGTTTCCTCGATCGAGAGACCATTGCCGTCAGGCTTGCCATCGACACCAAGCGGCAGATCGCCGCGATTGTATTCGATGCTCGCCTCGGGAAGGGCAGATGCAAGACGGGCCAGCGCATCAAGCGTCAAGAGATCGTGCTGAGCAAGGGCGTGCGGAATGATAACCGGCTGTTCGGGGTAGCTTTCCGCAAATCTGGCCCTTGCGTCCTTGGAAAAGACCGCAGGTGGATAATCGGCGGGGCTTGCCTGCGCTGTGTTCTGAGAGCCATCTTTGCTCATGCCTTCGTCCCCTTTGCCGCATTGGTTATCGGCTGCGCTATTGTGCCCGTTCTGGCCCTGTGTCGCCGTGCCTCGATACCGGTGACAAGCTGGCCAAAGCGGCGTTTGATTGGGCCGCCAATTGGCACAGACACACGCACAATCTCGCGCCGGTCATACCATATGCGTCCGATCATAGGATGGCCGGGCGCTGCGCAGCTATCGCACCAGACAATAGATGGATCATCAAGCAGGTCCAAATTTTCCACTTGCAGAAGCATGCCGGGCGAGAGGTGCGCGTAAGCCTCATCATAGCAAGTCTTAAAGCTGAATGCCCCCGGCGGCGAGAGAAACTGGGCCAACATGGCAACCGGTTTGCCATCGATATGAAACGCCAGTCTTTCCAACTTGCCCAAATCCGCAGCATTGTGAAACACTGTTTGGATCAGCGCCTTGGTGCGGGGATCACTCGCCAAGGACGAGCCGCGTTCGCCCTTCCAGCCAGCGTGCTCAAGCGCCAGAAATTCGGCGGTCCAGCGCTCGATCTGATGCGCATCGCGACGCCGGGAAAATACGAGCGCTCCTGTTTCCGCCAGCCGCCTGCGCTTGCGCATCAGCTCTTTGCGGCGCTTCTTTGAGAAGGCTTTGTCTAAATGTGCGGATTTGCTTGATCCGCGTCTCAGCATTGCTCGTTGCTGCGCAAAAACCACATTTGCGCAGCGGCCAGTCTCCTCGCATTCCTCAAGCAGCGCCTCAGTCAGCAGGTTTTTGCGCGGCATATGGGCAAGATGGAGGAAGGATGCCGGGCCTTTTTGTCCATCACACCAGTGCAAGAGTCTGCGCCAGAACTCACGCTTGTGGGCTTGCTCGACAAGGGGTGCGGCCGAGAAGAGGTTGGGATGACGCCAGCTGGCCCAATGGTGAAGCGGGCGTCCCTGATAGGATGCGCGGCGCGTGATGGGCATGATCCCGGCGAGCTTTTCCTTGTGATACAATTGGAACAGCCAGATCGACTGACCCTCCGACAGCTCGCAGATAGAGGGAGTGAGGAACCAGTGTTCGAAAAAGGGATTGGGTTCGCAGGCATTCTGGGCCAAGCTTTCCCATTGCGGACGCAATGATGCGAGAACCGCAGGGGTCGCCTCTTTGGCGGACGAGCGGTAATTGACCGAACTCCCGGCGCTGGCCGTCAGATCATCTGCATCGCTTATTGTCATGGGCTGCACCCCGTAAGCGCCCAAGCTCCCTTTCTATGGTTGCTTGCGGAGTTTAGGCTGAGGATCGGGCTGAGGTCAAAGGTCTTGCCGCCCTATGTCCCAAACTGACAGCTCGCGCGATCTGCGCAGCTGCCAGATACAAAAAGCCCCGCCGAACCTTGGTCCAGCGGGGCCTCTTGAACGCTTTTAAAAAGCTGACCTAGTGACCGCCTGCCAGCGCTGCGAGCAGCAGCAATGCGACGATATTGGTGATTTTGATCATCGGGTTCACGGCTGGACCTGCGGTGTCCTTGTAAGGATCGCCCACAGTGTCGCCTGTCACCGCAGCTTTGTGAGCCTCTGACCCTTTGCCGCCGTGATTGCCGTCCTCGATATATTTCTTCGCATTATCCCATGCACCGCCGCCAGCGGTCATCGACAGTGCGACAAACAGGCCGCCCACGATCACACCGAGCAGCAATGCACCCAGCGCCGCGAAGGCATTGTCCTGACCTGCAATAGCGAGGATGATGAAGTAGGTCGCAATCGGTGCCAGAACCGGCAGAAGCGATGGAACAATCATCTCTTTAATCGCGGCCTTAGTGACCAGGTCAACCGTACGGGCATAATCAGGGCGGCTGGTGCCCTTCATAATGCCTGCGTCCTTGGCAAACTGATCCCGCACATCGACAACCACATCACCTGCGGCCCGGCCGACAGCGGTCATGCCCATCGCACCGAAGAGATAGGGCAAGAGCGCGCCGAGCAAGAGGCCGACGATCACATAGGGGTTCTCCAGACTGAAATCGACGTTTGCTTCTGGGAAGAAAGCCCGAAGGTCAGCCGTGTACGCCGCAAACAGCACAAGCGCTGCAAGGCCTGCTGAGCCGATGGCATAGCCTTTGGTGACAGCCTTCGTGGTGTTACCAACCGCATCGAGCAAATCGGTTTTCTCCCGAACGCTTTCATCCAGACCCGACATCTCGGCGATACCGCCAGCATTGTCAGTCACCGGACCGTAAGCATCAAGCGCCACAACCATACCGGCCAGCGCCAGCATCGCGGTTGCGCCATAGGCCAAGCCGATCAGACCGGCGAGCTGATACGCGCCGATGATCGCTGCAATGATGACGATGGTCGGCAATGCAGTGGATTCCAGACTGATCGCCAGACCTTGGATCACGTTTGTACCATGGCCCGTTTCCGATGCCTTGGCGATGGATTTCACCGGACGGAAATTGGTGCCGGTGTAATATTCCGTGATCCAGATGATGATGCCGGTCAGCGCAAGGCCGATCAGCGAGCACCAGAACAGGTCCATGCCGGTAAACTCGATCCCGCTAGGGCCAGTGCCAATGACGGTGTCCATCCCTGCGCCTTGGCCGCCAAGCGCGTATTGCGTGACGAAATAGATCAGCGGAACAGCCAAAACGGCGGTGACGATGAAGCCTTTATACATCGCGCCCATGACATTGGTGCCATTGCCCAAACGCACAAAATATGTGCCGATGATCGAGGTCACGATACACGCGCCGCCAATCAAAAGTGGAAGGCTCATCAATGGCAGAAGCAAACCGGCTTGCGCCAATTGCTCGCTAAACAGCAGCGCGGTCAAAACCATCGTCGCGCCCACAGTCACCACATATGTTTCGAACAAGTCAGCGGCCATGCCGGCACAGTCGCCCACATTATCGCCCACATTAT
>CAZDHB010000004.1:0-15354 GCA_964505255.1 uncultured Porphyrobacter sp.
CACCCATTGGCCTGACCGTTATTGCCGAGGCTGGCATCTTTGCCGCAGCGGCATTTCTGATGGGCACATTCGGAGCCGCTCAATTGGCAGGCCATACGATAGCTTTGCAATTGGCAGCGCTCGCCTTCCAGATACCTTTCGGTGTCGGCCAAGCGGTTACGATCCGCGTCGGCTATTTCTACGGGGCCAAGGACCTCATCGGGATCAAGCAGGCAGGCTGGGCTGCGCTGGCAATGGGTGCAGGCTTTATGGCAATCACCGCGACAGCCATGCTCGTGATCCCGCAAACCCTGATCGCGATATATGTCGATGTGGACGCCCCAAAGAACGCCGATATGGTGCGTTACGCTTTGCAATTTCTGGTCTGGGCCGCCGCTTTCCAATTGGTTGACGGCATTCAAGCGGTCTCACTCGGCGCACTAAGGGGGTTGCAAGATACGCGGGTACCGATGTGGATCGCCACCTTCAGCTATTGGGCCGCAGGGATCGGCGTTGCCATCGCGCTTGGCTTTTACACCCCGCTGGGCGAGAGCGGGATTTGGATCGGACTAGCCACTGGCTTGTTCTTCGCCGCGCTGCTTTTGACATGGCGCTGGATGGCCCGCGACCGTTTGGGTCTCAGCCTGCGAACGGCCTAGCGCAGAGCCTCGAAATCGGCCGGACAGCAGGGCGCGTTTCACTTTCGCCAAGGCGTTTAAGAAAAAACCCTAAAGCACCGGTTGACTCTGCTCGGGTGCATCCACATATCGCTCCGGCTGGCACTCTAAGTGATAGAGTGCCAATTTGCATTAACACCTAGATTAAAGAGAGGTCATAATTATGGCATTTCGTCCGCTGCACGACCGCGTATTGGTCCGCCGCATCGAAGCTGATGAGAAAACCGCTGGCGGCATTATCATCCCTGATAGCGCACAAGAAAAGCCAAGCGAAGGCGAGATCGTCGCTGTCGGCTCTGGTTCAAAAGCAGAAGACGGCTCGGTAACGCCGCTTGATGTTTCGGCTGGCGACCGCGTCCTGTTTGGCAAATGGTCAGGCACCGAAGTCAAGATCGACGGCGAAGACCTGCTGATCATGAAAGAAAGCGACATCATGGGGATCATGGGCTGAGGCGCTGTGCCGCCGATCAACCCTGCCCCAATTTCAAAACTGAATTTCAGGAGATAAATCCATGTCTGCAAAAGACGTAAAATTTGGCCGCGACGCGCGCGAAGGCATCCTTGCCGGTGTCGATACGCTGGCTAACGCTGTCAAAACCACACTCGGCCCCAAAGGGCGCAATGTGGTCATCGACAAGAGCTTTGGCGCGCCGCGCATCACCAAAGATGGTGTGACCGTTGCGAAGGAAATCGAGCTTAAAGACAAGTTCGAAAATATGGGCGCGCAAATGCTGCGCGAAGTGGCCTCGAAAGCCAATGATGCGGCTGGTGACGGCACAACCACTGCGACCGTTTTGGCGCAGGCGATTGTCAATGAAGGCATGAAATCGGTTGCCGCGGGCATGAACCCGATGGATCTGAAGCGCGGCATTGATCTGGCCGTTGGCACAGTCATCGAAAATCTCGCCGCGCGGTCAAAAGACGTCAAAGGGTCTGCTGAAATCGCTCAAGTCGGGATCATCTCGGCCAATGGCGATACCGAAGTTGGCGAGAAAATCGCAGAAGCGATGGAAAAAGTCGGCAAAGAAGGCGTGATCACCGTCGAGGAAGCCAAGGGCCTCGAATTTGAGCTGGATGTGGTTGAAGGCATGCAGTTCGACCGCGGCTATCTCTCGCCCTATTTCATCACCAATCCCGACAAGATGACGGTTGAGCTGGAAAACCCATACATCCTCATCCACGAAGCCAAATTGTCGAACCTGCAAGCCATGCTGCCAATCCTTGAAGCGGCTGTGCAATCAGGGCGTCCGCTGCTGATTATCGCAGAAGATATCGAAGGCGAAGCGCTGGCGACCTTGGTGGTCAACAAGCTGCGCGGCGGCCTGAAAGTTGCTGCGGTTAAGGCTCCGGGCTTTGGCGATCGTCGCAAGGCGATGCTGCAAGACATCTCGATCCTGACCAAGGGCGAAATGATCTCAGAAGACCTCGGCATCAAGCTCGAAAATGTCACTTTGGGCATGCTCGGCGAAGCCAAAAAGGTCACCATCGACAAGGATAACACCACCATCGTCGACGGTGCCGGTAGCCAAGATGACATCAAGGCCCGCGTTGGTGAAATCCGCGCGCAAATCGAAGCAACCTCGAGCGATTACGACCGCGAAAAACTGCAAGAACGTCTGGCGAAACTCGCTGGCGGTGTTGCCGTTATCAAGGTTGGCGGCGCGACCGAGGTTGAAGTGAAAGAGCGTAAAGACCGGGTCGACGATGCTCTGCATGCAACCCGCGCTGCGGTTGAAGAAGGCATTGTGCCTGGCGGCGGTACGGCTTTGCTTTATGCGACTAAGGCTCTGGACGGCCTTGAGGGCAGCAATGATGATCAGACCCGCGGAGTTGATATTGTGCGCCGTGCGTTGCAGGCCCCTGTGCGCCAAATCGCGGCCAATGCGGGCCATGACGGCGCAGTTGTAGCAGGCAAGCTGATCGATGCGAAAGACGAGAAGCTGGGCTTCAACGCGCAGACCGACGTGTACGAAGACCTCGTTAAAGCCGGCGTGATCGACCCGACCAAGGTTGTGCGCACCGCGCTGCAGGATGCAGCATCAGTGGCGGGCCTGTTGGTCACCACAGAAGCCGCCATCGTCGATGTGCCGGAAGACAAAGGCGCAGCCCCTGCCATGCCTGATATGGGCGGCATGGGCGGTATGGGCGGCGGCATGGGCTTCTAAGCCCAAACGCTTCTCAGAGCTGAAATTGAAAACCCGGCGGGAGCGATCCTGCCGGGTTTTTGGTTGGCTTTGGATCGTTTTTCAGCCGCGATCCGGTCATTGCTGGATCAAATCAATCTCGACTTGCTCGCCGTCACGAAGCAGGGTTAAGCTTGTCGCCATTTGCGCTGCTCGGCCTTCAATCAAGCGCCGGTGAACGGCACATGGCGCATCAGCAGGCGGGACAGCCTCGCCATCTATCTTGGTGACCAAATCGCCCAATTTGAGCCCCGCCTTTTGCGCCGCTGATCCGTCAAAAATCTGCGCAACGCGAACCGCCCCGCCGGTGAACATCAATCCAAAGCCAGGGTGGGCAGCCACCGTTTGCTCGTCGCTGCGCGGGTGAAGCCGCAGGCGCTGCCCCGGGTAATCAAGCGTTACGCTATGGTCGCTGAGAATGCCCAGACCGATTAGCGTTGGCGGCACATTTCGCGTGGCACCCCGGCGCCTTCCCAAAGGCGTCCCGCCCAAAGCGACCCCGTCGATATCAAACCGCAAGAGATCGCTCGCCTTCCCTAGCCCGGCGGCCGAGACTCCGTGTGTACCGCGCCCTTGGCGAAGGCTTTTGCTTACAATTGCCGCTTGAACTTCGTCGTCGCTCATGATCCTTTCAAACAATGTCACAGTGTCTGAATTGCCGGTGTCGAAAAGCCCTTTGTCCGTGAATGCTCCAATCGCATAATCGAAAATTGGCGCATGCGGATAACCAAAATCATGCAGCCTTGTTGCGGCAGTTGTTTCGGCAATACCGGCGGCCAAGAGGTCGTCATAGCGGCCCGCAATTTTGAGCGACTGGCTGCTCAAATCGATATGCCAAACAAGGCCGGGAAACAGCTCGGAGCCGATGACGCCGCCATCGAAAAAGCATTTATCCGGGTCTGATACAGAAAAATCGGCAATCAAAACGGGGACGGCGCGAAATGTGACAGAGCCGATCGTCAATCGATCGACCACCGCGATATCGGTCGTGAATGCACGTCCATTGGCATCGCGGCCCGTGTTCGAACCCAAAATGACAAGATCCAATTGATCGGCCAGCTCGCGCGAAATCATGGTCGGCGACCCAGTGTCGAAAATAAATTGGTGCTCTGCACCATTTAAAGAGGCCGTAACCGCCAGCTTACCCATAGCCCATGTGATTGGCACGGCTGCGACGTCTTCTTTGCGCTCAGCCTTGATCGGTTTTTGCAGCGCTGCGAGCGCCTCGCTCGGCAATTGGGCATGCGACTGAAAGGCAAAAACCGAACTGGTGAAGGCTGCGAGGAGGGTAAGAAATTTTCGCTTCATAACCTATGGTATGCCCGCCCAGCCGCGCGCATGAGGGGGCAAAGGCTGGACCCTAGCAAGGCCAGCTTTGTCCCAGCTGCTTATACCCCTTTGCCATTAACCTCCCTTGCGGCTTTCCTCAGCAGCTTCGATCACGCTTTCATCCCAAGTCACCCGCGTTTGCGTCTGCGGGTTAAACAGGCCGTCTTCATATTGCGCAGCCTCAGCCGCTGCGATTTCCTCTGCGGTCAAAAACTCGCTCGGCTCGAGCGCAAAGACATCAAGTCCGCGAGTAATCTCGGTCGCGTAAATGCGGCCCTTATACCAATAGGCCGACCAATAGCCGCCGGTGATAAGCTGCTCCTCATCAACGGGACCGCGATCAAAATACGCGATCTCGAACGGATTGGCCGCATCGGTAAAGTCGATCACGCTGATGCCGCCCTGATACCAGGCTTGGACGAAGATATCGCGCCCGGGCACCGGAATGATCGAGCCATTATGCGCCACACAGTTTTCTTTATCGGATTGCGGCGCGGGCAGCTTCCACAAGCTTTCAAATTCCAGCTTTCCGTCTTTCAGGGTGTAAAAGGCATTTGCGCCCCAGTTTTTGGGATCACCCGCCTGACAACGCGGCCGTCCGCCCCCGCCCCATTCATCCGTAAACAGGACTTTTGTCCCATCATTGTTGAACGTGGCAGAGTGCCAATAGGCAAAGCCTTTGTCCGTCACATCATCAATCCGCGTGGGCTTCAGCGGGTCAGTGATGTCGAACACGACGCCATTGCCCGAGCATGCCCCGGCGGCGATATTGAGCGAGGGGAATACGGTAATATCATGGCAGTGATCGGTGCGCGCGGTATCCTGCGTGCCCTCGCCGTGATCTCCGCCGCGCCACAGACCCGCTATTTGGCCATCCTTGGCAAAAACGCGCGGGCTGTCGATGATTTTCGCAGCGCCCGGATTGCTCACCGGGATTTCGATAACATCAATGCTGAACAAGGCGGTGCGGTCATCGCCGACTGCGCGGATGCAACCGGCCAATTCTTTTTCATCGCGCAGATAGGATGTGCCCGAATTGTAAACCACAATCCGTTTGTCATCGACGCTGACGATGGAATGGGTGTGGCTGCCGCGGCAAGTTTGCACTTGGCCTACCTGAACTGGTGCACGGATGTCGGAAATGTCGAAAATGCGAATGCCGCGAAAGCGTTCTTCACTGATCCGATCCGGCACGCCTTGCAGCCCGCAATCGACCCGCGCACGGGCGCCTTGAACGCTCATAATCAAGAGATCGCCGACAATCGAGACATCGCCTTGGCCGCCAGGACATACGACCGAGCTCAGCAATTCCGGCTTGCCGTCATCGCCCAGATTATAGGCGTTCCAGCCGTGATAATTGCCGGTCACCAGCATATTGCCCGAAAAGGCCATGTCCGTATTGGCAAAATCGAGCAGCGATCCGCGCTTGCCAAATTGCGGCTTGCCTTCGTCCTCATCGTCCAGCCGAGGATCATTGCCAGCCGCTGCCGCTTCGGCGTCGGCCGCGTCTTGTTCTTCCTCTTTGCTTTTGATGCGCGGCTGCAATTGCGCAGGATTGGCCGGATCGAAAAAGCCGGTGGGCTTAGGCATTGCCGCAACCAAGCGCAGGTTCAAAATGGCTTCTTCGGCATCGCGAAAACCAGCGGCAAGGCCAGCGCGCGGGTCACTGGAAAGGCCGGCAAGAATGCCGTTCATCTGCTCAATCTCGCTGGTCTGATCGCTCACCACATCATTGGAAAAACGAAACAGCTCAGGATCGTAAGCCGTGCCTGGCTGGCGGTGGAGGTCCTCGACCATCTCAATGGCGCCTTCGTGATGAGCAATCATCAGACGCAGGAACATATCGTCAAAAGCGCTGCCTTCTAGCGTCGCCAGTTTGGCCATGTCTTCCGCGCTGGCCATCCCTGACATGCTGGCATGCAAGTCAGCCCATTCGCCGCCCCCGTGGTGCCCTGCATGGCCGGCATGTGCGCCGTGACCAGAATGGCCGCTATGCCCCGCGCTTACCAAGCCATTGCCCACTTGCGGGGCTTTCTCACCGCGTGCCGTTAGCCAGCTTTGCATAAAGCTGATCTCGTCTGCCTGACTGGCAAGGATCTTTTCAGCGAGCGCTACAACATCCTCATTATTCGTGCGGCCGGGCACCAGCTCAGACATTTCCACCGCTTGCTGATGATGCAAAATCATGCCCTGCATAAAAGTGACATCGCCGGGAGCATAACGCGTATCGGACAAAGCAATCGCTTGTTTCTCGCCAACCACTTGGCCTGCTTCACCCGGCGCACCGGGGATGATTATCGGGGCATCTTGAGCAACTGCGAGGCTGGAGGTTCCGGCCATCAGAGCGGCACCCAGAGCAGTCAGAGCGGATTTTTTCATAATGAGAGCGTCCCCGTGGGTTAAAACAAAAAGGATTAAACAAATACCCGAAATTGATATGGTGTTACCTTCGCGATTTGCTCTAGTGGGTCAAGCCGAAAACTGGTCTTTGCGCGGCCCCAAATAGCCAAACAGATAGGCCCCCACCTTGCGCATCTGGATTTCCTCTGCGCCCTCGGTGATCCGGTAACGGCGATGATGGCGATAAATATGCTCGAACGGCTTGTGCCGGGAATAGCCAATGCCGCCATGGGTTTGCATCGCCCTATCCGCCGCTTCGCAGACCAGCCGGTTAGCCCAATAATTGCACATGGACACCTTGTCAGAGAGGGTCTTCTCGATCTCTTTATGCGGCATATTGTCCATCTGCCATGCCGTTTTGTAAATCAGCATGCGCAGCATTTCGCATTGTGTGGCGAGCTCAACCAGCGGAAACTGGATCGCTTGGTTCCGCGCCAGTTCTTGCCCAAATGGCTTGCGCTGGCGGGCGTATTTCACGCTTTCCTCAATGCAATATTGCGCCGCCCCAAGACTGCTCGCGGCTTGGCGAATGCGGTTTTGATGAACGAAACTTTGCGCCAAAGCGAGACCGCGCCCCTCCTCGCCCAAGATGGCGCTTTCGGGTACCCAGACATTGTTTATCGAAAGGCGCGGATGATCGGTGGGCATGTTGAACGTCCACATCCACTCCTCGATCTTGAGCCCATCGACCGGGTTCGGCACCAGGAAACAGGTGATCCCTTGTGCATCGCCCGCCTTGCCGCTGCTGCGCGCAAACAAGGCACAATGGGTGGCCTTATGCATGCCTGTGATCCACATTTTCTCGCCGTCAATCCGGTAGCCCGGAACGCCGTCACGCGTTTCTGGAACAGCCTTGGTGTCCATATGGGTCGCATCACTGCCATGCTCTGCTTCGGTCAGGCCAAAAGCGGCGCGCTTTGTTCGCTCGAACCCGCCAAGGATAAATTCCTGCTTTTGCGCCTCTGTGCCGAATTGCTCGAACATCTCGACGAAAGGGAAATTGCCGACGATGCTGTGCTCGTTCTGCAAATCATTATGCAGGCCCAGCCCTTTTTGCGCGAAATGATCGCGGATCACCGCCATCCACAGGTTGGAACCATCTTTGCCGCCATATTTCTTGGGCGCAGAAAATCGCCAATGGCCGGCTTTATCGGCGCGCGCAGTGGCTTCTTTGAGGAGCGCTTCCCACTCTTCATTGGGCAAGCCTTCGCGGTCCCAATCGGTGCGCGCATCCTCGCGCCGGTGATCGAAGAAGCGATTGTTGTCATCCTGCATTTGCAAGGGGGTGATTTCAGCCTCGATAAAGGCGTCAAGCTCCGCCAAATAGGCCTGCAGCTCGGGTGCAATTGCGAAATCCATTGTTTATTCCTCTCCAATCCATTTCTTTTTGGCGGCTGCAAGCGCTGGGTATTTGGGGGAGTCGGCTAAGCACTTTCCCAAAATTCCATCCTTCAAATCCACCAGCAGACGCTCTTCTGAAAGGTCTGCTGTTCCATCCAAAATGTCCGAAACTAGGCCTGAGGCACGGTAAAGCTCGGGACCCAACTTATAGTCGCGCGCGATAATCCCTAGCGCATTGCGAGCAACCGCATGCTGGAACCGGTCATGCCCTTCCATTTGAGGTTTGATCGTAATCAGCCACTCCACGATCGCTTCAACCAGTTCTGCGCTATCAGCCTCTCCAGTCTTGAAAGAGTTATCAAAAGGCTCGCTTGCTTTTCTGCGCTGCTCCTTCTCCGGCGCCTCCTCTTCAAGCAGCATCAAGAGGTCGAGCTCCTGTTCGCTCGTCCGGCGCGAGATCACCGCACGCTCAAGCGAACGATCGGCACCTTCGCGCCAATTTTTGGCACAGCGCAGGCAGCCCAGCGCCCACCAAACCGTGCGGTGGATGGTCCAGTAACGAAAACGCTCGCGGTCTATTTTCACGCCGCCCGCTGCTTCGTAAGCCGCGAAATACTCCTCCAGCGTTCCCAGTCCAAGCGCAGGCCGATCATAGCGAGCGAACCGCCAAACCGCCATGCAGCCGAACGCCAAATCCTCGTGAGGGTCGCCGAAATGCGCCAGCTCCCAATCCAATACGCCGGTAAGCTTGCTATCCTGCGCCAACACATTGCCAAGCCGGTAATCGCCGTGATTGAGCACTGGGGTGCATTCATCAGGGCAATTATCCTCCAGCCATTTGATGCCCAGCGCTATAATCGGGCGATCACCGCCGGCTTCTTCAAATTGTGCGCGGAAATCGGCAATTGTCTCGCGGTAATTCATCACCGGCACGGCTTTGGGCAATGCCTCGCGGCTGAGCGAATGGATGCGCGCCAGATCGCCCGCCAATGCCCGCAGCAATGACAAAGGCGCATCCATCGCCAGTATTTCGCGGGGGTTAGGGGTGCCGGGCAAAGCGCGCATGACAAAGCCCGACCCGATCCCGTCTGCCTCTTCCAGCTCGGCGACCACTTCGGGCGCGGTCACACCGGCGGCCTCAGCCGCGCGAATAATTGCGGCTTCGGTGTCATGACCAAAGGGTCGGTCCTTGATAAATTCCAAGCTTGGCGCGCGGCGCAAAACGAAGGGCTGGCCGCTTGCCTCAAAGCGCCAGCTTTCCATCGTCGCCCCGCCGGTCAGGCGGGTCAGACCGCTCACCTGGCTGAAACCCGCACGCGCCATCAGGCGTGACAATCCGGCCAGCAATACCTCGGCGGACACCGCATGCTTTTGTTCGGTAGGCTTAGTCATAAGTTAAGTGTTGCCGCGAAACCGGCTGACACACAACACAAACGCACTGTTTAAACTGGGAGGGCCTAAAGCGGGAAGGTCTAAACTGGGAGGGCTTGAACTGGGAGAGTGCGGGGCGCTCGATCATCGCAAACTTACGCAATCAAACGGTGTTTGATAATAAACTATCGCTTTTGCGACACATTTCATCGCCGCAAGATTGTTCTGCGGTAAAGCCTATGGAACGGAAGGGTCAGTTAAGGTTTTGCAAACCAAAGAATTGTTAGAACCCAAGGAATGGCAGTGAAACCCCTTTCAATCGCGAAATCTTGTCTTTGGGCCGTGAGCGCAGCAGCGCTCTCCATGGGCGCTTCAGTCTCGGCGCAGAATTACGGCGCGCAAGACTTTGACACGCAGGGTTACAATCTCGAGGCTGAGTTTGACCGGACCTTCGGGACCGAGCGGCGCGCGCCGCAAACCTATGTTGCCAATTACCAGACCTCGCTCGATCAGCAGATCGCTGCGCTGGCAGATGGTTCGTTGGGCCGGATCGGGGTTTACGCAATTGATCTTTCAACCGGGCAGGAAGTCGGCGTTTTGGCCGATCAACGTTTCCCCATGGCCAGCACCAGCAAGGTCGCCGTTGCCGCGGCGTATCTGGCCGGTGTGGATGCGGGTCGGTGGAGCCTGACCAGCGAATGGCGGCTGCCCCGGCGCGGCGACAAATATGTGCCAGCCCAGCGGCTCATCGAATTGATGATCAGCAAAAGCTGCAATGATTGCACCGACGCTTTGCTGGCCGCTGTCGGCGGCCCGAGCGCGGTCAACAGTTGGATGCGGGAGGCCGGGATCCAAGGGTTTCAGCTCGATCGGACGATCCGCAACCTCATTCGTGAAGATGGCCGGATTGACCCTGCCTCGAGCATTGATTTGCGCGATAGTGCGACCCCGCGCGCGATGGGTCAATTGCTGGCCGGACTGTATCAGGGCCGGTGGCTGAGCGCGCAATCGCGCAATGTCATTATCACCGCTATGCAAGAGACAACCACTGGCGAGAACCGGATGCGTTCGGCTTTGCCGATGAGCGCTAATCTCGCGCATAAAACCGGCACTTTGAGCCGCACTGCCAGTGATATTGGCATTTTCCGCACGGCTGATGGCCGCACTGTCGCCGCCGCGATCTATGTGACGGGGCAAAGCTCTTCGATGAGAGCGGAGAACGGGAGCCGGGCGCTCAAGCTTCAGGCCCGTAGCAATCGGGATTCGCGCATCGCAACCATTGCCAGCGCACTTTACGAAGGGTTTGGCCCCCGGCGCAGCGTATCAGCGAGCGTTTTGGGCGGGCGATAGTTCACTAAATCAAAAACACGCGTACCGGTTTGGTATTTCAATTGGTCCGCACACGCAAAAAGAGCGGCGCCTCGTGAAAGGCACCGCTCTCTTTTTTGCTTCCAGCGGCACGCCGCCGGAAAAGCAGATTGCTTAGCTTACTCGACGACTTCAGCAGCGCCGTCCATAGCGCCTTCAGCAGCTTCAGCAGCGCCGTCCATAGCGCCTTCAGCAGCTTCCGCAGCGCCGTCAGCAGCACCTTCAGCGGCGTCTGCAGTCGCATCAACAGCGCCTTCAGCCATTTCG
The DNA here is from genome assembly GCA_964505255.1 of uncultured Porphyrobacter sp. Lineage (GTDB taxonomy): Bacteria > Pseudomonadota > Alphaproteobacteria > Sphingomonadales > Sphingomonadaceae > Erythrobacter. The sequence goes on from CAZDHB010000004.1 coordinate 10,916, forward strand.
CCAGCAGCTTCCATGTTAGCTTCCGCGTCGGCAGCTACGTCGCCAGCGACTTCGCTTACGCCTTCGGCGGTTTCTGAACATGCAGCCAGTGAAAGAGCAGCAGCAGAAGCAGCTGCGACAAGAGCGATCTTACGCATAATTTTGTATCCTTAAAAACAGCGAGTTAGTTATAGGGTTTTTGACCCGAACGAGGCCCCTTTTTTCGGGGTCTCGCAACTGTCAAATAATGGCAGAAATGTGTCCAATCAAGTCCTTTTGGGGATAAATGCGTATTTTTTGCCATATTTTTGCCTTAATTCGGGCAAATTACGGCGTAAATGAGGCATAAAAGAGCACCCTCATTTTTTCGCCCTTCTAACTCCGAAGCGGCGCCAAATGCGCCCAAACGGCTCTTTTTGGGGTGCTGAACCCGAATCTTTGATCCTTCAAACGGGGATTGCGCGGCGAAACCGCCTCCCTTTTGCGCAAGGTCACTGCTATTGCCTGCACCATGTCTGACCGCAAGCATCTCTACCTCATTGATGGTTCCGCCTATATCTTTCGCGCTTATCACCGATTGCCGCCCCTGACCGACCCCGAGGGGACGCCGGTCGGCGCAGTCTATGGTTACACCACAATGCTATGGAAGCTCGCCGAGGATCTCGATGCGGCCGAGGGGCCGACCCATATGGCGGTCATCCTTGATGCGAGCGGCAAGAGTTTTCGCAACGATATTTATCCTGAATACAAGGCCAATCGCCCGCCCCCGCCCGAGGATCTGGTGCCGCAATTCCCCCTCATCCGCGATGCCACACGCGCCTTTAGCCTGCCTTGCATTGAGGAACTGGGGCTGGAGGCGGATGATTTGATCGCCTCTTACGCGCGCGCCGCACAAGAGCGCGGCTGGGATGTTACGATCGTTTCCTCTGACAAGGATTTGATGCAGCTCGTGAGCGTCAAGGACGGCGCCAAGATCGACATGCTCGACACGATGAAGAACCAGCGCATTGACCGGCCCGAAGTTGAAGAGAAATTTGGCGTTGCGCCCGAATTGGTCGGTGATGTCCTCGCGCTGATGGGGGATAGTGTCGACAATATTCCTGGGATTTATGGGATCGGCCCCAAGACCGCGAGCAAGCTGATCGCGGAACACGGCTCGCTCACCGCGGCGCTTGATTCCGCCGCGGAGATGAAGAAATCCAAGCTGAAGGAACGCTTGATCGAGCATCGCTCTGACGCAGAGCTAAGCCGGATTTTGGTGACGCTGAAGGAAGATTGCGATCTGCCGGAAGACCTCGCCACATTTGAACTGAGCGCTGTGCCGCCAGAACCGCTCGCCGCCTTTTTGGCAAAGCATGGCTTCACCAGCCTGCTCAAACGGTTGGACCGCGGGGCCGGCAGCCCTGACCGGCCCAATAATCTTAATCCAGCCAAGCAGGAAACCGCCAGCGCGCAAGGTAATCTGCATGGGCTGAGCCCGCTCGTGATGCCGGACATTGACCGCAGCGCTTATGTTTGCGTGCAAGATATCGAAACGCTTGAGAGCTGGATCAAACGCGCCGCGCATTTGCGCATGTTGGCGGTGGATACCGAAACCGATAGCTTGAACGCCATGGCCGCCAATCTGGTCGGGATCAGTCTCGCGCTCGGCCCGAATGACGCCTGCTATATCCCGCTGGCGCATGGCGGGAGCGATATGTTTGCCGAAAAACCAGCTCAAATTCCGCTGGAGACTGCGATCGCGGCGCTCAAACCCTTGCTGGAAGATGACGCCGTGGTGAAGGTTTTCCAGAACGGCAAATATGACCTCAATGTTTTGGCCGCGCATGATATTGCCGCTGGGCCGATTGAAGACACGATGGTGATGAGCTTTGCCTTGGATGCGGGGCGCGCCGATCAAGGCATGGGCGGCGGACATGGGATGGATGATCTCGCCATGCGGCATCTGGGGCATCAATGCCTTAGCTATAAAGAGGTTTGCGGCACGGGTAAGAAAGCCATCCCGTTTGGCGAAGTCGCGCTTGAAAAAGCGACAGAATACGCCGCCGAGGATGCCGATGTTACTTGGCGGCTCCATGCCCATCTGGCTCCGCGTCTGGCTGAGGAAGGCGGCACGAAAATCTATCATCGGGTTGACCGGCCACTGGTCCCGGTTGTCGCGCAAATGGAGCGGCATGGGATCAAGGTTGACCGCGCGCGGCTGGCCAAACTGTCCGAAGGATTTGCGCAAGAAACAAAGCGGCTCGAAAGCGAAATCCACGAAGCGGCGGGCGAGGAATTTACGATTGGCAGCCCCAAGCAATTGGGCGACATCCTGTTCGACAAGCTGGGCTACAAAGGCGGGCGCAAAGGCAAGAGCGGGCAATATTCGACCGATCAAGGCGTGCTGGAAAGATTGTCCGGCGAAGGGGCGGCGATTGCCGACAAAGTTCTCGAATGGCGTCAATTGGCCAAGCTCAAATCGACTTACACAGATGCCTTGCAAGCCGCAATTAACGAGAAAACGGGCCGGGTTCACACCAGCTATATGCTGGCCGGAGCGCAGACAGGACGCTTGTCCTCCACCGATCCCAATTTGCAGAATATTCCCATCCGCACCGCCATTGGGCGCCAGATCCGCGAAGCCTTTGTCGCAGAAGAAGGCAATGTTTTGCTCGCTGCGGATTATTCCCAGATCGAATTGCGGCTGGCGGCGCATATGGCCGATGTCGATACCTTGCGAGAGGCGTTTGCCGCTGGTGAGGACATTCACAGCCGCACCGCACAAGAGATGTTCGGCGAGGTCGACCGCGACACCCGCGCGCGCGCCAAGACGATCAATTTCGCCATTCTTTACGGCATTTCACGCTGGGGGCTGGCGGGCCGTTTGGGGGTTGAGGCGGATGAAGCGCAGGCCATGATCGACACCTATTTCCAGCGTTTCCCCGGCATTCAGCGCTATATTGCCGAGACGCTCGAAAGCGTACGCGAAGAGGGGCATTCCGCCACGCTCTTCGGTCGCAAAACCTGGTTTCCGCGGATCAGCTCTAAGAACGGGGCAGAGCGCCAAGGAAGCGAGCGTGCGGCTATTAACGCACCCATCCAAGGCACCAGCGCGGATATCATCAAGCGCGCCATGGCGCGCATGATGCCCGCATTGACGGCAGAGGGCCTTGGGCATGTGCGAATGTTGCTGCAAGTCCACGACGAGCTGGTTTTTGAATTGCCTGCAAACGACGCTGACAAGGCGGCGCCTATCATCCGGCAAGTCATGGCCGATGCTGCGCTGCCCGCGGTCACTCTGAGCGTTCCGCTTGAGATAGATATTGGCACCGGTAAGAATTGGGATGAGGCCCATTGAGCAGCGGCCATTGCACCGCATCAGCGTCCCCGACTAAGGCAGCAAGATTATGGAATTAGACACGCTTTGGCATCCCGAAAGCTGGACCTTTAACTGGGAAATTATCGCCCTTTCGCTGATTTCGCTCAGCATTGGCTTGGTGCTGGCTTACGCGTTTTACCGACTGATTTTCGCCGTCGCTGGCCGATTGGCAAGCAAGTCCGGCACTCAGGCGGATGATCTCATTCTTGAGCGGGTCCGGCGCCCGGTCAAATGGGCTTTGTTAGCGATTGGCGTGTCGCTCGCGGCTCAGGCTAATTTGGAATTGGCCCGGTTTTGGGAGCCGCTGGGCACTTTTCTAAGGCCTGCGCTGCTTGGCTGGATCGCTTATACGCTGGTGCAATCGTTCACCGCGGTGATGGAACTGAGAATGGGGTCGAAAGACCCGGTTGCGATGCGCAGCCGCAAGACCCGGATCGCCTTGCTTTCGCGGCTGGCGACGATTGCGATCATCGTCATCACAACCGGCCTGATGCTGTTTGCGATACCCTCTGTTCAAGCCATCGGGACAACTATGCTGGCCTCGGCCGGTTTGGCCGCATTGGCCGTCGGCGCAGCGGCGCAGCCAGCGCTCAAATCGCTGATCGCAGGGCTGCAAGTGGCCATTACCGAGCCGATGCGGATCGGCGATATGGTTGTGGTTGATGGCCATACGGGCCGGGTTGAAGAAATCCATATGAGCTATGTTGTGCTCAGAATTTGGGACCAGCGGGTGGTGATCCTGCCAACTGACCGGTTTCTTGATAATGGTTTTGAAAACTGGTCACGGCGCAATGAGGAATTGACCGGTCCGGTCTATCTGCATCTTGATCCGGCCAGCCCGATTGAACCGATCCGGCAGGAATTTTTGCGCTTCGCAGCAGAGCACCCTTTGTGTGACCAAAGGTCCGCCAGCGCATTGGTGACTGAGGCTCATCCTGAAAGTCTGGAGCTGCGCCTCGCGATGAGCGCTAACACCATTTCTGAATTGTGGGAGCTGCGCTGCGCAGTGCGCGAACATATGCTCGATTGGCTTCGTCAGGAAATGCCGGACACGCTGATCCGGCATCGGCTCGAGGTCGAAGCCGCTAACGCCAGAGCT
>CAZDHB010000004.1:15454-46453 GCA_964505255.1 uncultured Porphyrobacter sp.
GTTGGCTCAATCATTCCGTCATGGACAAAACCAATCGGCTGCGATTGCACCGCCCGCTTTTTGAGCAAGCCGCGCATCTTGCGATATTCCGCTTCCATCTTGCTGGTGACGGTTGCGCGGCTGTCTTTCAGCGCCTCGGTGAAGTCGATTGCCTCGACAGTATCGACCTCTTTGCCGACCCGGTGCAAGGCGTTGAGCCCTGCCCGGCGCACAACATCTTCGAGGTCAGCGCCAGTGAAACGCTCGGTCTCTGCCGCGATCTTGGATAGATCGACATCTTCGCCCAAAGGCATATCCTTGGCGTGAATTTTGAGGATATGTTCGCGTCCTTCCTGATCGGGCGTGCCGACATAAACCAACTCGTCAAATCGGCCCGGTCTAAGCAAAGCGGGATCAACCAGCGTGGGACGATTGGTCGCACCGATTACGACCACGGATTGCAATTCTTCAAGCCCGTCCATTTCAGCCAGGATAGTGTTGACCACCCGGCCGGTTACTTGCGGTTCGCCCTGACCAGAGCCGCGCGCTGGCACCAGACTGTCAATCTCGTCAATGAACACGACGCAAGGCGCAACAGCGCGCGCCCGGCGGAACATGCGGGCGATCTGTTGCTCGCTCTCGCCATACCATTTGGATAGCAAGTCAGAGCTTTTCATGGATATGAAATTGGCATCCGCTTCTTTGGCGACCGCTTTGGCAAGCAGGGTTTTGCCCGTGCCGGGCGGACCATAAAGCAGGAAACCTTTGGCCGGACGAATGCCCAAACGGCGGAACGCGTCAGGGTTCTTGAGCGGCAGCTCGATCCCTTCTTTTAGCTTTTCAATGGCGTCGCCGACACCGCCAATATCGGACCATTTGACATTGGGCATTTGCACCATAACTTCGCGCATGGCGGATGGCTGGATGCGTTTCAGAGCCGAGAGGAAATCGTCCCGGCTGACGTATAGATCGTCGAGCACTTCTTGCGGAATGGTGCGTTCATCGAGATCAATTTTGGGCATGATCCGGCGAACCGCATCAATCGCCGCCTCGCGGGCCAAAGCGGCGATGTCCGCGCCGACAAATCCGTGAGTGGTGCGGGCAAGTTCGCCTAGGTCGACCTTATCGCCGAGCGGCATTCCGCGCGTATGAATAGAGAGGATTTCACGGCGCCCTTTTTCGTCGGGCACGCCAATCACAATTTCCCGGTCAAACCGGCCCGGTCGGCGCAAAGCCTCGTCAATAGCATCAGGCCTGTTCGTGGCCGCAATCACAACGATGTTGGAGCGCGCCTCCAGCCCGTCCATCAAGGTGAGCAATTGCGCGACAAGGCGTTTTTCCGCCTCGCCCGGCACGCGGTCGCGTTTGGGAGCGATCGAATCTATTTCGTCAATAAAGACAATCGAAGGCGCGTTTTTGGCCGCATCCTCAAACACCTCACGCAGGCGTTTTTCGCTCTCGCCATAGCCTGAGCCCATGATCTCCGGCCCGTTGATGATGGCGAAATTGGCATCGCTTTCATTCGCGACAGCTTGTGCGAGCCGCGTTTTACCGGTGCCCGGTGGGCCATGCAGCAACACGCCTTTGGGCGGATCGACCCCCAACCGTGTGAACAGTTCCGGATAGCGCAGCGGCAATTCGACCATTTCACGCAAGGCCTGAATGGTGTCACTCATCCCGCCAACATCATCATAATTGACCAAGGCGCGGCCGCTGCCATTGGCCTCTTCATATTCAGCGCGCAGCTCAACCTCGGTGTTTTCGTCAATATAGACGACGCCTTTCGGCGCGGTTGAGACGACTTTGAGCCGGATTTGGGTCAAGGCATAAGCGGGTGCGTTGAACATGCGGCGCACCTCGGGCGGCATGTTTTGGACCGGCTGCTGTCCGGCGGTTGCAACCAGATCACCGGCCACCAAAGGCTTGGCCGCAAAATTGCGTTTCAAAGCGTTGGTTGGCCCTTGCAAGCGCATCTCGCGCGTTGCTGGAGCGAAAACGACGCGGGTTGCGGCACGCGATTCGGCGACAGAGATTGTGACATGCTCTCCCGAGCCGACGCCCGCATTGCTGCGCTGTAGGCCGTCGAGACGCACGACATCAAGCGCCTCGTCCTCTTCATAAGCAGGCATGACAACCGCCGCCGTCACGCGTTTGCCAGCCATCTGGACGATATCGCCCTGCGTGATACCCAGCGCCTGAAAAGCGCTGCGAGGTAAGCGGGCAATACCCTGTCCGCTTTCTTCTTGACGCGCTGCTGCGACCTGAAGCCGGATTTCATGTGAGTCTTTCGCCGCGCCTTTTCCCGCCATGGGCTCTGCTCTCTCTTCTCAAAATGTCTCTCGAACGAGCATAGCAGGTAAGGATGAGGGTGCCATTATGCAATCGCACCAGAGGGGAGCGCCGACAAACACGCCCGATTGGGCCAAGAGTCAGTTCGACAAGAAAAAGCCCGGTTGGAAAGCCAACCGGGCGTAAAAGTTTGGGAGAGGATGCCTCGAAAGGCATGCCGATCTTATGCACTTGCAGCAAAAATTGTGCAAATGCGAAAGGAACATGGTTTGTTGCATTTTTTGCACTCCGGTACCATTCCCATCTTTTAAAGGCCGCAGAGTTTTCCAAAGCGGCTGATGACAGGGCCTTGTGCTGACGCTAAAACTCAGCCGATGAGCAAAATTTACAGCAACGCAAGCGAAGCCCTCGCCGATATCCTGCACGACAATATGCTGATCGCCAGCGGCGGGTTCGGCCTATGCGGTATCCCTGAAAGACTGCTGGACGCCATTCAGGCGAGCGGCGTCAAAGGCCTGACCTTTGCTAGCAATAATGCCGGGATCGACAATGAGGGGATCGGCAAATTGCTGCGCACCCGGCAAGTCGCCAAAATGATCAGCAGCTATGTCGGCGAAAACAAGGAGTTTGAACGCCAATTCCTGTCCGGCGAATTGGAAGTCGAATTTTGCCCTCAAGGCACGCTGGCTGAGCGGATGCGCGCAGGCGGGGCCGGTATTCCCGGCTTCTACACCAAGACCGGGGTGGGGACCGAGGTCGCCAAGGGCAAGTCGGTTCAGCAATTCAAGGGCCGTGACGCGCAGCCGCAAGACTATATTCTGGAAGAGGGCATTTTTGCTGATCTGGCGATTGTAAAGGCATGGAAAGCGGATGAGACCGGCAATTGCATCTTCCGCAAAACCGCCCGCAATTTCAACGCGCCAGCAGCGACTTGCGGCAATATCTGTGTGGTTGAGGTCGAGGAAATTGTGCCCGCGGGTACGCTCGATCCGGATGCGATCCATTTGCCCGGTGTTTTCGTCAACCGTATGATCGCCGGTGCGCCTTACGACAAAAAGATCGAGTTCATGACTGTGCGAGAGCGCGAGGCAAGCCCCGCCGCAAGCGCGTGATCACGCGAGCAACCAAGCGCGGCGACAGTGCGATCATCGGCCTCAAAACCCTCGCCGCTGCCGCCGCTCTGGTGACTTTGCAAGGCTGTGTTGCGGCCCTTGTTCCGCTGGCTGCCGGTGCGGCCATGGCTCCCTCGATCAGCGGGGATGGAAAAGCTGTAAGCGCTGACACAGATCAAGCGGCGTTGGCCGATCAAACGCAGGAAATTGAAAGCCTAGCTATTGAACCACAGGCCGCCCCCAGCGCAGCGGATGCGGACGGCAATCTGAGCGGGGCTGCGGCCCCCAAATCTGAGCTGGCGCTAAATCTGCCGACCGCGAGCGATAGCAGTTTTGGACGGATTGAGGTTTTGTCAGCGACTGCACTGCCTGCACCCGGCGGAGCAAACCTGGTCAACACCCAAGGTCCTGTGGACCAGTTTCTTAGCTATAGCCTCGCGCAAGCAGCGCTCGCGGAGGCGGATGAGATCCCGCGCTCTGCCCGGCTCAGCAATCCAAGCCAATTGAAAGCGGAGCGCCGTTTATGCGGGCGGCTCCCGCTTGCAGTGGCGATTGATCTTGATCCGGGGCGCGAAACCTTTGACCCGCTGGCCGATGTCAAACGCGATGCGGAATTGAGTGCGGCATTGGCTGAAATGCGCAAGGCAGATATTGCGATATTCTGGCTCTCGCGGCTTGGCGCCAATTTCGCAGATCCGCTTCATCAAGCACTGGCTGAGGCCAATCTCGATCCGGCCCAGCAAGATAGCCTCGTGCTGATGCGCGAACTTGCAGAACGCAAGCAAACGCGGCGCGAAAAGCTAAGCGAGAGCCATTGCCTAATCGCCATTTTGGGCGACACGCATCATGATTTCGACGAACTCTATCTCTATTTGCGAAATCCCGACGCGGCTGTCGGACTGGAACCTATGATCGGGCAAGGCTGGTTCCTTTATGGCGATCTCATGCAAAAGCAATCGGACGCACGCTAAGCCGCCAACTTTACGCAAGGCAGGGCAAGGCAAGTCAGGGCAACGCAAGTCAGGGCAAGGCCGGATAGAAGCGCGGCGATCAAAAGGGGAAAAGACTATGGCGATGAACACAATCTGCGACATGACGGGAGCCGAATTTCCGCTCTTTGCTTTTTCCCATTGCCGTGATGTCGTCGCCGCCGTTAGCAAAGCGGGCGGTTTTGGCGTGTTTGGCGCGACGCGCTTCAGTCCAGAACAGCTTGAGGAAGAGCTGAGCTGGATTGATGCCCATGTCGATGGCGCGCCTTACGGGGTCGATGTGCTTGTGCCCGAGGTGATCGATCCGCGCGTGCGCGACCTTGGCGATAACAAAAGCCGGGCAGCAGCAATTGACCCGGCCTATCAATCCTTCGCCAATGATGTGCTGGGCCAGTATGGTATCGCTGCGCAAGACGAAATGCCGATCTTAAAAGAACGCATGGGGATCACGCCTGAGAACGGCCTTGCTTTGATGGAAGTGGCTTTCAATCATCCGATCAAACTGATCGCCAATGCGCTGGGTATCGCGCCGCCAGCAATGATCGAGGAAGGCAAGGCGCGCGGGGTTCCAGTTGCGGCGCTGGTCGGGGCCAAGGAACATGCGATAAGGCAAGCAGAGGCAGGCGTCGACATTATTGTGGCGCAAGGCACCGAGGCGGGCGGACATTGCGGAGAGGTCTCCACGCTCGTGCTGATCCCCGAGGTTGTGCGCGCCTTGGCCGAGGCACGCCATAGCATTCCCGTGCTGGCCGCGGGCGGGATTATGACAGGGCGGCAGATGGCCGGAATGATGGCCGCAGGGGCTGAAGGGGCATGGACCGGTTCGGTCTGGCTGGCCACGCCAGAGGCAGAGACCAGCGAGGCGTTTCGCGAGAAGATGGTTGCTGCGCGCAGCCGTGACACAGTGCGTTCCACCAGCCGGACGGGCAAGCCCGCGCGGCAGCTTAGGACCGCATGGCATGATGCATGGGCAAGCGAGGATGGCCCGGGCAGCCTGCCGATGCCGTTAATGGGAATGGTGTCAGAGCCTGCCTTTAAGCGGATTGAGCAAGCGGCCGCTGCCGGCAATGACGATGCCCGCGAACTGGTCAGCTATTTCGTGGGGCAAGGCGTCGGATTGGTCGAGCAAGTGCGCTCCAGCCGCCAAATTGTGCAGGAGTTTCGGGAAGAGTTTCTCGAGGCCGTGTCCAGCCTGTCTCAGCTTTTGGAAGACCCCGCGTAACCACCCGCATCCCGCTCCAAGATTTAAGGCCAAACCGGCAAGCCCAGCGCAGGCAAGCTATGCGCGGGCACGCTATTCGCCGAGAAGCTAAGCAGGGGTAAGCTAAGCAGGGGCAGGCAGATTGGCTCATTTGCACGGCCTGATGCAAATTTGACAATTGCCTATTCAGTCGTTTTCGGTATTTCTGTTTTTACAGAAATTAATGGAGACCGACATGAGCGCTTTTATGGACATCCCCGAGGTTCGCTCCTTTATTCGCCATTGGGGTGAGATGGGCACTGAATGGGGCGTCAACCGTTCGGTCGCGCAGGTCCATGCCCTGTTGTTCCTGTCAGACAGACCGCTTCATGCAGAGGAAATCTGCCACAAGCTTGGTTTGGCACGGTCCAATGTCTCCAATGGGCTTAAGGAATTGCAGGCCTATGCCTTGGTCAAAAGGGTCCATATCGAGGCCGATCGGCGCGACCATTTCGAAGCCTATACCGACCCTTGGGATATGCTGATGAAAATCGCAGCGGAACGCAAAAGGCGCGAATTTGACCCGACCATTCAATTGCTGGGGGAATTGCGCGAAAGCCTGCAGGGGCGTGACCATGTGCCTGATCACGTAGAGCAGCGCATCGGCGATATGCACCAATTCCTCGATTCTGCCTCGCATTGGTATGAGGATGTCCGAGGCCTGCCGCGCGCGACGCTGGTAACTTTGATGAAACTGGGCGGAAAGGTCGCAAGGCTGCTGCCCGGCACGCGCAAATCCTGAGCCAGCCTTGCGGACACGCTGGCACCCGCAACTTCGGAGAACCCAATTTCACTGAAAGGAGAATGCCAAGACACAATCGAATTTGATCAAGCTGATTGAGCCGGTCGCAGCAATTGCCCGGCGCTTACAAAACAAGAGGAATCGATCATGTATCTCATCAATTCTTATGCCGCTTATCTCATTATCAGCATTGGCCTCACCATTTGGGTTGCGCGCACATTGTCACGCAACGGCCTGATCTTCTTGGTCGAGTGTTTTGGGCATGACGAACTGCTGGCCCGTTCCACAAATCACCTGCTGGTGGTGGGGTTTTATCTGGTCAATCTGGGCTGGATTCTCCTGACCCTGCGCTTTGGCAGTGCCCCAGTCGATTTGGCTGGCGCGATCGAGTTCCTCGCAAGCAAGATCGGCCTAGTCGTGGTTGTGCTGGGGGCGATGCACTTCTTCAATATGAATGCGATTGCCAAATTCGGCCGCAAGGTCGGCGAATGGCTGCATGAAGAACGCCTCGCAAGTCAGCACCGCATCGATGCGCAAAGCCAAGCGAGCTAAGCAAACTCAGCGAGTTAGGCTTTAGAGCTTCAAAACAGAAACGGGCGGCCTTCTTGAAAAAAAGGTCGCCCGTCTTCGCGCCCTCGTTAGGCAAGCGCTGCCTTGAGCGCATCGACCAGATCAGTCCGCTCCCACGGGAACAGATCGCCCGCAGCTTTGCGGCCAAAATGCCCATAGGCGGCGCTGGTCCGGTAAATCGGCTTGTTGAGGCCCAGATGCATGCGAATACCGCGCGGGGTCAAACCGCCCAAAGCCTCGATGCTCTTGATGGCCTTTTCCAGCGCCTCGTCAGCGACGCTGCCCGTGCCGTGCGTGTCGACATAAAGCGACAGCGGCTGCGAGACACCGATCGCATATGCCAATTGGATGGTGCACCTTTTGGCGAGCCCGGCAGCAACGATGTTCTTGGCCAAGTAGCGCGTGATGTAAGCTGCCGAACGGTCGACTTTGGTCGGGTCCTTGCCGCTGAACGCACCGCCGCCATGCGGGCTCGCTCCGCCATAGGTATCGACGATGATTTTCCGGCCGGTAAGACCCGCGTCACCATCAGGTCCGCCAATCACGAAACTGCCGGTGGGGTTGATATGCCACACGGTCGCATCACTGATCAGGCCATCCGGCAGAATTTCGCTCACCACGTTTTTCACATAGGCATGCAATTCAGCTTCTTGCGCGCCCTGGTCATAGCCTTCGATATGCTGCGTGGAGACAACCACAGCAGTGCATTCGGCAGGCACGCCGTTTTCATAGCGCAAGGTCACTTGGCTTTTGCTGTCAGGCTCTAGAAATGGGGCCGCGCCGCTTTTGCGATCAGCCGCCATGCGCTGAAGGATCTTGTGGCTGTAATCCAAGGTCGCGGGCATCAAATCGGGCGTTTCATCACACGCAAAGCCAAACATGATGCCTTGGTCACCAGCGCCCTCGTCCTTGTTGCCGCTGGCATCGACGCCTTGGGCAATATGCGCGCTTTGACCATGCAAGTGGTTTTCAAAACTCAGCGTTTCCCAGTGGAACCCATCCTGCTCATAACCGATCTCGCGTACGGTTTGGCGCACGGTCTGCTCGATTTCGGCCAAAGCCCCATCTGACCACTCGCCGTTTTCATAAACGCCTTTGCAGCGAATTTCACCGGCCAGCACCACCCGCTGAGTCGCGGTGAGGGTTTCGCAGGCCACCCGTGCTTCGGGATCCTTGGCAAGAAACAGATCGACAATCGCATCGGAGATTTGATCGGAAACCTTGTCGGGATGCCCTTCGGACACGCTTTCAGAAGTAAAGAGATAATCGGAACGCATGAGATCAGGCTTCTTTCGATCAGAATTTAAGGACTAAGACAGTCTTTGCGAAGGCCTCTCCTTGAAACCGAGAAGCCGACATAAAGACATCTTTATATGCTCACGTATTAGCGTTTCGAAACGCGCGAAGCAACCAGCGAAAAGGCCCAGAACAGGACAGTCCAAAAGAAAGTCAGTCGCTCGCCAAACCGCGCAAACAGCGTCGGCGCCTTAGCCGGAGGCACGGCCATATCGATGCGCCCCTCACGCTGCATCCCGATCGAGGCGCGCACGATCCCGTCCGCATCGATCACCGCGCTCACCCCGGTGGTGGTTGAGCGCAAAACCGGCAAGCCTTCTTCGGCTGCTCGCATGCGGGCTTGCGCCAAATGCTGGGGCGGACCCCATGACCCGAACCAGCCATCGTTCGACGGGTTGAAAATGTAATCGGGGCGCAGCGCAGGGTCGACCACCTGCCCTGAGAAAACAATCTCATAGCAGATTTGCATACCCGCCTTACCCCAAGCGCCCAGTTCTTGAGTTTGCGGCCCCGGCCCGGGGATAAAGTCCAAAGTGCCTGCCACAAGACGCGAGAGGCCCAGTGGCTCCAGCAGGTCTCGCATCGGCAAATATTCACCGCCTGGCACAAGATGCGCTTTGGCATAGCGCGCGCCCAAAGTTCCATCAGCGGCAATGGGCGTGATTGTATTGTAAGCCCCGATGGCCGCTGGCCGTCCATCCCGCTCGCCGATTTCCAGATCAATTGCGCCGGTCAAAAGCAGACTGTTCTCGCCAATCGCCTGACCAATGCGCAAACGCGCAAACTGAGGATCACCGCCGGCAGTCATTTGCGTGTAATAGCGCTGAGGATAGCCATCACGCAGATAGTCAGGCAGGCCGGATTCCGGCCACAGTACGAGGCGGCTTTCATCCTGCACTTCCTCCCGGCCCTGCACTTCCCCCCTACTAAGCCGCGCCAAACGCATGAATTGCTCTTCAAAATTGCTCGGGTCATCGAGCACTTCCTGGCGGATATCAGGCTGAACCAAGGTCACCGCAAGCGTGCCTTCCGGACGCTCACCCGCAGGCCAAACCATAGCGGCAACAAGCAAGGCCGCTGTTCCCAAGAGCATGATCCAACGCCGTGAGATCAGGCAGATTGCGATCAAGCCCGCGGCCGCAATAACCCAACCAGAAAGAGCATAGCTGCCAAAATAGGGCAGCAGCCGTGCGATCCCTGCGCGATCATAATCTCCCACCAGCATCAAGCTGAGCGGACCCCAGGCATATCCGGTGAAGACCCAGCTTCTGAGCCATTCGGTTGCAATCCATGCCCCGGCAAGCGCTGCGGTAAAGACCAAAAGACGCATCACCGGGGAATTGCCGCCAGCCGTTTCAGTTGGCGCGTTTGCAAGCCATGCTTTGACAGCCCAGCTCACCGCAGCTGCCAAAGCCGGATAGAGCGCAAGGTAGGCCGCAAGACCCGGCACCGCCACATAGCCGAGCGCGGCGGGCATTTCCGATTGGTACGTGAAAGCACTCGCGATCCAGTTATTGGTCACGGTGAAATGCGCCCAAGCAAACAGCCAGCCGCGGCAAAACGCATTTTTCACCGAGGAAGCCTGCGCCGTAAGCCAGACAAAACCGGCCAGTGCAAGCATGGCAACCGGCCACAAGTTGAGAGGCTGAAATCCCAGCGCGGAAAGCGCGCCAAGGCAAAGCAAAGCCAGATTGGGATGCGCGTTGATCCAGCTATTGGCGCGGTCCATCGTGCCCCTCTTTGTTCCCGCCCTTCTTGGGTGCTTTGCGACCTGCCGTTCTATCCCGCCCTCGGCGCGCTTAGAAAACAGGTGTTTAAACAGGTGCTTATCTGGGCGTCACTTGATACGCGTTACTCCCGCAACAATGCGGCGCGCCATTACCCTGCTACGCTGAGGGTATCGTCATCATCACGGTTTTTGCTGGCGCGGCGGCGCGCCGCAGGCTTTGGCTTTTCCTCTGGCGCGTCATCGCCTGCATCCGGTTCCCCGCCTGCAGAAATTGCCGGAGGCAAAACCGCGACATCAATCTCGGCGCTATCGCCATGATTGTCCTTATCTTCGGCAGGAGCGCGGCGACGCGTGCTGCGCCTTTTGGGTTTCTCTGCCGGCTCGTCCCCATCACCGCGGGACTTGGCCTCATTCGCTTGATCCTCTTGAGCGCTATTGCTCTCATCACGCCGGCCGCGGCTGCGGCGATTGCCGCGCTGACGGTCTTCACCATCACCGGCATTTTCGTCCGAACCGTCATTCGATCCGCGCTCTTCGCTGCGTTTGGCCCGTGCTTCGTCCTGACGGGCCTTGTTATCGGCAATGACGCGGAAATAGTGATCGGCGAATTGCAGATAATATTCGGCTTGAACCCGGTCGCCGTGATGCTGAGCATCTTGCGCCAGTTTCTTATATTTATCGAGCAATTGCGGCGCATTTCCGCGCGCCCGGCTGTCGATCCGGTTGGCGGCATTACCGCCGCCTTGGTTGCGATTGCCCCGACCCCGGCGGCGATTGTTATTACGATTATTGTTCAAAGGAATGTGATCCTTATTCACGGCGGACAGCAGGCCATCGCCTTGCCATCTATGGCCAGTCATTATGCGGTCCTATGAGAAGGCACGGTTTTGCGCCCTCTTTGAAGACCCTGCGTTCCAACCCATGCATACATCGCGGGGCTTGTGCCTCGCATTGCTAATTGGATGTTGGAGCTTGACCAAAGGACCGGCAGTGATTGCTCGGCTTTGATCTGACAAAAGGGGTAAAGGCTTCGCACCCTTTTGCCAAGCCCCTATGTTGAAAAGGCTTAAACCCGCTTAACTTTTGCCGCTTAACTTTTTCCTTTGGCCCAAAACAGATCTGCCATCACAAGGTGCAAGTGAGCGCCCGCGCCCGGCCCGCCAGATCACGCGATAAGTGCGTTTTGAAACCGGCATTGTGAGCAAGCTGCGCGGCCGCCTCGCCCTGTTCTGCGCCAATCTCCAGCACGGCTGCGCCGCTCACGCGCAAAACTCGCGTTAAGGCAGGGATGATGATCCGGTAATCATCCAGCCCCTCTGGCCCTGCGAAAAGGGCCGAATGCGGCTCGAAATCCAGCACATCGGGCGCAAGGTGGGCGCCGCTTTCGACATAGGGCGGATTGGCAATCACCAGATCGGCCTTGGGCAAACCATTGGTCCAAGATGCCCCGCCACTCTGATCTTTGCGCCAGGCGCAGAGTTTGAAGTCCGCTCGATCGGCCAAACCCAGATGGGCCGCGTTGCTTTTTGCAACATCCAGTGCGGCGGCGCTGGCATCGATCCCGAGGCCGCGTAATCCCTCCCGCTCCGCCAAAAGCGTTAGCAGCAAGGCCCCCGATCCTGTGCCAAGATCGAGCACGAAACCCTCCTCGCCAATACTCGCAAGCGCCGCCTCAATCACAGTTTCGCTATCGCTGCGCGGGATCAGCACATCGCGCGTTACTGCAAAGCGCCGCCCATAAAACTCCTGATGACCCAAAATATAAGCAATCGGCTCGCTGGCTTGGCGGCGGTCCAGCAGCTCGGCAAAATTCTGAGGCACAGGCAAATTCATCGCGCCCAGCAGCATATCTGAACGGCTGCTTCCCAAAGCATGCGCCATCAGCAATTCGGCATCGAGGCGGGAGGTGTCGCTCACATTGGCGAGGTCCAGCGCGGCCTCGCGAAGAGCCTCGGCTACCCTCACTGAGCCAGCGCAGCCAGCCGCTTGGCTTCATCCTCGGCAATCAGCGCGTCGATCACTTCAGCAAGGCCCGTGCCGGCAATCACTTCGGGCAGCTTGTGCAAAGTGAGGCCAATCCGGTGATCGGTGACCCGGCCTTGCGGGAAATTATAAGTGCGGATGCGTTCTGACCGGTCGCCGCTGCCAACCATGGCTTTGCGCGCGGCGGCTTCCTCGCCCTGCGCCTCATCACGCATTTTCTCATACAGGCGTGTCCGCAAGACTTGCATCGCTTTGGCGCGGTTCTTGATCTGGCTGCGTTCATCCTGCTGCATCACCACCAGGCCCGAAGGCAGGTGAGTGATCCGCACCGCTGAATCGGTGGTGTTAACGTGCTGACCGCCTGCCCCGCTCGCCCGGTAAGTGTCGATTTTGAGATCATTGTCATTGATCTGGACATCGACTTCATCAGGCTCTGGCAAGACAGCCACTGTTGCAGCGGAGGTGTGAATGCGCCCGCCGCTCTCGGTTTCGGGGACCCGCTGGACCCGGTGAACTCCGCTTTCAAACTTAAGCTTGGCAAAAACGCCTTGCCCGCGAATATTGGCGACGATTTCTTTGAAACCGCCCACTTCGCTGGCGCTCATCGAAACAGGCTCGACCTTCCAGCCCTGCTCGCCCGCGAATTTTTCATACATGCGGTAAAGATCGCCGGCGAACAAAGCGGCTTCATCGCCGCCCGTGCCCGCCCTGATTTCGAGCATAGCGGGGCGTTTGTCAGCGCTGTCACGGGGCAGCATAGCGATGGCCAGCGCGCGTTCTTTTTCGGGCAGTGAGGACTTGATTTCGGCCAGTTCTTCCTCGGCCATGGCCTTCATTTCCGGATCGCTGAGCATATCGGTGAGCTCTGCAATTTCCGTGCGCGCGGCCTGAACCTCGGCGGCGATTTTGGCGACCGGTTCCAGTTCGGCGTAATCGCGCGAGGCCGCGACAAATTCATCGCCCTCAAGCTGGCCCGAGGCCATGCGGGCTTCAAGCTCGGCAAAGCGATGCGCGATTTGTTGAAGGCGTTCGAGGGGGATGGTCATTGAACCAAGACCAAACCTTCAATGGCGCTATGTTCTGGCCCGCCATCGCCCATCACGCGAACTGGCGACCCATCGTCTGTTACTGTGAAAGAGATCAGCGAATGCGCTTTGACTTTCTTAGCCTTGTCGAAACGTTTGCGGGGGGACCCGCTGGCCAAGACCTCAACCGAGTGCCCTGCATTGCGCAATTTTCCAGCCATCGCGATCGCATCATTTAGGCGGTCGTCATTTTCGACGACTATCATTGCGTCAAGCATAGGCTCAGCCCGTTCACCAACCAGCATAGCCAGCCGCTCGATACCCGCAGCCCAGCCAACCGCTGGCGTTGCAGGCCCGCCAAGGCTTTCCATCAGCCCATCATAGCGACCGCCGCCCAAAATTGTGCTTTGCGCGCCCAAAGCCTCTGCCGCAGCCGAGCCTTCATCGGGAATAAATTCAAACGCCGTGTGCCGGTAGTAATCAAGGCCGCGAACAAGGCTTTCTGCACGAGTGTATTGCACTCCAGCGGCATCCAGACCCGATTTTACGTCCTCAAAGAAACGTCCCGCTTCATCGGACAAAAATTCATCAATCTTGGGCGCATCGGCCAAAAAGGCTTGGTCGCGGCGGTCCTTCGAATCCAAAATGCGCAGCGGGTTATTCTCAAGCCGGGCTTGGCTATCCTCAGACAAATCACCGCGAACTTTGCCAAAATAGTCGATCAGCGCCGAGCGCCATGCCTCGCGCGTTGTGCCATCGCCCAGAGTGTTGAGATGCAGGGTCACGCCGGAAATGCCCAGCTCCCGCAACAGCTGATCCGCCATTGCCAAAAGCTCCACATCGGCTTGCGGCTCGCCAGCGCCGATAATCTCCGCATCGATCTGGTGAAACTGGCGATAGCGCCCCTTTTGCGGCCGCTCATACCGAAACAGCGGCCCGTGCGTTGCCGCCTTAAGCGGGGCGTGCTGCTGCCAGCCATTGGTCAAATAAGCGCGCGCGATCCCGGCAGTAAATTCGGGCCGCAAGGTGAGCGAATCCCCTCCGCGATCTTCAAAAGAATACATTTCTTTCGACACCACATCGGTGGTCTCGCCAAGGCTGCGGGCGAACACTTCGGTCTTTTCAAAAACCGGCATTTCGACCCGGCGGAAGCGGTAAAGCTTGCGGACACGCTCAAAGGTTTCAACGACGTGCGAGAAGCTTTCCGCAGCGCTGCCGAATATATCCTGTGTGCCGCGAATGGCTTTGGGGGTTTGGAGGGATGCGTTCTTGCTCATATGACCAACTTTTTGCGTTTGCGCTGCGATTAAGCGCAACTGCCCTCTTCCGCAATGGTCTCTGCATCGCTATGCCGCACCGCAATATGGCCTTCGGGGGGAGAAAGGCCGGTTTAACACTTGCCGGATATACCCCCGGTGCAAACGCGCGATGAAAGACATCTAAAGATGCAAATTGATAAGATCCCGACCGGCACCAATCCGCCCGAAGACCTCAATGTTATTATCGAGGTGCCGACCGGCGGCGAACCGGTTAAGTATGAGTTTGACAAGGAAAGCGGCGCGCTATTTGTCGACCGCATCCTGCACACGCCGATGCGCTATCCGGCCAATTATGGCTTTGTCCCGCATACTTTGTCGCCCGATGGCGATCCGCTCGATGCTTTGGTAATTGCCCGCAGCCCGTTCATGGCCGGCTGCGTTGTGCGCACAAGGCCGATCGGTGTGCTCAATCTGGAAGACGAGCATGGCGGCGATGAAAAACTGATTTGCGTGCCGGTTGATACCACCTTCCCCTATTATTCCGATGTCGGGGAAACCAAGGATTTGCCATCGATCATTTTCCAACAGATCGAGCATTTTTTCACGCATTATAAGGATCTCGAGGCCGAGAAATGGGTGCGAATCGGCAAATGGGGCGATGCCGCAGAAGCGCGCCGCGTGGTGATCGAGGCGATTGAGCGCGCCCAAGCCTGAGGCGCTGATGGGCGCCTGCTGGCGTTAGGGCATGTGCGTGATGCTTGGCAGAAAGTGAAGCGCCCCTGATCGCAGGATGTGTGGGCGCGCGGGATTTGGGGTGTTCGGACCTCTCAAGGCGCCCCTATTCACCAGCAACAGTCATCCCATCGATCCGCAATGTCGGCACATTGACGGAGCGAACCATTTCCAGATCATTGGCCGGTGTGAGCGCCAGAAACATATCCGCCAGATTGCCGGCAATGGTAATCTCGCTCACCGCAGTGGTGATCTCGCCGCGCTCAATCCTGAAGCCGAAAGCACCGCGGCTATAATCGCCTGTCACCAGATTGACGCCCTGACCGGAAACCTCGGTCACATAGAGCCCTTCTTCAATATCGGCCATCAATTGTACGGGGCTTTGGGCGCCTCTCTCCAAATGGATATTGCTGGCCCCGACGCCCGGCGCTCCGCCGCTGCCGCGAGCAGCATGGCCGGTCATCTCAGCCCCCAATTGCCGGGCCGCTGCGGCATTGGTCATCCAGCCGAACATGCGCCCCTCCTCAATCAGATTGCGCTCAATACAGGCCAGACCTTCGCCGTCAAAAGGCCGCGAGTTTTGGCCGCGCAGCCGCAGCGGATCCTCGGTAATGCGCACCGCGCTGTCGAACAGCTGATCTTTCTCCTTGCCCAGCAGAAAAGTCGATTTGCGCGCCGCCGACGTGCCCGACATCGCGCCCAGCAAATGGCCGATCAGGCCTGATCCGATACGCGGATCGAACACAACCGGCATGGGTTTACTGGCCAGAGTTCCGGCGTTTAAGCGCGCGGCGGTGCGTTTGCCTGCCTCGGTCCCGATCCATTCCGGCTCTGGCAAATCGGCAATATGCCGCGCGGTGCGATATTCGTAATCGGTTTCCATCGAGCCGCCCTCGCCTGCAACCACGCTCGCCGAAAGGCCGTGGGTTGTGGCGCCGTAAGCACGGGCAAAGCCGTGCGAGGTCACCAGCGCCATCACCGCAGAGCCAAAGCTGGCCCCGCCGCCATTGGAATTGGTAATGCCTTCGACCGCGCGCGCAGCATCCTCTGCCGCTTTGGCACGCTCTCGGAGCAATTGCGGGCTAGGCTCAGCGGCATCGATCAAATCGAGATCGATATCGGAGCCGCTGTATAATTTGTCTTCAGGGGCAAGGCCTGCATATTCATCCTCGGGCGCCAGCCGCGCCATATCGACCGCGCGCTCAGCCAGTGTTTCGAAAGATTCAGGCGAGAAATCACTGGTCTGGATTGATGCAGAGCGATTGCCGACAAACACTCTGAGGCCAATCGATTCGCCTTCAGAACGTTCGACATCTTCCAGTTCACCCAGCCGCACGCTGACACTTTCCGAGGATTGCGCACTCGCCATCGCATCCGCTGCATCAACACCTTTGCTGCGGGCAATCGCAATCAAATCTTCGCAGCGCTCGAGCGCGGTCTGCTTGTCAATCATGGGGAATGTGTCTCCGGTGCTAGGATTTGGCACCGGATAGAGCGGGCATCACCGAGTTGCAATCAGCCTTATGCGCAAAGCGCGGTCAACAAGCCCGCAATGAGGAGCCCGTCAATTTGCGGTACCTCACAAAATTTGGGGAGGTTTAACCGAAAACGCGAAAGACCGAGGTGATGAGAAAGGGTAGCCCCAAAGCCATCAGCCAAAGAAAGATCTGATCACGCCGGAAATCGCCAGCCAAATTCTCGTCGCTGGCGTCTTGATCGGACAAATCAATCCAGCGCTTCTCAAACCAGCGGCAGGCAGGAATGATGCCAATGACCAAAATCATCAATGCGAAGAGCGCTAGGGATTTCATGCCCGTTGCCTTGATCGCGCCGACCGTCGCAAAGATATGGAGCCCGGTGTAAGCGATGAGAGCAAGCGCGACATTGTCGCTCATCTTCTTGCGCCAATTGAGCGGCCGCTCAGCCGCGGTATGCAGTCCGGCCGCGTGCTTTGCGCCGGAATTGTGCATCCCTGAATTGTGCATCATAGCCTGATTACGCGGTTTGAGCGCTTTATTCATGCCTTGTCCCTCGCCTATCCTCTTCCCTTAGGTAAGGGTATTCCAGAACTCTGCCGCCGTGGCAAGAGCTTCTCTTTTCGATCGTGTCACAGCGAAACACCCTCGCGCATTATTGTTTCGCGGCCGCGCTGCCTTCTACTGTGAGACGCCTTTTACCCCATCTTTTGCTTTATCTATTGGATCGTCTTTCGCCGGGGCGCTTACCAAGGCGCTCGCCCGATGATCTGCACAGGCTTGCCATGCAGGAATCTTGCCAAAACCTTACCACCCGTGGAATTGCGGGCTTTTCAGCGGCGTTTTGGATGCTATGACGCTATCCATGGCTGACTATGAAACACGCCCAACCCTCGGGGTAAGCCCCAATGACGAGGAAGTGCATGACGCCTCACCGCCGATCCCTCAGGGCGGTCTGGAAGTGGTTTCAATCGCCAAAAGCTATGACAAACGCGCCGTCCTTAGCGATATTTCCCTCAGCGTTGGCAAAGGCGAAGTGCTGGGCTTGCTCGGGCCAAATGGTGCCGGCAAGACCACTTGCTTTTATTCGATCATGGGTTTGGTGAAGCCTGATGCGGGCCGAATCCTGATGGACGGCGAAGATGTCACCAATTTGCCGATGTATCGCCGCGCCATTCTGGGGCTTGGTTACTTGCCTCAGGAAACCAGCATTTTTCGCGGCATGACGGTCGAGCAAAACATCAATTCCGTGCTGGAATTGGTGGAGCCGGAAAAGGCAACCAGAGCGCGCGAGCTTGACCGATTGCTAGACGAATTTGGCCTCACCCGGCTGCGTGAAAGTCCGGCCATGGCGCTTTCGGGCGGCGAACGGCGGCGCTGTGAGATCGCCAGAGCGCTGGCGGCCAAGCCATCAATTATGCTGCTGGACGAGCCATTTGCCGGCATTGATCCGCTCTCGATCAGCGATATTCGCGATCTGGTCAAAGACTTAAAGACGCGCGGCATCGGGGTCCTGATCACCGATCACAACGTGCGCGAGACATTGGAGATCGTCGACCGGGCCTGCATCATTTACGGCGGACAAGTTCTTTTTGCCGGTACACCGCAAGCACTGGTTGCGGACGAGAACGTCAAGCGGCTGTACCTCGGCGAAAGCTTCAAATTATGACGCGGCCCGTGCTGCTGGGCTCCGCGGCCTGTCACAGGTTCTTTGGCGAGGGTTAAGCGATGGCAATTGGGCCAAGGCTAGACCTCAGACAATCACAATCGCTTGTGATGACGCCGCAATTGCAGCAGGCGATCCGCTTGCTGGCCGCGTCCAATCTGGAACTTGAGGCGCATATTGCCGAGGCGATCGACGCCAATCCCCTGCTCGAAATAGGCGAGATAGCGCGCGAGGCGGCATCATCAAACGAGGCTGAGGGAGCTCCGGCTTCTGAACGCGAGGCCGATGCCTTGATGAGCGTGGATGGGACGCGCGTGGATGGGACGCGCGGGGATGCGCCGGGCGATAATGCTTTCGGTCTGGCCGAGAGCCAGTCAGCCTCGGCTCCTTTATCAGGCGCGGATGCCGCCCCGGCGGCAGATGCTGGCGCGGGCCAAACAGCAAGCGGCGCTGAGGACACGCCGCTCGACATCAGCCCCCATGCGCTTGACCCCGAGCGCGCGCCGGGGGATGCCGATTGGGGCCAATCGATCAGCGGCAGCGGCGGCGGCGATGATTTGCCTGATCTGGAAAACCGCAGCCGCGATGCGGTTTCGCTCGCAGAGCATTTGAACGCACAAATTGGCGCGTCTGCCTATAGCGAGCGTGAGGCGCTGATCGCATCTTATATCGTCGGCGAACTTGATGAGGCAGGCTATTGGCGGCAGGATTTGCGCGAACTTGCCCAAACGCTTGGCGCATCTATCGAAGAAGCTGAGGACGCGCTCATTCTGGTGCAATCGCTCGAGCCGACCGGCGTGGGTGCGCGCTCGCTCGGCGAATGCCTTGCGTTGCAGGCCAAGGAAGCGAACCGGCTCGATCCGGCGATGGGGCGCCTGCTCGACAATCTTGATCTGGTTGCGCAAGGCCAGGTTGCAAGGCTCAAACGCATTTGTCAGGTCGATGACGAGGATTTTGCCGATATGCTGGCAGAATTGCGCGATTATGATCCCAAGCCCGGGCTTGCCTTTGGCGGGGGCGACAATGCGGTTATTGTGCCCGATGTTCTCATCACGCCCACCAAAGGCAATGGCTGGGATATTCGTCTGAACGAGGAGAGCCTGCCCAATCTGGTGGTCAACCGCAGCTATTATGTGGAGCTGCGCGAGGATTGTTCGGACAAGGAAAGTCAGGCTTGGCTCAAAGAGCAGCTGAGCGATGCCAATTGGCTCGTCCGCGCATTGGACCAGCGCCAGAAGACTATTCTGAAAGTCGCCAGTGAAGTCGTCAAACGGCAGGCTGGCTTCTTTCGCGAAGGGGTGACCGCGATGAAGCCGCTGATCCTGCGCGAGGTCGCAGATGCGATCGAAATGCACGAGAGCACGGTTAGCCGAGTGACCAGCAATAAATTCCTTAGCTGTCCGCGCGGCACCTTTGAGCTCAAGTATTTTTTCTCCAGCGGGGTCGCAGCAGCCGATGGAGAAGGCGCCAGTTCGGAGGCAATCAAGGCCCGCATCAAAGCGCTTACCGATGCCGAGGAGGTCACCAAGATTTTGTCGGACCAGAAATTGGTCGACATACTGAAGGAAGAGGGCTTTGATCTGGCCCGGCGCACAGTGGCAAAATACCGCGAGGCCTCAGGCATTGGTTCCAGCGCTCAGCGACGGCGCGAAAAGAAGCTGCGGTCCCTTTGATAAGCGCGCCCCAGCGCTCAAATTCATCCAAAGCTTGGCGTTCCGCCGAATTTCCCGGGTCAAGAGGTTAAGGCCGGACCCTGAGCGAGCGATCAAACAGTAAAAAAGGATTATCTGTCCTATTAAGGAAAAAAATCCCCGTTACGGAGGCGAAAATCAGCAAAGGTAAAGATTTGTCCGCTATTTTTACGCGCTGTTAACCTTTTCCGTTCAGACCTGAATGGGTTAACGAGGTGCAGCGAGACTAGCGATGCACTTCTCATTTATTCAGGGCCCTCTCGCGGGCCAAGCACTTTGGGGCAAGGGGACGTACCTAATGCGCGTATTGTTGATCGAAGACGAGCCAACAACAGCAAAAGCGATTGAGCTGATGCTGACGACGGAAGGCTTTAATGTCTATGCAACGGATTTGGGCGAAGAAGGCTTGGATTTGGGCAAGCTCTATGATTACGATATCATTCTGCTCGATTTGAACCTGCCCGACATGCACGGCTATGACGTGCTGAAGAAATTGCGGGTTGCCAAGGTGCAAACGCCGGTTTTGATCCTTTCGGGTATTGCCGAAATGGACAGCAAAATCCGCAGCTTTGGTTTTGGTGCAGATGATTATGTGACCAAGCCGTTCCACCGCGAAGAACTGGTCGCCCGGATCCATGCCGTGGTGCGCCGTTCTAAAGGCCACAGCCAATCGGTTATTCGCACGGGCAAGCTGGCGGTCAATCTTGACGCCAAAACCGTGGAAGTCGACGGCGCCCGGGTTCATCTGACCGGCAAAGAATACGCCATGCTCGAATTGCTGAGCCTGCGCAAAGGCACCACGCTCACCAAGGAAATGTTCCTCAACCATCTTTATGGCGGCATGGACGAACCTGAACTGAAAATCATTGACGTTTTCATTTGCAAGCTGCGCAAGAAATTGAGCCATGCTTGCGGCGGTGAAAACTATATCGAAACCGTTTGGGGCCGCGGCTATGTCCTGCGCGATCCGCAAGACGAGGTCGAGGCTGCCTAACGGCTGCAAAAACACTCCCATAGGTCCTGTGTATCCTCTTTGGACCTACTGTCTTCTACCCGGCTAGACAGCGAGAAACCGTCTCAGAGCATTTTGCTTGCTCTGGGGCGGTTTTTCTTTCTACGGGTCCTTTATGAGTGCATTCAAAGAAGGCGATCCCACCACGCTTAACCGGCTTTATGGCAGATCGGTGGGCAAGCCGCTGCGCGGTCATCAGCAGCATCTGGTTGACAATCTTCTGCCGCGAATTGCGGTTCCAGCAGAAGGTCCGCTGACCGCTCAATCGCTTTTCGGAGACAGCGCGGGGCGCGAACGACCGCTGCATTTTGAAATTGGCATCGGCGCGGGCGAACATCTGGCTTACCGCGCGGACCTGTTGCCGGATCACGGGCTGATCGGGGCAGAGCCTTATCTCAATGGTATCGCGCAGGCCCTTGGACATGTCGAACAAGGCTCGCTCGCCAATGTCCGATTGCATCATGGGGACGGTCTGCAAGCGCTCGCCCGGGTGCCTGATGGCGGGCTAACAATGCTCTATTTGCTGCATCCCGATCCTTGGCCCAAGAACAAACATGCCAAACGGCGGATGATGAACGATGGCCCGGTGCGCATGTTTGCCGACAAGTTGAAACCGGGCGGCGAATTCCGCTTTGGCACCGATCATGCAATTTACCTGCGCCATGCGCTGATGGTGATGCAGCGTTTTACAGACGAGTTTGAATGGGTCGCCGAGACACCGTCAGACTGGCAAAACCGGCCCTCTGGCTGGTGCGAGACACGTTATGAGCACAAGGCCCGAACCAAGTTTAAACACGAGGTTTGGTATTTCCGGTTTCGCCGGCGCGGCTAAGTGAGCCTGCCAAAGGGCACGCAAAAGGGTGAAAGCCCTACCCCACAACGCCAGCCGCCGCGAGCACCGCCAGCGTCAAAACCTCGGGCGCGATGGAGGTCATCGGGGCAATCTGAACCGGCTTTTCCATCCCGATCAGCATTGGGCCAATCGTTGCATCCCCGGCCAGCTCGCGCAGCAATTTGGCCGATACATTGGCCGATTGCAGGCCCGGCATGATCAGCACATTGGCTGGTCCGGAGAGACGGCTGAAGGGATATTGCGCCATAACCTTGGGGTTGAGCGCTGCATCCGGTGCCATTTCGCCTTCATATTCGAAACCGGGATTTTCCTCGTCGAGAATCGCCACAGCATCGCGGATATTCCCAAGCCAGCGCCCTGAGGGATTGCCAAAGGTTGAATAGGACAGGAAAGCCACCCGCGGCTCATGCCCCATGCGCCGCGCAACTGCGGCAGTTTCCTTAGCGATATGCGCCAAATCCTCAGCGCTTGGCCGCTCGTTAATGGTCGTATCGGCAAGAAACGTCGTGTGGTTTTTGCCAACCATCATATGGATACCAAAAGGGACCGCACCGGGCTTGGGATCGAGCACGCGGCGCACCTCGCGGGCGGTTTGGGAAAAGGTCCGCGTGAGTCCAGAGATCATCCCATCACCATGGCCCAATGCAACCAGAGCAGCCGCAAAGACATTGCGTTCCTGATTGACCATCCGGCGCACATCACGCTCTGTAAGGCCGCGCCTTTGCAGCTTTGCATAGAGGAATTCGACCATTTCAGGCACATGCTCTGAATCGGCCGAATTTTGGATTTCAAAGCTTTGCGGATCATGCACTGAAAGAGCATGCAATTTGTCGAGCACTGCTTTGGTCCGGCCCACCAGGATCGGCTGCCCATAGCCAAAATCACGGTATTGAATAGCCGCTCGCAGAACCACTTCTTCCTCTGCTTCGGCAAACACCATGCGTTTGGGGTTGGCTTTGGCCTCGTTGTAAACACCCGCCATCACCGCAGTCGTGGGATTGAGCCGCGAGCGCAAAGAGGTGCGATATTTGTCAAAATCCTTGATCGGTTGCAGCGCGACGCCCGAGTCCATCGCAGCCTTGGCCACGGCAGAGGAGACAACCTCGATCAAACGCGGATCAAACGGTGCAGGAATAATGTAATCGGTGCCGAACTTATGGTTCTTGCCATAAGCGCTGACCACTTCTTCGGGCACACGCTCTCGGGCAAGTTCGGCGATGGCGCGGGCTGCACCGATCTTCATCTCTTCATTGATCGCGGTCGCCTGAACATCCAATGCGCCGCGAAAAATAAAGGGAAAGCCCAGAACATTGTTGACCTGATTGGGAAAATCGCTGCGCCCGGTTGCTATGATCGCATCACTGCGCACTTTCTTGGCCTCGTCCGGCATGATTTCCGGGACCGGGTTAGCCATGGCAAAGATGATCGGCTTATCCGCCATTTTGGCAACCCATTCAGGTTTCAATGCACCGGCAACCGACAGGCCGAGAAAGATATCTGCGCCTTCCAGCGCTTCTTCCAATGTGGAAGCATCGGTGTCGACGGCATGCGCGCTTTTCCATTGATCGATCTGCTCGCGGTCGCGCCGGATCGGTCCCTTGCGGTCGCACATGATGACATTGTCATGCGGCACGCCCAACGCCTTGATCAGCGCCGTGCAGGCAATTGCGGCCGCGCCTGCGCCGTTCACCACCACTTTCACGTCTTTAATCTCGCGCCCGGTCAAATGGCATGCGTTGAGCAGGCCCGCAGCGGTAATGATCGCGGTGCCATGCTGATCATCATGCATGATCGGGATATTCATGCGTTCACGCAGCGCTTGCTCGATGATGAAGCATTCGGGCGCTTTGATATCTTCCAGATTAATTCCGCCAAAGGTCGGCTCCATCAAGGCCACCGCCTCGATAAAGGCTTGCGGATCTTCGGTGGCGAGCTCGATATCAATCGAGTCGACATCAGCAAAACGTTTGAACAGGACGGCCTTGCCTTCCATCACCGGTTTGGAGGCAAGCGCGCCCAAATTGCCCAGTCCCAAAATCGCGGTACCGTTTGAAATGACCGCCACCAGATTGGAGCGTGCGGTATAGCGCGCCGCATCCGCCGGATTTTCCGCAATCGCTTCTACCGGCGCGGCAACGCCGGGCGAATAGGCAAGCGACAAATCGCGCTGGCTCGCCATCGGTTTGGATGCGATAATCTCAACTTTACCCGGGCGGATCGTTTCGTGATAAAAAAGCGCCTCACGTTTGGTGAAACCGGCTTGCTTGCTGTCTGTCATAGATATTTTCCTTGAGCGCATTCTCAGCGGCTGAACTTTCCCTGCCTAACGCGCATCCGCCTTAAGCGATAGGGGAATAACGACAGTTCAGAACTTGCCCGAATCGGCTGAAGACGGGCAGGCCTGTCTTCGATCATGGCAAGCACAGTCACTTCCCGCCCTGCTTCGCGGCCAACGCCGATGATGGAGCAATATTTTACGCTCAAACGTGAAGCGGGCGAGGCCTTGCTGTTTTACCGCATGGGCGACTTTTTCGAGCTGTTCTTTGATGATGCCAAGATCGCGGCTCAAATCCTCGATATTGCGCTCACCAGCCGGGGCGAACACGATGGGGAGCCGGTGGC
Organism: uncultured Porphyrobacter sp.; assembly: GCA_964505255.1. Classification (GTDB taxonomy): domain Bacteria; phylum Pseudomonadota; class Alphaproteobacteria; order Sphingomonadales; family Sphingomonadaceae; genus Erythrobacter. The sequence continues at coordinate 39,719 of CAZDHB010000004.1, forward strand.
GATGTGCGGGGTTCCGGTGCATGCTGCAGAAGGGTATCTCGCGCGGCTCATCAAAGGGGGGTGCCGCGTTGCCATTGCCGAGCAAACCGAAACCCCAGAGGAGGCCAAAGCGCGCGCCAAAAAGGCGGGCCTGCCGTCCTCCAAGGTGCTGGTTAACCGGTCCATCATCCGCTTTGTAACCGCAGGCACATTGACCGAGGAAGCGCTGCTCGATCCCAAATCGAGCAACCTCCTGGCGGCGATATATCCGCTTCGCGGCATGGCCGGGTTGGCCTCTTGCGACATTTCGACCGGTCGCATGGTGCTCGAGGAATTTTCCTATGCCGCGCTCGGCAGCGCTTTGGCCCGGCTCGCCCCGAGCGAGGTTATTTTACCGTCTGACAGGGGGGAGGATTGGCTGGCCGAATGGGACACACTGCCCGAGCTTGCGGAGGAGCGGATCAGTGAACGGGGACGCAGCGACTTTCGCAGTGAGGATGGCGCGGCGCGGCTTAAGCAATTGCACGGCCTTGCAACGCTTGACGGGCTGGGGGATTTTTCGCGCGCCATGCTGGCCGCGGCGGCCGGTCTGATCGCTTATCTGGAACACGCCGGCCGCGGCAATTTGCCATTCCTTCAACCGCCCAGCTTGCGCCGTCAGAATGCGCATATGGCGATGGATAGCGCGACGAGAGCCAGCCTTGAAATTCTCGAGGCGCAAGCGGGAGGACGCGCAGGCAGCCTGCTTGGTGCGGTGGATCGCTGCTGCAGCGCGGCGGGATCACGCCAGCTCGCCGAAGATCTTGCCGCGCCTTTGGCTGATCATGACATAATCACGGCCCGCCTCGGGGCGGTCGGCCATTTCTTTGCCGACGCGATCCTGCGCGGGGACATGCGCGGCCAATTGCGCAGCGCGCCGGATATCGAACGCGCGCTTGGCCGGATCGTGGCTGGACGCGGCAGTCCGCGCGACCTTGGCCAGATCCGCGACGGCCTTAAGGAGGCTGAAGCTGCGAGAGCCTTGCTCGAGGCGCGCGATGCTCTGCCCTCCTTGCTCAGCGCACAATGTCGCCGCCTGTCAGGGCATGATGCGCTGATTCAGCTCTTGAGCCGCGCTTTGATCGACGCGCCCACGACCGAGCGCAGTCAAGGCGGTTTTATCGCAGAAGGCTATGATGCCAGCCTCGATGCCTTGCGCGAGACCAGCGGAAATGCGCGGCGCGCTATTGCCGCATTGGAAAGCGCGTACCGCGAGCAAACCGGCATCGCCTCGCTCAAGATCAAGCACAACAAGGTGCTTGGTTACTTCATCGAAGTGCCTGCCAAGCATGGCGATAGCCTGATGGCCAGTGACAGCGATTTTACCCATCGGCAAACCCTAGCGGGCGCAGTGCGGTTCAATTCGCTCGGTCTGCACGAGGAAGCCTCAAGGATTGCGCAAGCAGGCGCGCATGCGCTGGCCGCAGAAGAAGCCCATTTTGAAGAGCTGATCGAACACGTCATCGCCGCTCGCCAGAGCGTTGCGCAGGCGGCTGAGGCGCTCGCTCGGATTGATGTCAGCGCCGCTTTGGCCGAGCGCGCCGCGCAAAGCGATTGGGCAATGCCGGAGATCGAAACAGGGACCAAGCTGGAGATAACCGGCGGCCGCCATCCGGTCGTCGAATACGCTCTTGCTAAAAATGGCGAGCGTTTTATCGCCAATGATTGTTCGCTCAGCAATGCTGATCGGCTGTGGCTGATCGGGGGCCCCAATATGGGCGGCAAATCGACTTTTTTGCGCCAGAATGCGCTTATCATTCTGCTGGCTCAGGCGGGCAGTTTCGTGCCTGCGCAAAGCGCGGTGATTGGGATTACCGACCGGATTTTCAGCCGGGTCGGCGCGTCGGATAATCTGGCTCAGGGCCGCTCCACCTTTATGGTCGAGATGGTCGAAACAGCCGCCATCCTGACCCAAGCAACCCCGCAAAGCTTTGTTATTCTGGACGAGGTCGGGCGCGGCACCAGCACTTATGACGGCATGGCTCTGGCCTGGGCCATTGTGGAGGCGGTGCATGAACGGCTGCAGTGCCGCTGCTTGTTCGCCACCCATTATCACGAGTTGGCACAGCTCAGCGAAAGCTTGCCCGCATTGTCGCTGCACCATGTGAAGGCACGCGAGTGGAAAGGCGAGCTGGTCCTTTTGCATGAATTGGCGCGCGGGGCAGCGGACCGGTCTTACGGACTTGCAGTGGCGCGCCTCGCCGGTGTCCCGCAGGACGTTTTGAAACGGGCTAAGACGGTTCTTGCAAAATTGGAGGAAGGCCGCGAGGCGACAGGCGGTCTGACCGCAGGACTGGGTCAATTGCCGCTATTTGCCGCAAACCTCGCTGCAAGCGAGACTGGCGCCAATGACGCCGCCGCAGACCCAGCCGATAGTTTGCGCGAAGGCTTGTTCGAAGGCTTACTGGCGCTTGATCTTGATGCGCTGAGCCCGCGCGATGCGCTTGAGGCGCTTTACGGCCTGCAAAGCGAGGCGAGAGCGGCCCAATCCGACACCAATTCTTAACGGTTTCGGGGCTAATTTCCCCCGCTATGGCAGAGAATAAAAGCAATCCGATCATGGGCAAGCTCGCCCTTGCAGGTGTGTTTCTGGTGGTCGTCGCGGCCATGGTTGGCGGTGAAAACTCCCCCGGCTTTTTGACGATGGCTCAAAAACAAGGCGAACAGCGCCTTGATGAAGAGCGCGCCGAAAAAATCGCTAAGGAAGCGCCCAAGAAATCATCGCCGAAACAGGCAAAGCAAGCCTCGAGCGCTTGGTATGCCGAAACCTCGTCATCGAGCGCTCAAACCGCGCCAAAACCCAAAGAACAGCCGGTCATGACAATCGACAGCGATAATGACACTGTCGTGCCGGGCGTTGGGACGGTTCCCGCCGACCTGAGCCGGGCAGCGCAATCATCCACGAGCTCCAGCCAGGCGCGCCCTGATCCAAGCTATGACAGCGAGGAGTGGACCCCTATTCGTTAGGGTTACACTCCGGGCCTGACGTAGAGGGCGGGGTCCCCTAATTCGTCGCCGCCCGCTCCAGCTGAGCCGCCCGCCGCTTAGCGGGTGGGCCTTAGCGAGTAGGCCTTAGCGAGTAGGCAGGGGCGCCTCACCTGAATAGTCATAAAACCCGCGTCCGGTTTTGCGGCCAAGCCAGCCCGCTTCAACATATTTCACAAGCAGCGGTGCAGGGCGATATTTGGTGTCGCGCGTCGTTTTATAAAGCACCTTGATAATGTCGAGGCAGGTATCCAGACCGACAAAATCCGCCAGTTCAAGCGGGCCCATCGGGTGATTGAGACCCAAGCGGCAACCCTTATCAATATCCGCGATGCCAGCGGTTGATTGGCCGAGCAGGAAAATTGCCTCATTGATCATCGGCAGCAATATGCGGTTCACCACAAAGCCCGGCTCATCCTGACTGAGCACAACTTGCTTGCCGAGAGACTCTGCGAACCCGGTGGTGGTGGCGGTGGTCGCCTCGCTAGTGGCAAGGCCTGGAATAACCTCGATCAAGCCCATCACCGGCACCGGATTGAAAAAGTGCAAGCCGATAAAACGCTGCGCATCAGGCGCGTAATTGGCCATGCGAGTGATCGGGATTGAGCTGGTGTTTGACGCCATAATTCCATCGGCCGAGAGGAACTTGCCCGTAGCCTCGAAAATGGCTTGCTTGATTTCCTCTTTCTCTGTTGCCGCTTCGATGATGAGCTGAGCATCGGCCATAGGGCTGTTATCAGCCAGCGGCGTGATGCGGCCCATCGCGGCCTCGGCATCGGCAATGTCGATCTTGCCGCGTCCAACAAGCTTACCCAGTGCTTGCTCAACCCGCCCGGCCCCGGCCTGGGCCGTGGCCAAATCCACATCGGACAGCATGACATTGAGGCCGTTTTGAGCAACGGTCTGACAAATACCCGTACCCATTTGTCCGGCACCGATAATGGCAACAGTCTCGATCATTCCGCTTCCTTCGCACTTGCAACAAAGCGCGCGTGTTAGCGGGCAATCAAAGGGCTGACTAGAGCCAAATTACCAATGTCCAACCTGCAACAGGATGCAGCCAATTGCGCGCTGGCTATTCCCTCAGCGGTTTTGCCCGGGCACCCATTTCACATCCGCCTTGCCGCCGTCATTGGCCAATCTTGCCATGACAAACAGGTAATCGGACAAGCGATTGATGAACTGAACCGCATGCGGATTTACCGCGCACTCCTCGGCCAATGCAGTCACTGCTCTTTCCGCCGCTCGCGCAGATGCTCTGGCAAGGTGGAGCCGTGCTGCTGCCTCTGTGCCGCCGGGGAGGATAAAGCTGGTGAGCGGCTCAAGCTGATCGGTTGCTGCGTCAATCGCCGCCTCCAGCCATGCGACTTGGTCACTGGCCATGCGCAAAACCATTTCAGAAGGCGCAAAATCCTCGTCCTCGCCAGCCGGGGTGGCAAGGTCGGCGCCCAGATCGAACAGATCATTCTGCAGCCGGTAAAGGGCCCCGCCCACAGCTTCGTCAGAGACGGCAGCAGCAGCAAAGCCCAGCACCGAATTGGCTTCATCGACTGCACCAATTGCGGCAATCCGCGCAGAATGCTTTGCCGCGCGCGTCCCATCGACCAGACCTGTGGTCCCGTCATCGCCGGTGCGGGTGTAAATCTTGTTGAGTTTTACCATAAGTCTCGCCCTAGCGAAGGGCGCGCCGTCTTGTCCACCAGCGGCGGGCGGCGCAAATGCTAAATCAGCGGGCCATGGCCAGCAGGATAGCAACCACCACAATCGCCAGCGCTTGATATTTGATGCGGTTGAACATCATCTTGTTTTGCAGCAACTGCATCTCAGAGACATTCTCTGCCTCGCCTGCTTCCAAATCGATCTTGGTGCTTTTCAGAAAAGCCACAATCCCGCGGATCAGCGAGATGAGCGCGAGGAGACAGAGGATAGCGAGCACGATGATGAGGAAAGTTGTCATGGGCCAGTATTTAGGGATCGGATAGCGAAATACCAAGCGGCAAACGGCGCAAGCGCAGTTGCTCTGCTAGCAACTTGCCCGATGCGGGGTCCTCGCGCCGCATGTCACTCAGCCCCTGAGAGCCGCGTCTTTTGGCAAGTTTACGGCCCGTCTGATCAAGCAGCAGGGGATGGTGATGCCAGCGCGGCACCGGCAGGCCGAGGAGCGATTGCAACAAGCGGTGCACATGCGTGGCGTGAAACAGGTCTTTGCCGCGGGTAACCAACGTGACCCCGTCCGCTGCATCATCCACCACCACTGCCAAATGGTAACTCGCCGGCTCGCTTTTGCGCAGCAGCACCGGATCACCAAGCAGCGCGCTCTGAGCGATCTGCGCTCCAGCCAATTGATCGTGCCAAACCAGCTTGCCGCTCACCGCCATCGCTCGCTTGGTGTCCAGCCGCCAAGCGTAGTCACCGGACATCAAATTGTCTGACGGAAAAGGCACAGCACTATTTTTCGGCCGGCATGTGCCCGGATAAATGGGTCCCTCAGGTCCGATCTTGCTTGCCTCGGATTTGATTGCAGCCCGAGTGCAATTGCAGGGGTAAAGCAGGCCCATATCAAACAGACGTTTTGCGGCCAGCGCATAACTTTTCAAGCGCTGCGATTGAGCCGGCACTTCGTCAAAACTCAGACCCAGCCAAGCCAGATCTTCGCGGAAATCATCGGCCAGTTCGGCGCGCGAGCGGACCGTGTCGATATCCTCAATCCGCAGCAAAAAACGCCCCTTCGCGGCCGCGGCAAGCGGGTCATCTCGGCCTATTGTACCGAGCGCCAAATCATGCGCTGCTATGGCCGAGAAGGCATGCCCCAAATGCAAGGGACCGTTCGGGCTAGGGGCGAAACGCGTGACAATCATAGCAAAAATGCATCATGACACAGATGATAGGCCGTGGAAAACAGGCCCCTAGCGGCTTTGCCTCTTTTTCGTAGCAATGCAGTGATAAGATTAATTGGGAGACACCCAGCGGGTAATTAAGCGCGATGTTGAAAGCGGATCTGATTGAAAAAGCCCTGCGGTTTCGCAAGGCTCAGGACGACCCGGACAGCCATTTATCGGATTGTCCGTCGCTTGTGCTGAACGCAGATTACACACCGCTTTCCTATTATCCGCTCAGCCTGTGGCCCTGGCAAACCGCGATCAAGGCGATCTTTTTGGACCGGGTTGATGTGATCGAGAATTACGAGCGCAGCGTCCATTCACCCTCGCTCGATATAAAAATACCCAGCGTCATTGCCCTTAAGCAATATGTCCGGCCAAGCGAATTTCCCGCTTTCACCCGCTTCAATGTGTTTTTGCGCGACCATTTTACCTGCCAATATTGCGGAAGCAGCGGACATCTTACGTTCGATCATGTGATCCCGCGCCGATTGGGCGGCAAGACGACGTGGGAAAATATTGCCGCCGCCTGCTCACCTTGCAACATGCGCAAAGGCGGACGCACACCGGCGCAGGCCAATATGCACCTGAGCGGCAAACCGATCCGTCCGACCCATTGGCAATTGCAGGAACAAGGCAAAAAATTCCCGCCGCATTATTTGCATGAGACGTGGCGAGACTGGCTCTATTGGGACATTGAGCTCGAGGAATGAGCGCGCAGGGGCTTGCGGCGTTTAATGCAGGGCTAAGCGCTTGCAGTCCTAGTTTTAAGCGTCGATCACTTTTTGGGCTGGATGATGCCGGTCGAGGTGCTTTTTAATGATCCGCAAGTTGCGGCTGTTGGAGCGGAAAA
>CAZDHB010000004.1:46553-56659 GCA_964505255.1 uncultured Porphyrobacter sp.
TGCCGGTCGAGGTGCTTTTTAATGATCCGCAAGTTGCGGCTGTTGGAGCGGAAAAAGAGATCAAACGCATCGCCCGCCACAGGCACGGAGCCGAGCAGCGAGTCAAACGCGACATTGCCCGCCATGCGCGCGAGCTTCCATTTGGGCAGGCCCAGATTATTGGCCTCCCACACGATATAGGCGCCCATCCCAGCGGTAATGATATCGCCCAGCACCGGCACAAGGCCGATAATTGAGTCGAGTCCAACCGGCACATTAATGCCGGGGATGCGAAAGCTGCGCTCTAGCACCAATTCCAATGCCTCGATGCGTTGGCGAATGGACGCCGGATCATCGCCAGTGGGGAACTCAAACCCCATTGGTTTGGCTGATGAGGGTCTGACATTAGGTGACCCGATATTTCCATCTTTGTTCATATTAGCGCCCTTCTAGCTGACTATATGGGGGCTCCGGACAAAGGAAACAAGGGGTGGACGTTCCAGGGGTTTTCGCCAAATGCGTCAATTCCAGCCCGGACCATCGACCACCGGATCGGCGCACCGATCGGAATGAAAGGGTTGAGCTGCGTCAAAGTGGTCTCCGCTTCCGCGAGATAGGACGCTGCTTCTTGCGCGTCAGCGCTGTCCACCGCCAGCTGCACCAGAAAATCGGCATCATCTGAACAAATGGCTGTGCTCACCTCGCAATTGAACTGATTGAGAAACCAGCGCGCGCCGCCAAACCGGGCAACACGGTCGCGCAGCACCAAATCCGCCTCCGATGCTTCATCTGCTCTGGCAAGTTCAATGCCGACCTCAGAATATTGCGAGCGCAATGCCTCAAACAGAATATCCGAGCCCGCTCCGGCGGGGAGAAAAACGCGCAAGGCAATTTCCTGGTTCTCGGCCGAGACCCAAGCGCTGACCCGGCCAGCCGCGCGCGTGCGCCGCTCTTCCATGTCGAGGTCTTCCCAGCGTTCCGCCCGCTGCGCTCCATCGCCTTCTAAACTCGCTGGAACGCCGGGTGACACCAGCCGGTTGGTGGCAATCCAGCCTGCCAGATTAAACGGCTGGATCAATGCCTCGCGGTCCAAGGCAAGCGAAAGCGCCTCGCGATTAAGAGGCTCGCTTAGAAATCCCTCAGCCCGAACAACATCCAGACCAAACAGGCCAATGGCGCTATCCATCCGGACGGTCGCCCGGGTCAATCCATCAGTATCAGCTGCAAATGGCAAATCGGCCAGAGTACCGCCGAGGACCAGCTCAAAATCACCATTGTTGAACCCGGTCACCGCGTCTTGCGGCGCAGCGCCAACAACCCTGATCGGAGAAATCCCCTCCTCCCAATCAGGCTGGCTCGGCAGACCGCGGCTTTCAGGCGGCATCGCATTGAGCAAGGCTGCGTCCCCCTCCCGCACTAAGGACATCGGTCCGGCGTTGGCGGGATCCAATTGGAGGCCCATCTCGGGCTGCGTCAGCAATCGCAAAAAACCGGGCATCGGACTTTTGAGCCGGATTTCGACCACCCGCCCGGTCATCGCCCGAATATCACGCAGCCGCGCCAGATCGAGCGCCATGCTGGTCCCGCCAAGCCGCGCGACATTGCGGCGCAGACCATCGCGCACCGATTGCGCGGTCAGCCTGCTGCCACCGGGCAAATCAAACTCGCGGATCCGGAAAATATAGCTCCGCCCATTATCAGTCACGATCCACCGCTCCGCTAAGGCCGGAACGATCTCGCCGCCCACTGTCGCTGCGACCAGGCCTTGCGCAGTGGCGGCGCGCACATGCTGCGCCGCGTAGGATAGACGCACGCCGCTATCAAAGCTGTCATCAGAGGCACCAATAAAGGCGACATCTACAATGCCATCGTCTTGCGTTTTGATGCAGGAGACAAGCGTTAGGGAGACGAGGATGGCAAGCAAGGCGCGCATCATCAAAGCCTAGCAGTGTTCGGCTGAGCCGTCAGCCATAGGCTTGCATAAATGTCTAAAAAAACTGCCTTGGCGCAATGCGCGCGCCCGTCATAGAGCCGCGCAGCTTAAATCGAGCGATAGCCTTTTTTGGCAGTGGCCGCGTAAGGCGTGCTCATTGCCGGGCGGGCATATTTCGGCACGTCGCTTGACTGACCTCCGATTTGAGCTCGGGCCAATTTCGGATCGATTTCTTTTTCGAAAGCAACCCCGAACCTTTGACCTTGGACCCAAGCAACCGATCCCATCACATCGCCCACATTGCGCAAAGAGACCGTGATGCGTGCGCCGCGCTCGATCTCAAGATCAGCTTCGGCCATCATCCCGCCTTTGGAAAGATTGCGCACTTTCACGCGAACAGGCTCGTCCGACCCGATAAATGTCAGCTCTGCCAACATGAAAAGGCTATCGCGATTGATGTTCCGGGTTTCGACACCTGACATGTCTTGCTCTTTCCCTAATCTTCGACTTTTGCACTTCTTCGGCTTTTGCACTGGCCCCTGTTTTCAAGAGGGGTCACCGGCTTGGAGAAGGCTTATCCAAAAAGACTGAACAAAGGGTAACCGCGCGCAGAACAATCGCTTGTTTTGTGTCACTTAGTCGTCGCGCGAGATTTTTTCTTTGCGTTCATGGGCCGATTGCGCCTCGACCGTCATTGTCGCAACAGGCCGTGCAATCAATCGCTTAAGCCCGATCGGGTCGCCCGAAACTTCGCAATAGCCATATTCGCCCTCGTCGATGCTGCGCAAAGCAATATCGATTTTAGAGATCAGCTTGCGCTGGCGATCACGGGTTCTAAGCTCGATGCCCCAGTCCGTCTCGCTGGAGGCGCGGTCATTCAGATCCGCTTCTCTGATGGGGCCATCCTGCAAAGATTGCAGCGTCGTTTCAGACGCTTCGCGAATAGATTGTTTCCAATCGAGCAGCAGCATGCGGAAATATTCGCGCTGCTTCTCGCTCATATACGGCTCTTTTTCGCTCGGCACATAATCCTTGCCCAGCTTCGCCCTTGTCTCGGCGATAATATCTTTATCTGCTTTCGTCGCCCCGGCCATACACGCCTTCTATCAAAGCTTCGTCTTGCAAAAAGGCTGTCTAGCCTTCAACCGGGCGGCGTATAGTCGCCGGTTGCTGGCGAGACAAGCAGCAAAAAGAGCGCTGTTCATAAGCTGCATCAAAGGTGCCAAGAGAAGGCTTCAGGAAGGGCTGTTTCCTGACCTCTTCGCACTCAAAAATATCCGCGTTAACTATTTGTTGAGCATGTTGCTTGAGGAATGCTCTCAGCCGGAGGGAAAGACCGGGGTAACGGGGAAGATAAATGAAGCTTACAAAGATTGAGGGTGAAGCAGGCGCCATTCTGCAAGGACCAGAAGCAGAGGCTCTCTTGGCAGAAGCCCTTGCCGCTTATGCAGGCGGCAATATTGATGCGCTATACGATCTCGGGGTCGCATTTTCGACCGGCAGTCACGGCGCGAATTGCGACATGATCGAGGCGCATAAATGGTTCAATATCGCTGCCTCCAAAGGCCATGAAGAAGCCGCTTGGTGCCGCGCGGATATTTCTGATGAAATGACTGCCCGCGAAATTGCCGAAGCCCAGCGCCGCGCGCGCCAATGGCTCGCCGAAGGTCGCCGCCGGGTCGCCTAACCGGCATTCGTCATAGCTGGACTCAGCCTTTTTTGAAGGGTGTCCGGCGGCTGAGGTAATTGCGGTCATTGCTGACCCCTGCACGCTCACGCTCCAAAAATTCACTGACCGCGCTGCGAAAGCCTTCATCGCGAATGTAATGCGCGGATATCGTCTCGACCGGCTCATATCCGCGGGCCAGCTTATGCCCGCCTTGGGCACCGGCCTCGACCCGGCTGAGCCCCATTGCGATGGCGGTATCAATCGCCTGATAATAACACAGCTCGAAATGCAGAAAGCGAATGTCTTTCGCGCAGCCCCAATAGCGGCCGTAAAGCGCATCACTGCCGATAAAATTAAGCGCGCCTGCAACCGGCTGATCCTCTTCAAAGGCCAATATCAAAAGCAATTGATCGCCCATGCGTTGATGGAGAAGGTCAAAAGCCTCGCGCGTCAGATAGGGACTGCCCCATTTGCGCGCGCCGGTATCCTGATAGAAAACCCAGAACGCATCCCAATGCTGCGGCTGAATATCATCGCCGCGCAATTGCTCGATCCGCAATCCTGCCGCAGCAGCGGCACGCTCTTTGCGCAGCGCGCGGCGCTTGCGCGAGGTAAGCGACTGAAGAAAATCATCGAAGCTTGCAAATCCGCGGTTGTGCCAATGGAACTGCAAATCATGACGCGAGAGCCAGCCGGCTTGTTCGAATAAGGAGACCTGATCCTTGGCGATAAAAGTCGCATGGGCCGAGGAGAAATTGTTTTGCTGGCAAACTTGCTCGGCCGCAGCCAGTAGCGGCTCAGCCAAGGCAGGGTCCGACAAGAGCAGACGCGGACCATTGGCCGGTGTGAAGGGCGCTGCGATTTGGAGCTTGGGATAATAGCTGCCGCCGGCACGTTCATAGGCATCGGCCCAGCTGTGATCGAACACAAACTCGCCCTGGCTGTGCCCCTTGAGGTAAGCAGGCAAAGCCGCTCGCAAGGGCCCGCCCTCCTCCATCAAAACGATCGGTGCAGGATGCCAACCTGTGCCCTCGCCCACGCTGCCGGAATCCTCCATCGCCGTCAGAAATGCATGGCTGACGAAGGGATCCTTGCCGTCAACCAAGGCGTCCCATTCGCGGGCATCAAATGCCCCGACACTGCCGCCAACCTGAGCGATCAAGCCGTTCATCGCGCGCGCTCCTGAGGCAAAAGCTGCGCCGCAAGTCCTGCCCCTTCGCTGATCAGCGCATCAGCCTGAGCAAGAGCGCGGTCTCTAAGCTCGGCCGAACGCACAGTCCAACTGAGCAGCGGCTGGCCCCGCGCCCGCCATTCGGCAGCCAGATTATCGTCAGCGGCAAACGGTAAATCGCGAATATCGCATGCCAAAAAATCGGACTGCGCGAGATCCAGCGCGCCATGTTTGCGCCATGCCGAAAGCCAGCCGTCATCAAGCGTATCGGTGCACACCAATCCGCGTATGCGCCGGGGATCATGCTCAGCAAACCAAGCGCTGACTAAGGGGTCAAAGCTCATCACGGCGCAGTCGCCGGTATAGCCATCAAGCGCATTCGAAACGGCGCGGCAACACGCATCAGGCGCCAAGCCGGGCTTCGATTTGATCTCGATCAGCAGCGGCACGCGCGCCTTTACCAATGCCAGAAACTGTTCAAGGCGCATCGGATTGTCGCCGCTTGAACCAAGCGAGAGGTCACAAATCTCAGCCGCTAAACGCTGTGTGATAGACCCGCTGTTGCCGGTCAAACGCGCCAATTCCCAATCATGGAAAACGATTGCGACCGCATCGCTGGAAAGCTGAATATCGCATTCAATGCCCATCCCTGCGGCGATCGCGGCCTGTGCTGCGCTGGGCGAGTTTTCCATTCGCATCGCGCCATCATGCAGACCGCGATGCGCGAATTCCCACTCACTGAGCCAATCAAGATTGCGCGGGGCAGTCACGTAATGCGCATCACCCCTGCAAGGCTGCGGAAGGGCGTGAGACTGCGGCGCGCCGTCATTCAGCGCTCACCGCGATAATCGCATCGACTTCAACCGCCGCGCCCAAAGGCAAGACAGGAACGCCGACAGCGCTGCGAGCGTGCTGACCTTTGGCGCCAAACACCTCGAACATCAGATCCGAGGCGCCGTTAATGATCTTGGGCTGATCGGTGAAATCGCTGGTCGAGGAAACAAACCCGCCAAGTTTTACGATCCTCTCCACCCGCTCCAACGCGATCCCCGCCGCCTTTAGCTGAGCCAAAATCATCAAGCCGCAGGCCCGAGCCGCGGCAATACCGCGGTCAAGATCGACATCCTCTCCCAAGCGCCCGGTTACCAAATGCCCCTCAACAAATGGCAATTGGCCCGAAATATACGCCATGCCCTTGTCCAAAACCAAAGGCACATAGCTTGCCACCGGAGCCGCAGCCTCGGGCAGGACAATGCCAAGCTCTGCGAGCCTTTGTTCGATCTCACCTCGCTTGATAGTCATCATAGATCCTCATTCAATTGTTCCAGCAGCCAGGGAAGCGCGTGCTGCCAATTGTCAATCCGGGCATCGGCATGACCCGCCTTGTGCGCGCAGGCGATGTGCGGGGCAATCATCGGCTCACCGCATAAATGCAAAGTGGTAATCTGATCGAGGGTTTCGCGCGCGCTTTGATGATGCTGCGGCAAATCATCAATGAAAATCGCCTTGCTCGGGCGATATTCGTCAAGAATTGCCTTGAGCGCAGGACCTTTCGGGCCTTGGTTGGTGAAGACCCGCGCCTCCAGCCCGTGTTCTTTCAGTTGATCCGCGCGGTTGCTGCGCCGTTCATCATTGAGGTTGGTGAGCACGACAATATCGGCATGCTGGGCCAGCGCGCTCATCCCTTGCATCGCGCCAGTGATGGGCGTTTGACGGTGCATTTCCGTGTCGAAAAATCCGCCCAGCATTTTCCACACATCAGCCGCTTCAAGCGCATCGCCGCTGTCTTTCCAACGCAAGGCATTGGAGAAATCCGCACCCTCCATGCGAAATTCAACGCCTTGGGTTTCATCGAGCCAATCCCGAAAAGGGGCAACCATGTAAAGCAGCACTTCGTCACAGTCCGAAATGATCAAGGGACGGGTCATTGGCTAAGGCTCCGCTGGGCGTGAATAATCGTCTCTGGCGCCATATCGAGTGCATCGGCTGCGGCAAGCAAATCCGGCTCATGGGCTGACAAAAATTCCAATATCGCTGTCAGAACCGCATCATCTTGCAAGCCGCCGCGCAATTGTTCCGGCGTCAATCCGGTCAGCGATAACAGTCTTTCTGCCCGCTCGGGCGCCGCAATCGCCCAGCCGAGTGCGGCAAGCGCGACCGCGCGGTCAGCGTCTTTGGTATTTTCGGGGTTTGCACCAGAGCCATCAGGTGATGAATGGGAAGGGTTAATTGTCAGATACTCCTGCGTGATCTAGGGACGGGAAAAACGCACGGCAAACATACACATCTTTTCGCGCGGGCTCAGGCAAGTCTTTTCGCACGAGCTCCGGGACGAAAGGATCTGAAACGAAAAGACGGGAATAAGCAACCGGAACAAGCAACAGCGCGGATGCGCAAGCTTGTGAAAGGCCGCGTTTCTCGCGCATGATGTTTTGGCCGGTAATTTGAGGGTGAAACCGTGGCAAAACGGATAATAGTTGTCGAGGACAATGATCTCAATCGCAAGCTGTTTTGCGACGTGCTTAAGGTCAATGGTTTTGATGTTGTGCCGATTGCGGATGGCAATGGGGTGGTGGATACCGCCCGCAAGTTTGCGCCAAATCTGGTGATAATGGATATCCAATTGCCCGAAATTTCAGGCCTCGATCTGATCGCTGCGATCAAGGGCGATAGCGCGCTGGAAAGCGTACCAGTGCTGGCTGTCACAGCCTATGCAGGAAAAGGCGATGAAGAACGCATTATGAATGCGGGGGCCGAGGCTTATCTTGCCAAACCGGTTTCAATCGGGCCGTTTATGAACGCAGTGAACGCGCTGATCGGCGCTTAGCGCAAGTCTCGCAAAGCGGTCATTGACGGGCGCTCATTGGCTGGCGATCATTTCTGCGGCGAAAACCGCCAGTGTGATCACCAACCCGCTGATGAAAATCTTATAAGCGAAGGAAAGAAAGGTGTATTTCTTGCCCTGCAACACCTTGCCATTTTGGTAGATGTCGCGCGCAATAGTGCGAAAGACGATTTCATCATTGGCAAGCTTGTCGAGCACCTCGTCCGTCCATTCCGCTTCTTCGCGGTAAGCAAAATGCCCAAAAAAGAGCGGGTTTTGATCCTCTTTTGACCCCTCAGGCCGTTTTACCGTGGGCAGCACCGCCATGACCGCGCAAAGCGAACTCAAAAAGGAGAAAGCCGCCAATATCGTGAGCGCGATTGAGAGCTGCCCGGTTAACGCCCGGCTCACCGACAAAGAGAAGACCAGAAAGGTCGCCCCGAGCAAGATCGAGGCTTTCTGATCGGCCATCTGAGCCAGCGCGAGCGTGTTGTTCTGCGTGGTACGCATCAGGTGGATTGCGTGATTGGAGAAACTGCGCGGCGGTATCGCCTCGGCGCTCTTTACGCCCTTGGGCTGGGCAGCTTGGCCGCCGGTTTGTTTTTTCTTGCGAACGCCAGCCATCACTAAAGGCCCTTCCCTTAAAGTTCGATTTTTTGCAGCGACCGCGTTTGTTTTAGCAATCCTGCCACCCGTCCAAACGCTTGACAAGTATGGCACAAGACCGCTTTGCCACTAACGCAAAGCTTTGCAGGGCACAGATGGCTGCCCTTATTAGGGATAAGTTTGATTATGGACCGCGCCAAAATTGACACGACGATCCGCTCGCTGATCGACGAATTCAACAAGAAGGGGGTCGACATTACCGATGCGACAACCTTTGCCAATGATCTGGAATTTGACAGCCTGACCGTGATGGATTTTGTCGCCGCAATCGAGGATGAGTATGATATCATCATTTCGATGAACCAGCAGGCCGAAATTGAAACTTTCGGTCAATTGATCGATGCCGTAACCGAGCTGCAATCCTCCTAGTGAGCCTTTCATGACTGATCAAAGCAATCACCCGACCGATGCGGCGCCTGAGGCCGATCTCTTCAGCAAATTCGATCCGTTTATCGAGATGCGGCAAAGCGTGCTCGATACCGGCGTTGAAGACCCGTTCAACCTCGTCATGGAAAAGGTGCTCTCGCCGACCCGGGCGATTTGCAACGGCCGTGAAACGATCCTGCTCGGCACCTATAATTATATGGGCATGACATTTGACGGTGATGTCATCGATGCCGGGAAACAGGCGCTGGAGGAGTTCGGGTCTGGCACAACAGGGAGCCGGGTGCTCAATGGCACTTATCAAGGCCACAGGGAATGCGAAGACGCGCTGCGCGAGTTTTATGACATGGATCATGCCATGGTCTTCTCGACCGGGTATCAGGCCAATCTCGGGATCATTTCAACCATTGCGGGCAAGGGCGACTACATCGTTCTGGACATCGACAGTCACGCCAGCATTTGGGACGGCTGCAAGCTGGGCGATGCCGAGATAGTCCCGTTTAAGCACAATGACATTGAGGCCATGGAGAAACGGCTCAGGCGGATTCCGGAAGGGGCCGGCAAGCTGGTTGTGCTGGAAGGCGTCTATTCGATGCTAGGCGATATTGCGCCGCTTGCTGAAATGATTGCTATTGCCAAGAAATACGGCGCCATGGTGCTGGTTGATGAGGCGCATTCCATGGGCTTCATCGGCGAGAACGGGCGCGGCGTCGTTGAAGATGCCGGCGTGTTGGATGATGTGGATTTCATCATCGGAACCTTCTCCAAAAGCGTTGGTACGGTCGGGGGCTTTTGTGTCTCGAACCATCCAAAGTTTGATGTAATGCGGCTGGTATGCCGGCCATATGTGTTCACCGCCAGCCTGCCGCCGAGCGTTGTTGCGACCGCTGCGACCAGCATCCGCAAGCTGATGCATGGATCGAACAAGCGCGCGCATCTTTGGGAAAACTCCAGAACGCTTCATGCGGGGCTGAAAGACCTTGGCTTTTCCCTCGGCACCGAGGATGCGCAAAGCGCGATCATAGCGGTCATCATGCCCGATCTGGAGCGCGGGGCGGCCATGTGGGAAGCCCTCATTCACGAAGGGCTTTACGTCAATTTGGCAAGGCCGCCTGCAACACCGGCCAATATGACCTTGCTGCGCTGTTCGCTATGCGCAGAGCACACTGAGGAAGAAGTGCAAACGGTTCTGGGCATGTTTGAGCGCGCAGGTAAAGCGGCCGGTATTATTTAAAAGGCTTTGCCCGTTGCGGGCACCGCCCAGACCCTGATGCCGAGCCTGTCCTCCTCTGAGGTGCGCTAGCTGCTTTAAGAGGCGGGCGCTGTAACGCACAGATCATCTTGGCCTGCGCTCTCATCATCGCCGCCCAGCTGCGTGAGGGCCAAGAAGCCGCCCAAGACGAGGATCACAAACAAGCTCGTCACCCAGCCCAGATATTTGTCGATCACCGCTTTGATCGGTGCGCCGAACAGGCGGAAG
>CAZDHB010000005.1:0-29646 GCA_964505255.1 uncultured Porphyrobacter sp.
TGCTTGCCCGCGTCAAAGCCTTGCAAGCTTTTGTAGAGACAGAGGACGGCACCAACCTGCTCGCCGGATACAAGCGCGTTGCCAATATCCTCAAGAAAGAGGAATGGGACAGCACGGGCGTCAAAACCGACCGCGAACCGGCTGAAGAGGCTCTGGTGAAAGCGCTTTCATCAGCACAGCCCAAGGCAGCCTCGGCCATCAAGACAGAGGATTTCGCCGCCGCCATGTCCGCACTCGCCACCCTGCGAGCACCAATTGACGAGTTCTTTACTGCCGTCACAGTAAATGATCCGGATAAGGACAAGCGCGCCGCAAGGCTCGACTTATTGAGCGAGTTCCGCGATGCGGTTCATCAAGTCGCCGACTTTTCACGTATTGAGGGCTGATTTCTCAGCTGACCATTTTCATTTACGGGAGGATAGTGACGGTAACATTTTCAAATATCCGGCATTTTGCCGAGTATTTGGGGCCGTCCTGTTGCAAGCATGCCAAAGACCGTTTTTCCATTCGGCGGTAAAGCCGATCATTCAGATCCGCGTCAAAAAGACAAATCCATCACTGGCGGCAAAGGCGCAAACCTTGCGGAAATGGCCGAGATTGGCCTGCCAGTGCCTCCGGGTTTTACCATCGCGACCGAGGAATGCCTGAGCTATCTCGCCGAAGGCGGCGATTTCCGCGCGGATTTGCAAAAGGCTGTTGGCGAAGCTCTCAAGCATATTGAGCAGACCGCGGGCAAGGCGTTTGGCGATGCGGCCGATCCTCTGCTCGTCTCCGTGCGCTCGGGCGCGAAAATCTCGATGCCGGGCATGATGGACACGGTCCTCAACCTAGGGCTGAATGATCAAACAGTCGAAGGCTTGGCCCAAACCAGCGGCGATGCGCGTTTTGCATGGGACAGCTATCGCCGGTTTATCCAGATGTATGCGGATGTGGTGCTGGGTCTTGATCACGGCCTGTTTGAAGAAGCGCTGGAGATCGCGAAGGAAGATCGCGGCTTTTACAACGATACCGAGTTAAGCGCCGAGGATTGGCAGGAACTGGTTGCCGAGTTTAAATCGATTGCTGAAGAAGAGCTGGGCCATGCCTTCCCGCAGGACCCGCATGAGCAATTGTGGGGCGCCATCCGGGCGGTCTTTGACAGCTGGGATAGCGAGCGGGCCAAGGTCTACCGCCGCCTCAATGATATTCCGCATGATCTGGGCACAGCGGTCAATGTTCAGGCGATGGTGTTTGGCAATATGGGCGATACCTCTGCAACGGGTGTGGCCTTCACGCGCGATCCCTCAACCGGCGAAAAGGCCTATTATGGCGAGTGGCTGGTCAATGCGCAGGGCGAGGATGTCGTCGCAGGCATTCGCACTCCGCAATATCTGACCAAAACTGCGCGCGAGGCGGCAGGCGCTGATAAACCCAGCATGGAAGAAGCCATGCCCGAGGCTTATGGCGAGCTAGCGCGAGTGTTTGACCTTCTGGAAAACCACTACCGCGATATGCAGGATATCGAGTTCACGGTGGAGCGGGGCACCTTATGGATGCTCCAGACCCGTAGCGGTAAGCGCACCGCCAAAGCGGCGCTGAAGCTGGCCGTTGATATGGTGAGTGAAGGCTTGATTGATCAAAAAGAGGCGATCCTGCGGGTTGATCCCATGGCGCTCGATCAATTGCTGCACCCAACATTGGACCCGGATGCGGCGCGCGATGTTCTCACCAGCGGATTGCCGGCGTCACCGGGCGCGGCTTCGGGCAAAATTGTGCTCGATGCGGATACGGCCGAACAATGGGCTGAGCGGGGCGAGAAGGTTATTCTGGTTCGGGTAGAGACCAGTCCAGAGGACATTCACGGCATGCATGCCGCGACCGGCATTTTGACGGCGCGCGGCGGCATGACCAGCCACGCAGCAGTGGTTGCGCGCGGGATGGGGCGGCCTTGCGTTTCTGGCGCAGGTTCGGTTTCCATCACCCGTGATACCAAACAATTGCGGATCGGCGCGCGCGAACTGGCCGAGGGGGACATCATCACCATTGATGGCAGCACAGGCGAGGTGATGTTTGGTGAAGTGCCCACGATCAAGCCAGAGCTTGCCGGTGATTTCGGGGTGCTGATGGAGTGGGCCGATGCCCATCGCCGGATGCGTGTACGCACCAATGCCGAGACTGAGGCGGATTGCGCCATGGCTCGCCAGTTTGGGGCCGAGGGTATCGGTCTTTGCCGAACCGAGCATATGTTCTTCGAGGCGGGCCGAATTAGCGCCGTGCGCCAGATGATCTTGGCCGAGGATGAGAAGAGCCGCCGCGCTGCATTGGCGACGCTCTTGCCCGAACAGCGCGCTGATTTTGCCTCGATCTTCGAAGTTATGACGGGCCTGCCATGCACGATCCGGCTGCTCGATCCGCCTTTGCATGAATTCTTGCCGACGGGTGACGCGGAGTTTGCCGAATTGGCCGAGGCAACGGGCTTTGGGGTCGATCATTTGCGCCGCCGGGCCGAGGAATTGCACGAGTTTAACCCGATGCTGGGCCATCGCGGGTGCCGTTTGGGGATCACTTTCCCTGAAATTTATGAAATGCAGGCGCGCGCTATTTTCGAGGCGGCCTGCGATGTTGCGGCCAAAGCGGGCGAGGCGCCTGTGCCAGAGATCATGGTTCCGCTGGTTGCGTCCAAACGCGAGCTGGAATTGCTCAAAAACGTCATCGATGAGACCGCTAAGGCTGTGTTCGAGGAACGTGGCAGCAGTGTTGAATATCTTGTCGGCACAATGATTGAATTGCCGCGTGCGGCTTTGATGGCCGGTGAAATCGCGCAGCAGGCTGAGTTTTTCAGTTTCGGCACGAATGATCTGACCCAAACGACATTGGGCGTGAGCAGGGACGATTCGGCTCGTTTCCTTGGTCCTTATGTTGATAAGGGCATTTTTGCCCGTGATCCGTTCGTCAGCCTCGATGTCGAAGGTGTGGGACAATTGGTCGAAATGGCGGCCGAGCGCGGCAAAGCGGCGCGGGGCCAAATCAAACTCGGCATTTGCGGAGAGCATGGCGGCGATCCGGCCAGTATCGATTTCTGCGAGCAGACCGGCCTCGATTACGTCAGTGCGTCACCTTACCGTGTGCCTATCGCAAGGCTTGCAGCGGCTCAGGCGAGTTTGCGCCGCAGCTAAACATCGCCAAAGCGCCTTGACCGTTTGCTAGGGTGCCCAAGCGGTGAGGGTGAGGATTTCGAACGTCTCGGTCACTTTGCCGTTTGCGTCTTTGCGCGCGCCGAATGCGGCTTCGGCTCTCGCCAGTGCATCGCGGCCCAGCATTGGGGGCGCGTCGATCATGCTATTGGTCAAACCTTGATCGCGCAGGTCAGCAATCAGAGCCGAGAATTTTGAATAGCGTACTTGTAACGTGTGGCTATCGACGACTTGCCGCGCGAAGCCTGCGCGCTCAAGCAGGGCAGTGCCAGCGCGATTGTCAATCTGCGGATGAATGCGCGCAGCGGGGCGATCTGCATCGGCCTCCATCAAAATGGAGCGCAATGATGCAAGCGTGCCCGCACCAAGCAGGCTGGCCATGAAAATGCCGCCGCTGGCAAGCGCGCTGCGATAATGAAGCAAAGCGCCCGGCAGATCATTAAGCGTGTCGAGCGTCGCCAGACTTGTGATGAGATCATACGGGCCGCCGACAAGCGGTTTTTCCTGATCAATATCACTGATGTCATGCGCGCTCACCGCGCAGCCTGCTGCTGCAAGGCTTTGAGCCACCCGATCACCGCCAAAACCGATTGCGAAGGCGCGCGCGGGCGATAATTGCATGAATCCAATGCGCTCGATCATGTCATCCGCCATATGATCAGCGAGCCATTTTGCTGCATCGATCCGTGATTTTTGGCGAATGGAGGCGCGCCGATGCGCATTCAGTCGGCGCTGGGGCATGAAAATTTCAGGAACCGTATTTTTGATCACGCGCATGCAACTGCCGCGCTTGTCAGCGGCTTGCAAGAGGCGCATGAGGATTTCTGCGGCTCTGCGCACAGGCTGATCGCCAATGAGGTTGTCACCGACTATGTCAATTCGAGAAGCGATCGCCCCGCTGATCGATCTGGTGTATCCACCGCGTTGCCCGATGTGCGGGGACGCGATTGGTGCCCAAACCGGACTGTGCACGTCTTGCTGGTCGCAGTTGGAAGTGCCGCTGGGCCCGCGGTGTGCCTCCTGTCAGATGCCCCTTGCGCGTGTGCATGACGGCGCTGAAGCGGGCGGATCATATGCGCAGACAGAGGGGGATCAGTGCGGCGACTGCGCCAAATCTGCGATTGTAAATGGCGGGTTGGGGCATGACGGAATTGCCGCGGCGACGCTTTACAATTCTATCTCGCGTCAATTGGTGCTGAATTTCAAACATGGCAAGCGGGTTGCTTTGGCGTCCTTGCTTGCGCGGTTGATGGCCGCACGCCTCGGCGAGTTTAGCGACACTTTGGATAGGCCGCTGCTGGTGCCGGTTCCTCTGCACCGCGCGCGGCTGTGGCAGCGAGGCTTCAACCAGTCCGCCCTGATTGCCAAAGAGCTTGAACGGCTTGGATCTGGGGTTTTGCTGGTTGACGGTCTGATGCGCAATAAGCGCACGCCCTCCCTCGGCAATCGGAGCGCGGCAGAGCGGACGGATTTGCTGGCAGATGCAATTTCGGTGCAGCGCTCCCGTCAAAAACGAATTGCGGGACGTGACGCAGTGTTGGTCGATGATGTGGTGACCACCGGTGCGACCAGCAATGCCTGCGTGAAGGCGCTCAAAGATGCCGGTGCGAGGCGGGTTGTTATCGCGTGCTTTGCGAGGGTGGCGCGATGAAAAGATGCAGAGAACACCTTATCGCGAAAACGCGAAACGCCCGAGACCCAAAGGTCCCGGGCGCCACGTGACGAATACAAATGAGCGTTCCCTTGCGGAATATGGCGAAACCCCCCAGTCAGCGCCATGCTCTATTCACCATCGTTGCCGGGCGCGCCGTTCCTTGGCAGGAGTGGCAGCGACGCCGGTGATTGCTAAACTTTGGGTCCAGCCAACCATAGGCTCAGGGCTAAAAACCCTGTGCTCATATTCATTCCATCCATGGCGGTTTCTTCAAACTGTCTTTATAATAAGGATGCAATTTTGTTTCGTGATTGTTGTTATCTTGCAACAACCTTGCGGGGCTGGTTTGCAAACTATCGCAGAAAGGTGATTTGGTCCGCATGTCGATGAGTAAGTCTGAGCTTGAGCATGGCCGAGAGTTCGCCCCTAGGTTCGATGCCAATGGTTTGCTGTGCGCGGTGATTGTCGATGAGACCGACAATGCTGTGCTGATGGTTGGCTATATGAACCAGGCCTCTTTGGAGCTGTCTCAGGAAACCGGATTTGTACATTTCTATTCGCGTTCTCGGCAAACCCTATGGAAAAAGGGGGAGACATCGGGGCATGTCTTGCAGATCAGGCAGATCCTCGTTGATTGCGATCAGGATGCTCTTGTGATCCGGGTCAAACCTGCTGGCCCCACTTGCCATACCGGGGAGCGTTCCTGCTTTTATCGCACGCTTGAGGGTGACGCTCTCGTTCCCGTAAAGGCTTGACGTATACGTAAGTTACCCTTATAGCGGTGGAATGAGCAAACCACTCGATAAATCAAATCCGAATACGACCTCTGGCATGACGTCAATGTCTGGTAACACGGGCGCTTTGCTCGATCGGCCAGATACTCTGGCGCGCGAACAATTTTCGATTTCTGACCTGACTTCCGAATTTGAGTGCACGGCGCGTGCCTTGCGCTTTTATGAGGACGAGGGGCTGATTGCGCCATCGCGTGTCGGCATGACCCGGATCTATTCCAAGCGGGACCGTGCCCGGCTCGCATGGATCATGCGCGCCAAAAACGTCGGTTTCTCTCTCAACGAAATTCGCGAGATGATTGACCTCTACGATTTGGGTGATGGGCGCGTCGAACAACGGCGTGTGACGATCCAGAAATGCCGAGAGCATGTGGCCAAGCTCAAAAAGCAAAAGGCAGATATTGATAGTTCGATCAAGGAACTAACAGAATTTGTCAGTCATATTGAAACCCTCAGCGGGTAAGCCCGACTGAACCCATAAAGTCGGTCTTCCAAAGCGTCTGTCACAATCAGAATTGCCGCTTGGGAGCTCAGACAAAATGCGGAACGCACAAAATTAGGAGCCCTCAATGCCCACTTACACCGCACCGACACGTGACACACGTTTCGTCATCAACGAACTGCTTGATCTGCCTAGTTATGGCAATTTGCCGGGGTTTGAAAATGCGACCCCCGACATGATCGAGGCGGTTGTAAACGAAGCGGGCAAGTTCTGTTCTGAGGTGCTTGCGCCGCTCAATCAGATTGGTGACGAACAGGGCTGCAAGCGGCTCGATGATGGCTCGGTCAAAACACCTGATGGCTTCAAAGAAGCCTACGAGCAATTTTGCGAGGCAGGGTGGGGAACTTTGGTCCAGCCGGAGGAGTTCGGCGGACAAGCCTTGCCCCATGTTCTGGGTTTCGCCTTCGAAGAATATATGGGCACCTCCAACCAGGCCTTTGCGATGTATCCCGGCCTTACCGGCGGCGCGGTTGCGGCGCTCTTGGCCAAGGGAACAGACGAGCAAAAGCAAACCTATGTGCCGAAGATGATTTCGGGTGAATGGTCCGGCACGATGAACCTGACGGAGCCGCATTGCGGAACCGATCTCGGCATGATCCGCACCAAGGCAGAGCCGAATGCCGATGGCAGCTATGCCATTACGGGCACCAAGATTTTCATCTCTGCTGGCGAGCATGACATGACCAGCAATATCATTCACCTCGTGCTGGCCAAGACCCCGGGCGCGCCCGACAGCTCCAAGGGTATTTCGCTGTTCGTGGTGCCCAAGTTCCTGCTGGATGACAATGGCGATGCTGGTGAACGCAATGGCGTGACCTGCGGATCGATCGAGAAGAAAATGGGCATTCACGGCAATGCGACCTGTGTGCTCAATTATGATGGCGCAACCGGTTGGATGGTTGGCGAGGAAAACAAAGGTCTCGCCGCTATGTTTATCATGATGAACGCCGCCCGTTTGGGTGTCGGTATTCAGGGTCTCGCACAAGCAGAAGTCGCTTACCAAAACGCGGTGGCTTATGCGCTGGACCGCCGTCAGGGCCGCGCGTTGACGGGGCCTGCAGAGCCCGAGGCGAAGGCCGATCCGATTTTCGTGCACCCGGATGTGCGGCGGATGCTGATGGATGGCAAAGCGTTCAACGAAGGGATGCGCGCGCTGTGCTTGTGGGGTGCTTTGCTGGTTGATCTCAGCCACAAGGCGCAGACCGAGGAAGAGCGCGCCGAAGCCGATCAGATGATTGGTCTGCTGACCCCTGTCATCAAAGGTTATGGCACGGACAAAGGCTATGATGTGGCCAATAATATGCAGCAGGTTTTTGGCGGCCACGGCTATGT
Source organism: uncultured Porphyrobacter sp. (assembly GCA_964505255.1). Classification (GTDB taxonomy): domain Bacteria; phylum Pseudomonadota; class Alphaproteobacteria; order Sphingomonadales; family Sphingomonadaceae; genus Erythrobacter. The sequence goes on from CAZDHB010000005.1 coordinate 7,453, forward strand.
CAAGGAATGGGGCATGGAACAATACGTTCGCGACAGCCGCATTGCCATGATTTACGAGGGCACCAATGGCGTGCAAGCTATGGATCTTTGCGGCCGCAAGCTGGCCAGCAATGGCGGCGCGGCTATTCAGGCCTTTTTCAAAATGGTCGGTGAAGAAATCGCCGCTGCGAAATCTGATGACGGCCTGAAAGACATCGCAGAGAAGCTGGAAAAGGCGCTTGAGCAGCAGCAAGCGGCGACCATGTGGTTCATGCAAAACGCAATGACGAACCCCAACCATCTTGGCGCTGGTGCCCATCATTACATGCACATCATGGGCATTGTGACCTTGGGCTTCATGTGGCTGCGGATGGCCAAGACGGCGCAAGCAGCGCTCGCCAATGGTTCAGATGATGCAAGCTTTTACGAGAATAAGCTGCAAACAGCGCGTTATTACGCGGATCGGTTCTTGCCTGATGCAGGCGCGCTTCGCCGCAAAATCGAAGCAGGCAGCGAGAGCTTGATGGCGCTCGGTGAAGAGGCTTTTGCGACAGCCGCCTAAGACCGACTTGAGCAGACGATAAGAAGGGCCCGGGCAGCGATGCTCGGGCCTTTTGCTATTGGGGTGAGGGTGAGTGTCCTGCGGATTGAGCGGGCGCAGCTTGGGGCTCAGCGGTTAAGGACCGCTCCCGGCTCCGGTCAGCCAAGGCATTCGTCGAACAGGCTAAGCATGGCCGTCCAGCTGTGCCGATCTGCGCTTTCGTCATAAGCAACCGCATCGGAACCCGGCGCGGGGTAAGGGTTGGTGAAGCCATGTTTGACCCCGCCATAGGAGTGGAAGTGCCAATTTGCCCGTGCTGCGTCCATCTCTTGCCAGAATTCCAACACAGCATCGCGTTTTACCAGCGGATCGGCGTCGCCATGACACACTAAGATACGCGCTTTGACCGAGCCGGGTCTGGCGTATAGCCGCGTTTCGAGCAGTCCATGGAAACTGGTGACAGCGAACAGATCGTCTCCGCCCCGCGCCAGTTCCAGAACCGCGTGTCCGCCAAGGCAAAAACCGATCGCGCCTGCCTGCATCTCGCCGGAATGCTCGGCCAGAGCGGTCAATCCGGCGCGCAATCTCTCGCGGAAAAAGGCCGGGTCCTTGCGCAAGTCATCGGCCCACGCAAAGGCTTGTTCCATACCTTGCGGCTGTTTGCCGTAAAAGTCACAGATCAGCGCAATATATCCGCGCTGCGCCAAGGCGCGCGCCTTGTCCTCAATCGCGGGAGTGCAATTGGCAATCGTCGGATAAACCGCCACCGCCGCCCGCGCAGGCCCTTCTGGCCGGATCAAAAGACCGGTCAGTTCGGTGCCGTCATGGGCGTAGCTGACTTTTTCAAACCGCATCACTCAGGCAAGAAATCGGGCACGGATAGATAGCGCTCGCCCGTGTCATAATTGAAGCCCATGACCCGGGTATTCTCCGCCAGATCGGGCAGTTTTTGCGCGATAGCGGCCAGTGTGGCGCCGCTCGAAATTCCGACCAGCATGCCTTCTTCTGCGGCGCATCTGCGGGCCATTTCCTTGGCGGCATCGGCATTCACGGGGATGGCGCCGTCAATCGCTTCGGTGTGCAAATTGCCGGGAATGAAACCAGCGCCAATCCCTTGGATCGGGTGAGGGCCGCCTTGTCCCCCGCTGATGACCGGTGAAAGCTCAGGCTCGACGGCATAGGCTTTCATGTCTGACCATTCTTTTTTCAAGGCCTCTGCACAGCCCGTCAAATGGCCCCCGGTGCCAACCCCGGTAATCATCACATCAATCGGCGTGTCGGCAAAATCGCTCAGGATTTCCTGCGCAGTGGTACGGGTGTGAACCTGCCAATTGGCGGCATTGTCAAACTGGCTCGGCATCCAGGCCCCATCCGTTTGACTGACCAGTTCAGTCGCGCGCTCAATTGCGCCTTTCATCCCCTTTTCCTTAGGGGTGAGATCAAATGTCGCACCATAAGCCAGCATCAGCCGGCGTCGCTCTAGGCTCATACTTTCAGGCATAACAAGGATGAGCTTGTATCCCTTCACCGCGGCCACCATCGCCAAACCAATGCCGGTGTTGCCGCTGGTCGGCTCGACAATGGTTCCGCCCGGTTTCAGCGCGCCGGATTTCTCTGCGTCTTCGATCATGGCGAGGCCAATGCGATCTTTAATCGAACCACCGGGATTGGCTCTCTCGTTCTTGATCCAAACCTCGTGCGCGGGAAACAGCTTTGCCAGCCGGATATGCGGGGTGCCGCCAATCGTTTCTAGAATGCTTTGGGCTTTCATGGCTCAGCTCTCCTGCCTTGTTTGTGATTGATCCTCTCTTAGCACTTCTTCAGGAGGATCGAAGGTTTTTGTTGTCCTCAGCACGGGGAAAACGCGGCTCCATATCGCTACTGTGACAACCGCGCTGGCCCCGCCAGCGATGACAGCAGCGACCGGACCGATCAAAAATGCAAGTCCGCCGGAGAAAGCATCGCCGCCCTCGTTCGAGGCGCTGATGGTCAGCATGGAGACAGAGGAGACCCGCCCGCGCTTGTCATCAGGGGTGTGCAATTGGATCAGTGATTGGCGGATATAGACGCTGAACATGTCAGCCGCGCCGATTAGCATCAGCATAAAGACGCTAAGCGCGAGGTTGCGCGACAAGCCAAAACCGATGGTGGCAAACCCAAAAACGGCGACCGCCATCAGCATTTTTGGCCCAACATTGTTTTTGAGCGGCTTGAACGAGAACCAGAGCGCGATCAGCGCCGCGCCGATACCGGGCGCCGGGGCGAGCAGGGCTAGGCCTTCTTCACCCACCATCAGAATGTCGCGCGCGAAAGCTGGCAGGAGCGCGCCCGCGCCTGCTAAAAATACCGCGATCAGGTCGAGCGTGATTGCGCCCAGTACCATCTTGTTGCGCAGCACATAGCGCATGCCATCGCGGATTTGCCCGATTGGGCGCACATCTTTGGGCATGGCTGGCTGCGCAACCTTGCTAATGAAGGAAAGCGCGATGAGCGAGATCGTCATCAGGACGGCCGCAATGGCATAGGGCAGGGCGGGCGTGATGCGATAAAGGATTGGCGCGATTGCCGGCCCCCCTAGCATGCCAACCTGCCAGCCTATCGAGGACAAGGCGATGGCGGTCGGCAGGGCTTCTTTCGGCACCAGATTGGGCGCAAGGGCAGATAGCGCCGGACCGCTGAAGGCGCGAGCGATGCCAAGCAGGACGGCGACAGCCAAAATGATCGGCAGATTGATCGCGGATTGCCAGGTGAACCAGCCTAGAATGCAGGCGCAGACCAATTGCAAAAGCACGGTGAGCCTGCCGATATTGCGCCGATCGAAGCGGTCTGCGGCAAAACCGACAATCGGCGTTAGCACGAACAAGGGAATAAATTGCAAGAGGCCGACCAAAGCCAATTGGCCGGAGGCCTCTGCGACGCTTAGCCCGCTGTCGCGCGCCATATTGTAGACCTGCCAACCGATGATCAGCAGCATGGCGTATTGCGCCAGCGTCATCGTCAGGCGCGCAAGCCAATAAGCGCGAAAATTCGCTATCGTAAAGGGATGAACTGCTGCCACGCAGGTGCCATGACAGGGGTAAGGTAACTTGTGAAGCCGCTAGCGCTCGCCAATCACCAAACAGGAAAGGATTGCGGCAGGGTTAGCCGCCAGCTTAGCCCGCAAAATCGGTTATCTTGGCCGTGATACCGGCCGGATAAGACTTACCGTGGTTTGCGCAGACGCGGGTTGGGCTGCAATTCGTCAATAACGCTCAGGAAATCATCGATGCGAATGATCCGCTCGAACTGGAAACCAGCGCGGTTGTCGCGCGTCCAGATGCAATAGCATTCAATGCGTCCGATGACCGGCAAGCGAACGACAATGCGATCTCCGCGACTAAGTGATTGCGCGTCATCAATCATAAAGCCATTGGCGGAAAGATTCGCAATATGCATGCGAATATCGCCATCTCTGAAGTGCTCCGCAATCACTGGGTGATCGACGGGATGGCGGGCCATACGGCGCTGATCTGTTACGCTGAGCTGTGCTCCGGCAGACATTTAGGGGGCTTCCTCTAATGGTGTATCCAAGATGAATATGACCAATAAAGGCTGATATTTGGTAAAATTAAATGTGCCGTTACGGGACACAATTGACTGTTTCGTAACGTTTTATTTGCGCAGGATGGCGTGCTTCTTCTTGCCTAGGCTGAGCCTTGCTTCCTCTCCATCCCCGAGGGAAATGACTTCTCCCGGGTCAGATTTCGCCGCGCCATCGAGCTTCACCGCCCCTTCTGCAAGCTTACGTTTGGCCTCGCCATTGGAGGCAGTAAATCCGAGCGCGGTTAAAATCGCCCCGATTCGCATTCCCTCTGCTCCGATGGATAGGGTCGGCAAATCCTCCCCCATTCCGCCCTTGGCAAAGGTATCAGCGGCGGTGCGCTGCGCCGCAGCCGCGGCCTCGTCCCCGCGCACCAGAGCAGTCACTGCATTGGCGAGAATGACCTTCGCATCATTAATCTCGGCCCCGGCGAGCTTTTCCAAACGAGCGATTTCACCGAGCGGGACATCTGTGAACAGCTTTAGAAAGCGGCCAACATCGCGGTCATCACAATTGCGCCAATATTGCCAAAAGTCATAATCAGGCAATTGTTCCGAGTTCAGCCACACCGCACCAGCGGCCGTTTTACCCATTTTCTTGCCATCAGCGGTTGTGATCAAAGGCGTGGTTAATCCGTACAGCTGGGACCCGTCCATTCTTCGGCCAAGCTCAATTCCGTTAACGATGTTGCCCCATTGATCGCTGCCGCCCATTTGCAAGCGGCAGTCATAGCGTTTGGCCAATTCGCGGAAATCAAACGCTTGCAAAATCATGTAATTGAACTCGAGGAAGGTGAGCGGTTGCTCCCGCTCCAGCCGCAATTGCACAGAGTCAAACGTCAGCATCCGGTTGACCGTGAAATGCGGACCGACATCGCGCAGCAGCTCAATATAGCCCAGCTTGCTGAGCCATTCGTCATTATCGACCAAAATCGCATCGGTAGGCCCGTCACCAAATTCAAGCATCCTGTCGAACACTTGGCGAATAGACTGGATATTGCCCGCAATGTCTTGCCCGCTGAGCATGGTGCGGCTTTCATCCTTGCCGCTGGGATCGCCAACCTTGGTTGTGCCGCCGCCCATCACGACGATTGGCTTGTGCCCGGCCTGCTGCAACCGCCTGAGCATCATGATCGGCACCAGACTGCCCACATGGAGGCTAGGGGCGGTAGCGTCAAAACCGATGTAAGCTGGAACAATCTGTTTGTTACTAAGCGCATCAAGCCCTTCCGCATCGGTGAGCTGATGGATATAACCGCGTTCGGAAAGCAGGTTGAGAAGGCTGGAAGAGTACTGGCTCATAACGCCTGTCGGGTAGCATGAGGACGCATCTTTGCAAGTCCATGAGTTGAAACATCATCGCGCGCATCAGCCGATTGACGTGAACGGCGTAAATGTCCGTTGGTCATTGGTCGATGATGGACGGATCATGTTCCGCTTTCGGGTGGATGGCTGCGGATTGCTGACAATACCTCAGGAGGGTCCTTGTGACCGCCTTGATAATCTTTGGAAATCTACGTGCTTTGAAATCTTCGTCCACCGCGGCAATGGTCGATATGTCGAGTATAATTTTTCCCCCTCGCGCGCTTGGGCCGCTTATGAGTTTTCGTCCTATCGCCAGAAACATGCCGATTATGTGCCTGAACGTGTGCCGGAGATATCGTCTGACCAAGGCGACAATACCTTTGTCCTGAACGCGTTTCTGCCTCTGGTCGATTTCATAGGCGGTGACCGAATCGGGGTGTGCAGCGTCCTTGAGGAAAAGCCGCAAAATTTGAGCTATTGGGCGCTGCGCCATCCGGGTGATGAGCCTGACTTTCACAATCCGGCATGCTTCGCGTTACAGCTTGATTGACGGCAAAGGGCAAAGCTGCGCCTGATGGGTCTTGCTAGGGCGGGTGCATATCCATAGGGCTTTGCGCTATGCAACCTCTCATCCTCCACGCAGATTGCGACAAAGGCCCGGTCCATAAGGTCACCGCTGATATCCATCAGACCGCGCAAGGCTGTGACGCGCGTTTCCGCCTCGAGGGAGATATCGAGGGCATCAAAATCCCACCTCATGCAACGGCGAGCCGCAGAGACAATTTGTGGAAGACGACCTGTTTCGAGATTTTCTGGCAGCCCTTGTCAGGCCGCTCCTACCGCGAGTTCAACCTCTCTCCCTCAAGCCGCTGGGCCTGCTATGATTTTGACGGCTTTCGCGAAGGCATGCGCGATGGCGAAGTTGGCGCGGTATCAATTGACTGCACGCATAGCGGCACTGAACTGGTTTTGGAGGCGAAGATCGAGGCTGAATTGCGTGTCCCTGCAAAATTGGCCTTGAACGCGATTGTCGAGGATCACGCCGGCGCAATTCAATTCTGGGCTCTCGCCTTTGCTGCCGGCGCGGCGGAGTTCCATTCCGAAACCTGCCGCACTCATATCATGGAACAGAAATGATGACCGTGAAGTTTGGAATTGATCGCCTGCTCGCAGAGCCCGACCTTTTGAAAGAGCTGGAGGGCAAGCGTGTGGGTTTGGTGGCGCATCCTGCTTCTGTGACCGAGGATTTGACGCACAGCTTGGACGCCTTGATCGCTGCTGGGGTGAACATCACCAGCGCCTTTGGCCCGCAGCACGGCCTAAAGGGCGATAAGCAGGACAATATGGTCGAGACAGCGGATGAGACCGATCCGCAATATGGCATCCCCGTATTCTCGCTTTATGGCGAAGTGCGCCGCCCTACGGCTGCGATGATGGACAGTGCGGATGTGTTTCTGTTCGATCTGCAAGACCTTGGTTGCCGCATTTATACCTTCGTGACGACGCTGCTCTATCTGCTTGAAGAGGCGGCTAAGCGCGGCAAAGAGGTGTGGGTGCTGGACCGGCCCAATCCTGCTGGCCGTCCGGTTGAGGGGACGCTGCTGGTTCCGGGGCATGAGAGTTTCGTCGGGGCCGCACCGATGCCGATGCGTCACGGGCTAACGCTGGGTGAAATGGGGCATTGGTTTATTGCGCATTTCGGCCTGGACGTGGCTTACCGTGTTGCGGCGATGGAGGGGTGGGAGCCGGATGGCCCCGGCTATGGCTGGCCGGAAAGCCGCATCTGGATCAACCCTTCGCCCAACGCGGCCAGTGTGAATATGGCACGGGCCTATGCCGGAACGGTGATGATCGAGGGGGCAAGCGTGAGTGAGGGCAGGGGGACGACCCGCCCCTTAGAGGTCTTGTTCGGCGCGCCTGATCTGGATGCAAAAGCAGTGCTGGCGGAAATGCGAGCCTTCGCGCCAGAATGGCTGGCGGGATGCAGTTTGCGCGAATGCTATTTCGAGCCGACCTTTCACAAGCATACAGGCGCGCTTTGCAGCGCTCTGATGGTGCATGCAGAAGGGCCGCAGTACGATCCGCAAGCGTTCAGGCCGTGGCGCTTGCAAGCGCTGGCTTTCAAGGCGATCCGGCGGCTTTACCCTGATTACCCGCTGTGGCGAGGCAAGGATTTTGCGTATGAATACACCGAGGACGTGCTGGCGATTGACGTGATCAATGGCGGGGCTTCTTTGCGCGATTGGGTCGATGATCCCGGCAGCACGCCTGCGGATTTGGACGCTCTTGCGGCAAAGGATGAGGCGGCTTGGCGCGAGGCGGTGCAGGCGCATTTGCTTTATTGAGCCCTTTCAAACCAAACGTTTAAAAAAGAGATCTTCTTACAGAGCTTTCGCGATCGCAGTGTAAAGCCTGTTCATGGCTTAAGGAGCCCCATCCTTTTCCTCGATAATGTCGGTGTATTCTGTCGCCACAGCCAGCAACCCCCAAACCGCCAAGGTTGGGAGCAATTTTGCAGGTAGGGTCAAATCGTTCAGATTGGACTGATCGATCCACCAGACACCGCCGAGCACAATGCTCATGCTGATGATGCTCCAGATGCGGCGCTCTGAATAGCTTACGAACAGGATGGAGGTGACCGCAATGACGGTCACAATCAGCAGGGTCACATAATCTTCGGTGGGTATCTCACCTATATTTCCAAGACTGATCCCGATGACCGCACCAAAGAAAATGTTGAGCGCGTTGACGGAGGCATCATATTCCTTGCGCGTTAACTTCATGATGTTGAAATGGCCGTTCAAAAGTTTCTTCATTCTCGCCTCCCGTCAATACGTCTAAGAACCCGGCAATGGGCCTCTTGCCTAGGCAACCGGCTAAACTCGGCTGCGCCTTTTCTCAGCCCGCCTACCGGCGTGCCGCTCATTTGGCTATCGACTAGAAATCGGCGCCGTGTCAAAACTCGGGGCAAAGCCCTGCTGGTTTAGGCCGGCTCGGCGGTTTGAGTCTTGCGGCCTCAGCCTGAGGCAAGGCGACTAACTTGCCGTCGCGCGCAGCATCCAAGCGGTTTTTTCATGCAGGGTGATGCGCGGTGTGACTACGTCGGCCGTTGCATCATCGCCAATCTCCTCTGCTACCCGCAGCACTTCGCGCGCAGATTTTGCCACCTCGTGATGACCGCTGGCCAAATTTGTGACCATCGTCTTCCAGTCAGGCTCTCCGGTTTCCTCCGCAATCGATGAGAGCTTGGCCATCGCGGAATAGGAGGCGGGGGCATATTCACCCAAGGCCCGCACGCGCTCTGCCAGCTCATCCACCGCGTTCCACATCTCTGTGTATTGCTCCATGAAAAGCGCGTGGAGCTGCTGGAAATGTGGTCCTTCGACATTCCAGTGATAACCATGGGTCTTCAGATAGAGCGCATATGTATCGGCCAGCAGTTTCTTGAGGGCAGCCGCGGATTGCGCGCGCTCACTCGATGAAATACCAATATCTATGTCCATTATCCGGTCCTTTCGTTTGCTAGGACACGACATGGGAATGAAAATTTATATTGCAATGCACAATTTCAGATCGATGGGGTCCCCTCGGACGGTTGCGTGATCAATGGCCTTGCTTGCGCGATAACTCGCGCATGGCATCATCCAATCCGTCCAGCGTCAATCCATACATCCGGTCATCGACCAGCTCTTTCATGATCTTGGTGCTTTGCGAGTAACCCCATTGCTTCTCCGGCACTGGGTTTAGCCATACAGTCGCGGGGTAGGTGTTGGTCACGCGCTGCATCCAGCTGACGCCCGATTCCTCGTTCATATGCTCAACACTGCCGCCGGGATGCGTGATCTCATACGGGCTCATCGCTGCATCACCGACGAAGATCACCTTATAATCGTGACCATATTTGTGGAGGATGTCCCAAGTCTTTGTGCGCTCTTGCCAGCGGCGACGATTGTCTTTCCAAACGCCTTCGTAAAGGCAATTGTGGAAGTAGAAAAATTCGAGGTTTTTAAATTCGGTTGTCGCCGCGCTGAACAATTCCTCGCACAGCTTGATAAAGGGATCCATCGACCCGCCAACATCTAGAAAAAGCAGCAATTTGACCGCGTTTCGGCGTTCGGGCCGCATATGAATGTCGAGCCAGCCTTGTTTTGCCGTGCCGTCAATCGTCGCATCCAGATCGAGCTGGTCCGGGTTTCCTTCGCGGGCAAATCGGCGCAGCCGCCGCAAAGCCATCTTGATATTGCGCGTGCCCAATTCTTTGGTGCTGTCGAGGTTTTTGAACTCGCGCTTTTCCCAGACTTTTACGGCGCGCTTATGCTTGCTTTCCCCGCCGATCCGCACGCCTTCCGGGTTGTAGCCATTGTGGCCAAAGGGCGAGGTGCCGCCGGTCCCGATCCATTTATTGCCGCCCTCGTGGCGCTTTTCCTGCTCTTCAAGCCGTTTCTTGAGGGTGTCCATAATCTCGTCCCAGTCACCCAGGCTCTCGATCTTTTCCATTTCCTCAGGCGTGAGGAATTTCTCCGCCACCGCTTTCAGCCAATCCTCGGGTATTTCGACGGGGTTCTGGCCATAATCGGACAGGATCCCCTTGAAGACCTTCTGGAAAACCTGATCAAACCGGTCGATCAGCCCTTCATCCTTCACGAAAGTCGCGCGGCTGAGGTAATAAAACTCCTCTGGCGAGCGTTCAATTACGTCACGGTCGAGCGCCTCCAGCAAGGTGAGGTGCTCTTTGAAGCTGGCTGAAATGCCGGCTGAACGAAGTTCGTCTACGAAGTTGAAAAACATGAGGCGGAGCTAAAGCATAAAGGGGGCGCGGCGAAAAGTGCGAAAATGACAGCGAGGGCCCCGATCCCGTAGCCTTTCAGGCGCGCCGCAGATGGTTAACGGGCCGATAACCCTTTGCCGCTAATGCGAAATTTGGTGAAGCGACAGTTTTGGGGCCAATTCGAAATGGATTTGAGCAAGTTTGATACTGGCGGGAGCCGCGCAATTGGATCCTTGTCGGACAATTGCGGCAAGGTGACGGTCGGATGCGCCAATGTGGGCGGATTGCTGCAGGCGGTGATTGATACATCGGGCGCCTTGCGGGCCGAGCATATCGAACTGCAGGGTACTGTCGATGAGCTCCATAAGGATCAGCTGAAAGTTGTTGAGGCGTCTGATGAATCGCGCCTTCTGTCATCACGGGCGATTGAGCGGCTCAGCAAAGGAACGGCGCAGATTCATGCATCGCTCGGCCAAATTACAGAGCTGCTGAATTTGGTTGACCAATTGAGCAGTCATGTGACGGGCTTCGCCTCGGCTATGACGCAAGTGAAGACTTGCTCGCAAACCATTCAAGAGATTGCCGAAACCACCAATATTCTGGCCCTCAATGCCTCGATCGAGGCGCAGCGAGCCGGGGAGGCCGGACGAACATTCGCGGTCGTTGCGAGCGAGGTAAAAGGCTTGTCGAATGAGACACGCGTCGCAACCGACGAAATCGTGACCGTGATTGACGCGCTAGGCCTAGAGGCGAACCAAGTGATTGATCAGATCAAGGTGGGCGCTGACGTCAGCAATGCAGCCAAGGCTTCGGTTTCCAGCATCGAAGACACCATAACCGATGTGTCCAATCTGGTGCGTGAAGTCGATCAACAGAATGATCAGATCGCCCAGTCTACCGGCATGATGACTGATCGAATCAGCAAGGTTCAGGACGTGATCGACAGCTCGATGTCCGCTGCATCAAACAATGAAGCCAATCTGGTCGAGGCGCATCGGGAAACCAATGGGCTCGAAGGGCTCGCCAATGATATGTTCGACGATATCGTTAAGGCCGATCTCTCACCCAATGACCGTCAGATTGTTGATATGGCGATGGGATTTAACGAAGAGCTGACGGATGCGATCACAGCTGCTCTGGAGAGCGGCGAATTGACCCGCGAGGCAGTATTTGATCAAGATTATCAGGTGATCGAAGGCTCCGATCCGGTGCGCTACCGCACTCGGTTTAGCGATTTTGCCGAAACGAAACTGCGCCCGATAATTAACCGCGCGCATAGCGGGCATTCATCCTGTTTGGCCGCAGTGTTCAGCGATAAAAACGGCTTCATGCCCACGCATATCGATAAGTTCGCGCGCACACCGATTGGTGATCGCACGCATGATGATCAGTTTTGCCGCAATGGCCGAATGCTGCTCGATCAGGCCGACAAAATGGCGCTTGAAAGCAACGAGCCTTATCGCATGTCGGTCTTCCGCCAGCCATTTTCTCACGCCGGAGATTACAAGGTTGTGCGCTGTGCCTATGTGCCATTGATCATCGCTGGCGAACGTTGGGGCGATTTCAAATACGCCTATCTTCTCGAAAGTGATCGAGACAATTAAAGCGCGAAAGCCTGACCTGCTCCAGCTCAGCCGCCAGCCATTGAGACCGGCAGCAGTTTAAACAGATCGTGAGTTAGCTCGGGTTGCGCCGCGCCATAAATGCCAGCCGCTCAAACATCATCACGTCCTGCTCGTTCTTGAGCAAGGCGCCATGCATGGGCGGAATTGCGCTGTTCGGATTGGCGTCCTTGAGAACTTCAATGGGCATATCCTCGTTCAGCAGCAATTTGAGCCAATCGAGCAGCTCGCTGGTGCTCGGCTTCTTTTTCAGTCCAGGCACGTCGCGCAATTCATAAAAGATATCCATTGCCTTGGTGACGAGGTTTTTCTGAATATCAGGGAAGTGCACATCGATAATCTCGCGCATCGTGTCACGATCAGGGAACTTAATATAATGAAAGAAGCAGCGGCGCAGGAACGCATCTGGCAGCTCTTTCTCATTGTTCGATGTGATGACAACAATCGGACGTTCTTTGGCGGCGATTGTCTCATGCGTTTCATAAACATCGAAGCTCATCCGGTCGAGTTCTTGCAAGAGATCGTTCGGAAATTCGATATCGGCCTTGTCGATCTCGTCAATCAGGAGAACCGGCAGTTCCTTGCTGGTGAAAGCCTCCCACAGCTTACCCTTCTTGATGTAGTTTGAAATGTCATGCACGCGCTCGTCACCAAGCTGGCCATCGCGTAGCCGCGCGACCGCGTCATATTCATAAAGCCCTTGTTGAGCCTTGGTGGTGGATTTGATGTTCCATTCGATCAGCGGGGCGCCCAGCGCTTTTGAAATCTCATGCGCGAGAACGGTTTTGCCCGTACCCGGCTCTCCCTTGACCAAAAGCGGCCGGCGCAGCTTCACCGCAGCATTCACCGCGACTTTCAGATCATCGGTCGCGATATAGTCATTTGTGCCTTCGAAACGGGTATCAGCCATCGGTTGTCCTTTGAAACTTTGCTTGACGTGTGCGTTAAGCGGCCCAGCCGCGCGGCGCAAGTCTATCTCGCAAGGGCTAGCGTTTTTCGCAGGGTGGATTGGCGAGTGGCCGCAAGGGCGAGCCAAACGCCGCTGTGTTTAGCGGGATGTGTTTAGCGGGCTGTGTTTAGCGGGGGAGGCCCATGATGCGGTTGGCCAGCGCAATCAGCTTGGCATCATCGAGCACCGCATCAGGATTGTTCCAACTCAGCGTCAGGATATGGGGCTGACCTTCGCCGTCAATCAGCAGCCATGTGAGGTTCAGCACCCCCGGCTCTGATCCGCCTTTGAAACCGGCATAGGACCATTGCGCGATTCTGCTGTCTGACATTGCCGGATTGATCGAGAGGATCGCGCGCGCCTCGGCGCTGTCAGGGTCGGCAAAACGCAGCATCAGCCTGCGCAGATCATCCGCGTTGGCAAACCATTCGAGGCTATCGATGTAGGTTGGCTCAGAGAGCTGGGAGATGGGTAAATTATCGGCATTGCCGCCGATGTCATCTTCAAAATCCCGCAGCAAGAAGCGCTTTTTCGCAAGATCACCATTGATGTATTTTTCCGCGTTTTCTGGGCTACCTTTAAGTCCGAAAAGTTCAATCGTTTTGAGAAAAGGCTGATTGCGTTCGATATCGCTGTGCCCAATCAAAGCCATTTCACGCTCGATTGTTTCGCGGCCCAATTCGGCAATCAACTGATCGGTCGCCGTGTTGTCGCTGACCGAAATCATCAGGCCGGCGAGCGTATACAAGGTGACCGGTGATCCCAGCGGCCAGTCTTGCATTTGACCGCTTGGGTAAGAGCGCCGCGTGAGAGGTAAGACATCATGCCATCGCCGCTTGCCCTCACTAATCTCGCGCTGCAAAGCAGAAAGCACATAGAGCTTGAAGGTGGAGCCGATGGCCAGCTGCGTGTCGGCCGCAATGGCGATCCTTGGCTCTGATCCGTCGAGCGGGCCGAAATAGGCGCTAACCTCGCCCGGAAGAGCTTGTAAGTCCGCTTCAATTTTTGCCGCATTATCGCCGATTTCATCGAATTGGCTGAGCATTAGTCCGGTGATCTTATGCGGCGGCGCGGGTTCAATCGAAATGAGCCCGCGGCCAATGGCCCGTTCAAACCGGATCGCGATATTGGCCGTGGTTTGATTGGTTGGTGTGACCTCGATCAGGGCCAAGGGCGCACCAAATTGCGCCTGTATTTGCGCGGAGACCAGTGCGAATTGTGCAGGCGGAATGGCTTTGAGGAAATTGGCTGCAAAGGCCTCTTCGGGCGGGATTTCGCCCTTGATTATGGGGATCACATCGCTCGCGCGGGCTTTTAGCGGGGTTGACGGCTCGGCCGTCTCAGCGCTGGCTAGCGATGTGGTTTCCTGAGCCGCGAGGGGCGAGGGTATGAGTGCCAAAGCACTCAGTAAGGCCCCCAGGAACCACCCTATATGAGCAATCGAGGGGCGGGCCTGTGAACGCGGGCAAGACGCGCGCGAGATATAGAAAACGGTCATGCGCTTCAGCTTAGCCAAGCGCTATCTTTGGTCAAGGGATCAGCACAGCGGCCCGAACACGCGCGATAAGTTCAGATGCGCGGCAAATCGGCTTTGGGTTTAGGCGTCAATCAAGTCGCGATCGACTTCGCCTGCGCGGTTTTGAATGAAGTTAAACCGGTGCTCTGGATTGCGGCCCATCAAATGATCGACCAGCTCTTTGACCACCGCTCTTTGCTCAAATTCCTGCGGCAAGGTAATGCGGATCAGGCTGCGGCTATCGGGATCCATCGTGGTTTCACGCAATTGCTGAGGATTCATTTCGCCAAGCCCTTTAAAGCGGCCAACCTCGACTTTTTTGCCTTTGAAAACAGTTTCTTCCAATTGCGCACGGTGAGCATCGTCACTGGCATAGCGGCTCTCTTTGCCAGCGGTCAGGCGGTAAAGCGGGGGCTGGGCGAGAAACAAATGCCCCTTGCGCACCAGATCGGGCATTTCCTGAAAGAAAAAGGTCATCAGCAGGGTGGCAATATGCGCCCCGTCGACGTCAGCATCGGTCATGATGATAACCCGGTCATAGCGCAGGTTTTCAGGGTCGCAATCCTTGCGCGTCCCGCAGCCCAGCGCGAGGCTGAGATCAGCGATTTCGCTGTTGGCGCGAATTTTGTCAGCGGTTGCTGAGGCCACGTTGAGAATCTTGCCGCGAATGGGCAAAATGGCCTGCGTCTTGCGGTTGCGCGCTTGTTTGGCGCTGCCGCCCGCGCTGTCGCCTTCGACAATGAACAATTCTGTCTCGCCGTCACCATCGCCTGAGCAATCGGTGAGTTTACCCGGCAATCTCAACTTCTTGGCGTTGGTTGCGGTTTTGCGCTTTATCTCGCGTTCTTGCTTGCGGCGAAGGCGTTCCTCCATCCGTTCCATCACCTGACCCAGCAAAGCCTTGCCGCGGTCCATATTGCCTGACAGGAACAAGTCGAAGTGATCGCGTACCGCATTTTCGACCAGCCGCGCAGCCTCGGGCGAGGTCAATCGGTCCTTGGTCTGGCTTTGAAACTGGGGATCGCGGATAAACACCGACAGCATGATTTCCGCGCCGTTCATCACATCGTCCGCAGTGATATCCTTGGCTTTCTTATTGCCCGTCAGTTCACCAAAGCCGCGCAGACCCTTGGTTAGGGCTGAACGCAGGCCTTGTTCATGCGTCCCGCCGTCAGGAGTAGGCACTGTGTTGCAATACCAGCTGGTCGATCCGTCAGAATAAAGCGGCCAAGCAATCGCCCATTCAACCCGTCCTTGCGAGATACCCTCGTCGTTGTCGGGGAAATCCTGATTGCCGGTGAAGGGCTCTGCAGTGACGCATTCGCGCGCGCCGATCTGTTCCTTCAAATGGTCGGCCAAACCGCCCGGAAATTTGAAAACGGCCTCTTGCGGAACGTTCTCGTCGCTAAGCGCCTCGGCGCATTTCCAGCGGATTTCCACACCGGCAAACAAATAGGCTTTGGACCGCGCCAATTTGAACAGGCGGTGCGGTTTGAAAGCGCGCTCGCCAAAAATCTCCGGATCAGGGCGAAAGCTGACGGTTGTGCCGCGCCGGTTGGGGGCCGCGCCAACCTCTTCGATCTGGCCTTTCGCCAGACCTTTGGAGAACTCTTGCGCGTATAATTGTTTGTCGCGGGCAACCTCGACCCGCGTATCATCGGACAAGGCGTTGACAACGCTGACCCCGACACCGTGCAAACCCCCGCTTGTCGCATAGGCTTTGCCGGAAAATTTACCGCCCGAATGGAGCGTGGTCAGAATGACCTCGAGGGTTGATTTTCCCGGATATTTGGGGTGCTCATCGACCGGTATCCCGCGGCCATTATCCGCGATAGTCACCCGGTTGCCTTCCTCCAGACGCAATTCGATCCGGTTGGCATGGCCAGCCACGGCCTCATCCATGGCATTATCGAGCACTTCTGCCACCAGATGATGCAGCGCGCGGTCATCGGTGCCGCCAATATACATGCCAGGCCGGCGGCGCACCGGCTCCAGCCCTTCGAGCACCTCGATTGAGGAGGAATCGTAATCGCCGCTCGAGGTGGGCGTGCCTTCAAATAGATCGTCTGCCATAGGGCAATCCTATAGCGGCGAGGCAGAGGCCCTCACAAGACAGCAAAGCTGCTTATCGTCAGTCGTCAAAACGGCTTGGCGCAGCATCCACAATGCTCACCTGACCGCCGCTTACCCGGCGCACTTCCATGGCGCGCTGGACAATCCCGCTGCTGCGAAACCGGAAAGCGCCGTCGAGACCCAAAAAACCATCGGGAGAGCGCAATTGATCGGTCGGGAACGCGCTGCCAATTTGCCAGTCACGCGCAACCCTCAGCGACAGCAAAACCGCATCATAACCCAAGGTCGCGATCCGGTATGGCTGAGAACCGAAGCGCCCCTCATAGCTTGTCACGAACCGCCTGTAGCGCCCGTCGGAAACAGCCGAGAACAAGGCACCGCGAAGGGCAGGGGAGCGCGTAACGGAGCTTTCCCCGCTCCACAGCTCTGTACCAAGCAAACGGGTCGATCCTGCGCCGCCCGGCTTGATGCGATCCGCCGCGCGGGCGGCCAATTGCGCGCCATCTGCGATCAGAACAGAATCGAACCCGCCGCGATCTTTCAAACGCTGCGCCGCACTGATGATCGAGGTGTTGCCTCTTGCATAGCGCTCAACCGAGGACACGGTGCCGCCATAACGCTCAACCGAAACGCGCAAAGCGGCCTCCGCCCGCAGCCCATATTGGCCATTGGGCGAAAGCACTGCGAAATTGCTGGAGCCTTGACTGCGCGCATAAGCCACGGTGCGGGCAATCGATTGTTCGGGAATATGGCCCATCACAAAGACATTGGTGTCCGCCACGCTGGCATCGTTGGAGAAAGAAACCAGCGGCACAGAGGCGGGCTGGGCAACGGCTTGAACCGCGCTAACATTGGCGCCCAGCATAGGCCCGAGGATAAGCTTGTTGCCATCCGCCAGCGCCCGGCTTGCCGCAGCGCCAGCGCCGGTGGCCGTGTCATAAGTCGTGATGCGCAGGTTTGAGGCATTGGTATCCAGCAGCGCCATCGTTGTCGCATTGGCAATGGATTGGCCGACCGCGCCATTGCGGCCCGACATCGGCACCAGCAAGGCGACCCGGTGGCGCGTCTGATCGGTTGGCAAAGCCGTCGCGCTTGGCTCCGGCGTGGGCGTGGTCGCGACCGGCCCGGAGGGTACTTCGGCCGTTTTGGGGACCACCGCACAGCCAGCCAGCGCCATTGCCGCAGCGCCAGCAATGGCCGATCGCCGGTTGAATATCCGTCCAAGGCCCAATTTCGCGTCAGACATGCTGATCATTTTCAAATTCTCGGTCACTTTTCCGGTTATTGCGGTCCACGCCATTCTTGTTGCTCCCCGTTGCCTTGGTCCATGACGGCCGCGTGAACAAAAGCGACTCTTCTCAGCCTGACCCGGCTTCTCAATCTCTTAGCGCGGGCCTCTATATCGTGGCTACCCCGATTGGCAATCTTGGAGATATAACGCTGCGAGCTGTCGAGGTTTTGCGGCAGTGCGAGATTGTCGCCTGCGAAGACACGAGGGTGACGGGCAAGCTGTTGAAGGCGCTCGATATATCCAAACCCATGCTGCGTTATGATGATCACGCCGATGCTGCGCAGCGCGAAAAAATAATTGCTCATGCGCAAACCGGCGCAGTCGTTCTGGTCAGCGACGCGGGGACGCCAATCATCTCGGACCCGGGCTACCGGCTTGTGCAGGACGCTTATGCTGCGGGACTTTGCGTGACCAGCCTGCCGGGGCCATCGGCAGTGGTTACCGGGCTGACCGTGTCGGGATTGCCCAATGACCGGTTTCTGTTTGGCGGATTTTTGCCCTCGAAAGACAAGGCGCGGCGAGAAGTCTTGCAAGAGCTTTCGCGGGTGGATGCGACATTGGTTTTTTACGAAACCGCCCCGCGTTTGCTCGCGAGTTTGTCGGCAATCGAGGATTTACTCGAATACCGCGAAGTTGCTGTCGCGCGAGAGCTAACCAAGCTTCATGAAGAGGTTCGGCGCGGGCTGCCTGCGGGGGTGAAGGCGTATTACGACGCCAATCCGCCAAAAGGTGAAATTGTTCTGATGATTGCCCCGCCGGAAGAGGCGGATCTCGAGGACCGCGATATTGACCTGCTTTTGCGAGAGGCTTTGCGCGAGGCGAAACCTTCGCAAGCGGCGGCTGATGTGGCGCGGGCGACCGGACGCGAGCGTAAGGCGCTGTATGCCCGCGCGCTGGAGCTAAAGGGTTCGTGATGAAACGCTTTCTGGCTGAGCAAAGCGGCCGAAAGGCTGAAGATTACGCAGCCGCATGGTTGGAAAGCCAAGGTTGGGAGGCGCTGGCGCAGCGCGTGAAAACCCCGGTTGGTGAAATTGACCTGGTGATGCGCAGGCAAGCTTTGGTGGCCTTTGTCGAGGTAAAATATCGCAAACGCGCAGAAGAGCTGGACTTTGCCATTGATGAACGCCGCTTATCGCGGGTTGCCGCCGCTGCAGAAGTGGCCGCACCCGATTATCTGCAAGCGGGGGATGATATGCGCATTGATGTCGTCCTGCTTGCACCTCACACGCCGCCGCGCCACATCGAGAATGCTTGGCAGCCTTAGCGCGCCGCGATAGGGCACTCTTGAGCGGGTAAATGATCCCTCGCGTGGGGGATGATTATGCCGCGCCATTTGCACGAGGGAAACAGTCACTATGAGTTTGCGCGTCGCGGTTCAGATGGACCCCATGGAAACGGTCAATATTGCGGGCGATTCGTCCTTCGCTTTGATTGAGGGCGCGCAGGCCCGCGGGCACACAGTGTTCCATTACGATGTCGGCACGCTGGCATGGCAAAGCGATGGCAGCCCGATTGGCAAGCTGACCGCGCTGGGCGCACCGGTAAAAGTGCAAAGGGTGCTGGGCGATCATTTTACCATGGAAGAGCGCCGGCCGATTGATCTGGCGCGTGATATCGATGTGGTTTTGATGCGGCAGGACCCTCCGTTTGACCTTGGTTATATCAGTGCAGCGCTGCTGCTGGACCGGCTTAAGGGCACGACTGTGGTGGCCAATGATCCGCGCGAAGTGGTCAATGCGCCGGAGAAGATGTTTGTGCTCGATTTTGCGCGGTTCATGCCGCCAACCTTGATCGCTCGCACGCTGGATGATGTGCGCGCGTTTCAAGCCGAGCACGGGGCCGTCGTTGTTAAACCGCTACACGGCAATGGCGGTAAGGCGATTTTCAAGATCGACGAAGACGGGACCAATTTGTCGGCCTTGATGGAAGTGTTCAATCAAACTTGGCCGGAGCCGCATATGATCCAGCCTTTCTTGCCTGAGGTGTCTTAGGGCGACAAACGGATCGTGCTGATCGATGGCGAGTTTGCCGGCGCGATTAACCGCGTACCCGAGGAGGGCGAATTTCGCTCTAATCTGGCGCAAGGCGGCTATGCCGAAGCGGCGCAGCTGACCGCGCGCGAGGAAGAGATTTGTGCCGCGATGGGGCCAGAATTGAAACGGCGAGGGCAGGTGTTTGTCGGGATCGACGTAATTGGCGGCAAATGGCTCACAGAGATCAATGTCACGTCGCCTACGGGTATTGTGGCGATCGACAAGTTTAACGGCACAGACAGCGCCGGGGCGATCTGGGACGTGATAGAGCGCAAACATGCCGCGTTAGAAGGCTAAAGAAGGGGCGCTAGTCCTCCTGCTCGCGCGGGTGAGCGCTGCGATATGTGCCGAGCATGGTTGCGGCATCGACCTTGGTATAGATTTGGGTTGATCCAAGGCTGGCGTGACCGAGCAATTCCTGAAGGCTGCGCAAATCTGTGCCTGCACTCAGCAAATGCGTGGCGAAACTGTGCCGCAATGCGTGAGGGGTGGCGCTTGCCGGCAGGCCCAGCGCTTTGCGGGCCTTCGCCGTAGCTTTTTGCACCATCCCAGGGTTCAGCGGACCGCCGCGTGCACCCAGAAACAGCGGGCCAGCAGGTTCAATGCCCCAAGGACAGGCGTCGGCATAGTTTTGCACGGCCTCGGCAACGATGGGAAGGATCGCGACCACACGCTGCTTGCCGCCTTTACCCGTCACCCTAAGCTGAGCGCCGAGCGGCGTATCAGCGCCTTTGATTGCAAGCGCTTCGGCAATGCGCAGACCTGCGCCATACAGCAGCAGTAAGACCGCCTGATCCCGGGCGCCGATCCAGTCCTCTGCCGCCAAGGCGCCAACCGTTTCCGACAGCCCGATAGCGTCATCCGGGCTAACCGGGCGAGGCAGGCCTTTTTTGATCCGCGGACCGCGCATGCGCGGTGGCTGAGCGCTGGTGTCGCCTGCTTTTTGCCGAGCGAATTTGATAAAGGCTTTGAGCGCTGACAGCTCGCGCGCGGCAGAGGCATTGCTCAATCCCTCGCTCCGCCGGTGGGCGAGCTGCGCTCTGAGATCGGCCGTCGTGACGCGTGAGACCGCTTGCCAAGTCGTCAAATCCCGTTGTTGCAGCAATTTGCGGGCAGCTAAATGATAGGCCCTGACGGTATTCTGGGATCGGCGCAGGCCGTGCGTCAAATGGTGGTGCCAATCGGCCAGGAGGTCATTGCCTTTGTTCACCGCCAAGCCTGTTACGCATTCACCAAGGCATCGGGGACGATTTCACCCAATAGGCCATCAAGGACAACCATTCCGGCATCAGTTACTTGGATTTTCGAACCCTCGATCCTCAACAAACCAAGATCGGCATGGAGAGATAATTTATCTCTATTTAACAGCGCCTTGGTGGGAATATCGAAGCGCGCCTCTAATGCGCTCAGATCAATCCCTTCGGTCAGCCGCAAACCCATCAGCAAGGCTTCGCTTGCTTGCTCTGCGCGGGTCAAATCGCGTTCCTCGCTGATCCCATGCGGTTGTTTGTCAAAGGATGCTAAGTAGTTTTCGGGCTTTTTGCGGCGCAAAACCGCCTTGCCAGCGCGTCTGCCATGCGCACCGGGGCCAATGCCTGCGTAATCCTGATAGCGCCAATAGGTCAGATTATGGCGGCTTTCCGCGCCCTGCTGTGCATGATTGCTAATCTCATAGGCTGGCAGACCGGCATTGGCAGTCATTTCGCGGGTCATCACAAACAAATCAGCCGCCGGATCATCCTCAAGCGGGTCAAAAACCCCGCGCCTGACATCGGTTGCAAAGCGCGTCTGCGGCTCGATCGTCAATTGGTACAGCGACATATGCTCTGTCCCGAGAGACAGAGCGTAAGCAAGCGCTTGTTGCCACTGTTCGGGCGTTTGGCGCGGCAAAGCATAAATGAGGTCAAACGAGGTTCGCGCAAAGTGTTTCTGCGCGGTCGCAAGCGCCTCTTTCGCCTCGTCAGAGCCATGCAACCGGCCCAGAAATTTGAGCGTTTCATCATCGAAGGACTGAATGCCCAACGAAACACGGTTCACACCAGCCAGAGCCAATTCTGCAAATTTGGCGGCTTCGACCGAGGACGGGTTAGCCTCTAGCGTGATTTCTATGTCGCTGGAGAAACCCCACAAGCGCTCGGCTTCATTCAGCAAGTCCGCGACAAGGCTTGCTGGCATCAGGCTGGGCGTTCCGCCGCCGAAAAAAATCGCTTTTAACGGGCCAATTGGCGCCGAAACAGGCCGCGCAGCCTCATACTGCATGTCCCGAAATAGGACAGTTTTCCATAAATCGATGTCGATGCGATCGCGCACATGGCTATTGAAGTCGCAGTACGGACATTTTGATGCGCAAAAAGGCCAATGAATATACAAAGCGTGCATGAAATGCGTTCTCAGCACTTCTTTAACCGGCTCGCTAGTATAAATTGATACCAAATGACAAAGGTCGCACAAATCCTCTGCACAATTTGCCTGCTCGCTTTTGCGGGCATTGGCGCTGTGATGACGTCTGACAAGGCAGACGCAGCGCAGCACCGCGAT